>CAYWJE010000009.1:0-28276 GCA_964458525.1 uncultured Verrucomicrobiota bacterium
AAGGCATTCGTGTAGACTAACCCGCATTTTTTTGCGAAACGTCCTTGAACCTCCGCGCGCCTCCGCTATACTTGCCAGAGGATGAATTAACCGTAATCTCGAGAGCGGGTTGTTATGGCAAATCAGACTCTTTCGCTCACACAGGACCAGCGCCAGGTCCAGATGCTCGCCCCGCAGTTGCGCCAGTCGCTCGAAATGCTCCAGGCGCCGATCCTGGAACTGCGCGCGCTGATCCAGAACGAGATACAGCAGAACCCCACGCTGGAAGAGGTCGCGCCCGATACGACGCCTGTTGACATAGAGCCGGGCGGCGGCGAGGTGGATATCGCGAAGGAGCTCAATTTTGAGAAGGAATTCGAAGTTCTCTCCAGGATTGATGACGAATGGCGCGATTATTTCACCCGCGAACGCGAGCTGGAGCCTTACGATCCGGCGCGGCAGAGGAAGCGCGATTTCTTCTTCGATTCCCTTGCGCAGGGCGAGTCACTGCAGGATCACTTGATCCGCCAGCTCAGGATGTCAGACCTCGGCGAGCAGGATATACGCGCGGGGGAACTGATCATCGGCAATATCAACAACGATGGCTACCTGGTCCAGGCCCCGGAAGAACTGGCCGGCTCCACGAACCTCAGCCTCGACCGGGTGCAGGAAATTCTGTCGGTTATTCAGGAGTTCGATCCGATCGGCGTGGGAGCGTGGGACCTGAAAGAATGCTTGTTCATTCAGCTGCAGCGTCTTGGGAAGGAGGATTCCCTGGCCGCCAGGATTGTGGAAGAGCACCTCGACGCCCTCGGCGCGAAGCATTACGCCGAGATCGGACGCGCCCTTGGCGCGCCGGTCGAGGAGGTCACAAAGGCGGCCAGCATGATCGCCACGCTGGAGCCGAAGCCCGGCCGGCCGTTTGGATCCGACACCCCCGCTTACATCCTGCCGGAGATTCTCGTCGAGAAAATTGACGGCAAGTACTTGGTCATTCTGAACGATGATCAGGTGCCCCACCTTCGTATAAGCAGGAACTACCGGCTCATGATGAAGGATGAGAAGACCGCCGATGATGCAAAAGATTACATTAGGAACAAGGTCAGGGCAGGCCTGTTCCTGATCAAGAGCATAGAGCAGCGCAAGCGCACGATCCGCAGCGTGGCGGAGGCGATCGTGCGCACCCAAACCGAATTTCTGGATGTCGGTATATCCGCTCTCAAACCACTCACGATGTCACAGGTGGCCGCAGAGGTCGGCGTACACGAAACCACCGTGTGCCGATGCATAGCCAATAAACACATGAAGACGCCGCGCGGCGTCTTCGAGTTGAAATACTTCTTTACGCCCGGCATTAAGACGTCCAACGGCGAAGATCTGTCGAACAAGTCAGTGCAGGAGATGATATTCGCGCTCATTTCCAGGGAAGACCCGGTGTCGCCTCTTTCGGACCAGAAAATAGCGGAAACGCTGCAATCGCGCGGCATCCACATCGCTAGGCGCACCGTGGCCAAGTACCGCGTGATCCTCAAGATCCCGCCGTCGCACCAGCGGAAATGACGGTTTTAGTTGTTGACACCGCGCGCGCGCGAGTTCAATATCAGCGAATCATTTAACGGGGACGAAAAAACGTGTCGCCAAATAACGAAAGGATGCCATGCAACCATTAAGCCGAACCGCTCTCACGATTTCCGCCGCAATTTGTTCAGTGATCATCACGTCCACCGGTTGCAGCGATAACAAAGAGGCCCCAGCTATGGCGGCTTCCGCTGACATCCCCGCTGAAGCTATTTCTCTTCCCTCCGCTTCCGCTGTCCAGCGCGCCGAGCGAACGCCCGAGACGGTTCTCGCGAAGGTGAATGGCAAAGAGATAACGCAGGCTGATCTCTCCAAGGAAATGGACAAGGTGAAGGTGATGATGAAAAATTCCGGCCTTGCGCCCGAGCAGATGGAGGGGATGCTGCCCAATATCGAGCCCCAGATCATTGACGGGATCGTGACCAAGGCGCTCGTTCAGGATGAGTGCAAGAAGAAGAAGATCGAGGTTTCGAACGAGGAGTTGAAGGCGGAGGTGGACCAGATCAAGTCCGATATGCCCAAGGAGTTTTCGCTCGACAAGATGCTCGAGCAGTCGGGCATGACCTATGAGTCCTTCGAGGGCGAGGTCAGGGAACAGCTGAAGCTGAAGAAGCTTCTTAATATAACTGAGCCCGACGACGCGCAGGTGAAAGCCTACTACGACGAGCACAATGAGTATTTCGAGGTGCCCGAAACGGTCCGCGCCAGGCACATCCTGATCACGATAGAGGATACGGACAGCGACGAGGCAAAGGCGGAGAAGAAGGCAAAGGCCGACGGCATCCGCAAGCAGCTTGTGGATGGCGCTGATTTCGCGAAGCTGGCCGCAGATAATTCCGATTGCCCCAGCAAGCGCGACGGCGGCTCACTCGGCAACGTGCGCCGCGGCCAGATGGTTCCCCCATTTGAGGATGCCACGTTCAAACTCAAGGTTGGCGAGATCAGCGAGGTAGTGGAGACCCAGTTCGGATACCACGTCATCGAGGCAGTTGAACGCAGCGAGGCAAAAACCGTTCCTCTCGAAGAGGCCGCTCCCCAGATCAAGGCGGCCATCAAGCAGGAGGCATTCCAGGAGAAGGTGCTCGTGCTGATCGATGATTTGAAGGAAAAAGCCGACATCACCTACAGCGACGGGGTCGAACACGGCAAGATGTGAGAGCCACCGGGGCGTGGTCGAAGGCGAAGACTGGATGCCGCAAATCAAACGCGCTGTTTGGCCACACCGGTTCGCCCCCGCCACGGGTGGTCAGGTGTGGAAGGCGGACCGGCTAAGCCCAGCGCGGATCAAAAGCGGCGTTAATCCGCCGCACTCCAAAGCGCTTCGCGCAAATTGCTTAAATCATGCTGATGGCAACCTTGTTGTTGAGTTCGTGAACGGTTACTCTTTTTCCTGAATCCGTGACTGGGTTTTCTTGAAACAATGAAATCATTGTTACTACTCAGGTCGTGTGCAAGAAATGCATCTGCGGCATACTGACCTCATCATGGATTCAGGTTTTTCCTTGCTTTTCATCACCTTGTAGGGCAAACTTCAACGCGATTTTTGGTGGGGTACTCAAGTGGTCAACGAGGGCAGACTGTAAATCTGCTGGCTTTGCCTTCGGAGGTTCGAATCCTTCCCCCACCACCATTTCCCCACAAGCCTCGCATGAATCTGGACTTAGGGAGGAACGGCGGAGACCGCCGCCTCCATCTCCTTGTTTATAATCGGAATAATAAGGTGCTAATCAAGGACCATGGGAGAGTAATCATGTTTTCACCTGAGTCGGAAGTATATGATGTCGCCGTCATCGGCGCGGGGTTCGCCGGGGTCGGGTTGACGTTTGATCTCGCTTCGCGGGGACGCAAGGTGCTCCTTGTCGAGAGCCGCCCGTCGGTCGGATGGGAGGCAACCTGGGCGCACAACCTGGAACTCGTCCGCGGGATATCGAAACATGCCGACGAGCTGGCAGGAAGGATCGCTGCGGTGAACGCCGCGAAGGGCGAGAGAATTGACCAGGTTGCCGCCGAGATCGAGCTGTTGAGAATGCTGGAGGGCACGCGGATTCTTCACTACTGCCATCCGGCGGGAATAACGCTCTCCGGGCGCCAGGCCATATCCCTCCAGCTCGCGGGCAAGTCGGGCGTGTTTTCAGTAAGGGCCAGGGCCTTCGTTGACGCAACCGACTCCGGGCGTCTACTCTCCTTGGCCGCTCTCGATCATTCTCCCGCGGTTCCTGCCGGCCATGTCTTCAGCTTCTGCCTGAACGATGTTGAGCAGGCGGCCAATCTGCCGCAGGCAATTCCCTTTGAAGGCTCGAAGATTCTGTTCAAGCCATCGGTGTGGAAGGATGAGGTCGCGGTGGAATTCGTTACGGGGATGAAGCCCTGTTTCGGGCGCCAGGCCGTTCCTGAAGTCCTGGCCTTTCTGCGGCACGAAGTCCCGGCGCTCAAGAACGCTTTCCTCACCCACGCGGCGATTGAGGAGCTGCCATTGTTCAGAGCGGCCGGGCCAGGGAAGGTTGAGACTGGGGTTGATAATTTGTTCAACCTTTCCGGCCCCGGCACGGCCGTGGCGTTCGAAGAGAGGCGTGAACTGCTGGCCCGCAGGATGAAGAGGGGCGAGGATGCGGCAGCCGCAATCTCATCGGCTCTGAATGATCTTCCTCCGTCAGTATCGAGCGCGCCGCCGTCGCTGCCGCTGATCGAGGATTGTCCCGGCGTCGAAGATGTGATTGTGTGCGGTGGTGGAACGGCCGGCGCAATAGCGGCGTTGGCCGCCGCGCGCCGCGGCTGCAAAACTTTTCTCATCGAGTCCGCCACGTCGCTTGGCGGAATCGGCACGGCCGGCGCAATACACAGCTATTACCATGGAGTGGGCGGGGGGATACAGGATGAGATTGACGCCGCAACCGCCGAGCTTGGCGCTGCCTTTGCGGCAGGCCATCGGGTAAGTGGGTTCCATCCCGAGGCGAAGAAGATCGTGCTCCTGCGTCTCCTTGAAGAAGCCGGGGCGACTGTCCGGTTCCGGACCACCCTCACCGAGGTCGAAACCGGGCCGGCAGAGAGCGGAGCAGGGCAATTGCGCATTCTGTCGCTCGTGGCCCACTCCGACGAAGCCGGGCTCAGGCTGCGCGCTGCCAACTATATTGACAGCACAGGAGATGCCGATCTGGCCGCAAAGGCCGGGTGTCCTTTCACGTTTGGACGCGATTTCGATGCCGTCCCGCACGCCTATTCGCAGCCTTCGGGAAAGTATGAGGAAAAGAAGGCGCTTGCGCACCATAATTTTGATGCCGGCTACTGCGACCCCTCCGATCCGTGGGACATGAGCCGGGCACGAGTGGCCGGAATCAAGCAATACACTAATTCCTCCTACGCGGGCGGCAGCCGTCTTCTGTTCATTGCCCCCGTCATCGGGATCAGGAACAGTCGCCTGATCAAGGGGAAGTATCGCCTGACGTTCTACGATCAGTTGCAGTCTGCCGAGTTCGATGATGTGGTTGCATACGCTTTCAGCCACTACGACAACCACGCGCGTGACTACGAGAATGAAAGTCTGGACGCGATAATCTGGGTGTGGGCTTTGGGCAGGTGGCCGACGCTGCTCGGGTGCGAGATACCTTTCCGCTGCCTTATGCCGGAGAATATAACGAACCTGCTGGTCGCATGCCGCGCCGTTTCCATGGATTTTGATGCGCATAACCAGCTGCGAATGATGCGCGATATGCAGAGGATAGGCGAGGCGGCTGGCATCGCCGCGGCCATCGCTGGAACAGCAGGCTGCTCCATTCAAGATGTGGATGTCAAGAAGCTGCAGGCCGAGCTGTTTAATGCCGGCGCCCTGAAGGACAGTGAACACGGATACCATTGGAAAGGGTGGAAACCGGAGGCCCTTTTCGCGGTGTCCGACAGGAAACTGCTCGCCGCCCGCGGGCCGGCAGGGCTGCTCGAAGCCGCTGGCAGCACTGAAGCCACCGTCACGGCAATGCCGCTTGCATTGGCCGGCGACAAGAGCGCGGTCAGCCGCCTCGTTTCCGTGGTACGCGAGAAGAATGCGTTCCAGCCCGAGGGGTTCGGCGCCGTCCCGATATGGAAACCGGCGATAGCCGTGCTGGGCGCGGCGGGGGCAACGGAGATTGTTCCCGATCTTGAAAGGATGCTGCTCGATCCCTCGGCGGACCAGGCGGCGCTGATGCTCGCCATCCGCGCGCTTGGACAGATTGGTGAAAAGTCATCGGCCGACGCGCTGGAGAAGATGCTGGCACGGACGGATCTTCCGGGCGAGCAGTTGTTCAAGGTCAGCTCTGGCGGCATCGAGCCGGTCCGGGAGAATTTGCTGTGGAAGCTTGAACTGGCCGCAGCCGAAGCGCTTGCGCGGCTTGGCCGCCCCCGCCCTGACCTCGTTGAGAAATATCTCGAAGACGAGCGCGCGGTCGTGCGGCGCCGCGCCGCCAAGGCGGGCGCCGTCGGCCCGGAAAATAACCCACGAAAACATATCTCCAACTGATGATTGACAGGAGCGGATCATCATGCGAAAGAAACTGCCCATTGTCTTGACAATTGCAGGGTCCGACAGCGGCGGCGGCGCCGGCATACAGGCTGATATCAAGACTTTTCAGCGGATGGGAGTTTTCGGAGCCTCTGCCATCACCTGCATAACGGCTCAGAATCCCGGGGCTGTTCTCGGAATATCTGCTGTGTCTCCGAAGATGGTCGCGCTCCAGATCACCGCGGTTTGCGAGGCGTTCCATGTGGCTGCCGCGAAGACGGGAATGCTGTATTCCGCCCGGATCATTAACGCCGTGGCGGATGCCCTGGAGTCCGCCGGAATACCGGCGCTCGTGGTTGACCCGGTAATGGTGGCAACTTCCGGCGCTCGCCTGTTGCGAGGAGATGCCGTGCGTGTCCTGTGCTTGCGAATCCTGCCCTTGGCTCGCGTCATAACGCCTAACGTTCCGGAGGCCGAGGCGCTGTGCGGATCGAGCATAAGGACGATGGGGGATATGAAGGCGGCGGCGCGCGCTATAGGTGAACGTTTCGGCGCCGCGTGCGTGGTCAAGGGCGGACACCTGCCCGGCAGCCGGGCGGTGGATGTCCTGTTCGATCCGTGCGCGCCGTCCGGAGAGGACTGGGAGCGAATTTACTCTGCGGGTCGAATCAGGGGCACAAGCACTCATGGAACCGGATGCATGTTCTCCGCGGCTCTCGCGGCCTGCCTCGCGCGCGGCGAGCCCCTTGCCCCATCCGTGGGCAAGGCAAAGCGCTTCGTGCGCGCGACTCTCACTTCTCCGCCTTCTCCAGGTCCTTCCTCGCGTCCCGCGTGAACGAAGCGGTAAGGTAATCGAGCGTCTTGGGGAGCGTGAGCTCCATGCTGTAGAAAATCTGCAGCTTGATGTCGAGCCGCTCCGGCTCGCAGTTCATGAGGTGGCCGCCCGCCGAGAAGCCGTCATCAATGAAATGAAAGTGATAGCCTGGCACGTTGACGGAGGGAACAAAGGAGGGCGTGTAAAACCCGACCAGATGCCCCTCCGCATCCTTGAAGCGGCGCAGCTTCTGCTTCTCGGTGGCCTCCGAAAGCGGACGGTAGTTTTCTGTCCGCGGAACCGAACGAGTGGTGACGGATCTGAAGCGACCCGTCATGTGGATCGCGTAGAACATGTTGTCTGACGGCAATAACAGCTTTAATCGCTCTTCGAACTCTTCGTAGGACATCGGCTCACGTATCTCTTCCGACAGCATCTGTTTGAAATGGCAGACGGTGGAGAAGGGGGTTTTCATATCATCGCCAACTGCGCGCGCGTTTCCGTCCAGGTCAAGCTGGAAGAACCGTCCTCCGAGCGCGATCATTTCCCCGTCGAGGTTGTTGAAAGTGCCGATTCCGAAATCGCCCTTTTGTCTGAGCGTGCCGATTGTGATATCGTCCCGGTAGAAGCCCTCCAGCAGTGCGTTGATCGGGCTGCTCATGTAAAGCATTGATTGCATCTCCTGCCCCCGTGGTTATTAGCATGTTTGTGATTTATTCATCCGGCATCGCTGTCAAACTCGACGCCTGTTTTGCATCATTGTTCTGGAACGCTGACCAAAAGCAAGAAGAAATCTCCTGATGCGCCGTCCTCGCCAGGGGTCTTGTTGAGATTATTCTTGCAAAACAACTCTGTGTGTGTTCTTATTGCAACCGTATTGCAATAACAACAAGAAGGCATGGACGTGAAAGAACCGGAAGCCGTTTTTAGAGAATATTGCGCGTCGCGCGGAATGCGGTTCACGATCGAGCGGCAGATGATCATAAAGGAGATCTACCGCAAGGACGGGCATTTCGACGTGGGCGAGCTTTTTTTGCGGGTCAGAAGGGCAAATCCCGGGGTGAAGCTGGCAAAGGTTTCGATATACCGGGTCATTCCGCATCTGCTGGAGGCCAGCCTGATAAGGACTTCCCTCAGCGAGGACGGGCATCTCTGCTATGAGCAGGCGCTCGGTCGCGAGCATCATGATCATATGAAATGCATGAAGTGCGGAAAAGTATTTGAATTTTACGATGCCGGTATTGACAGTACCCAGGCCAGGATATGCGATGAGAATGATTTTGATATGCGCTGGCATATACACGTGATAGGCGGCTATTGTACAAAATGCAGGAACAGGAAATAGGGAGGCTGTTTTGATGCCTGAACGTATTCCTTTGGCTGATATGAAGAACGGGGAAACCGGAAAAATCGTCGAGGTGCTTGGCGGCGCCGGGGTACAGAAGCGGCTGCGCGCGCTCAGGATCATGCCCGGCGTCGAAATCAAGAGGGTCAACGGCACCTTCTCGCACGGACCCGTTGTTCTGCAAATAGGCAATTCTCAGACCGCCCTCGGATTCGGCGTCTGCTACAAGGTGATCGTGGAGGCGGACAGGTGAAGAAGATACTCCTGATGGGCAATCCAAACGTCGGGAAAAGCGCGGTCTTCTCGCGGCTCACCGGCGTTCGCGTCATGGCCTCAAACTATCCCGGGACCACCGTAGGCTTCACGCAGGGCTTTATGAAGGTGGGCGGCGAGCGAATGTGTCTCGTTGATGTCCCCGGGATTTACGGGCTGGAAACCAGTTCAAAGGCTGAAGAGATAGCCGTTGAGATGCTCAAGGAAGGGGATGTGGTCATCAACGTGGTTGACGCCACGAATATTGAGCGGAGCCTCCATTTGACCCTGCACCTTCTGGAGCAGAATGTCCCGGTCATCGTGGCATTGAACATCTGGGACGACGCCCGGCACAAGGGGATTGAGATTGACGTGCCGAAAATGGAACGGCTTCTCGGTGTGCCGGTGGTTCCAACCGTAGCGGTATCGGGAGAGGGGTTCAAGGAGCTCGTCTCGCGCATTCCCGAAGCCGCCAACCCGTCGGGCAAGGAGCGCGCCGAGGAGGAGCGATGGGCGGAGGTCGGCAGAATCACCGCCGAAGTACAGTCCTTGCATCATAGGCATCACACGATGCTGGAAGCTCTCGGCGACGCGTCTGTTAAGCCGTTCACCGGCCTCGCGCTGGCCGTTCTCGTGATGTTTGCATCCTTCAAAACAGTCCGCTTCGTAGGGGAGACCCTCATCGGCCGCGTGTTCGAGCCGCTGTTTGACAACCTCTGGCTGCCGGTTATCATGAAGTTGAGCGCCATTCTCGGTCCTGGCAGCTTTCTGCACACTATAGTCATAGGCGGCCTCATTGACGGCAAGGTGGATTTTGTACAGTCATTCGGCCTTCTGACAACCGGCCTGTTCGTTCCCGTGGCGATGGTTCTGCCCTACGTCTTCGCGTTCTATCTGGTTCTGGGGTTTCTCGAGGATTTCGGATATCTGCCGCGGCTGGCGGTGCTGCTGGATAATATGATGCACCACATGGGCCTGCACGGCTGGGCAGTAATTCCAAGTCTTCTAGGGCTCGGCTGCAATGTCCCCGGCATAATAGCCACACGTGTGCTTGAAAGCAGCAGGGAACGATTCATTGCCGCCACGATCATTTCTATTGGCGTGCCGTGCGCGGCGCTACAGGCGATGATATGGGGATTGCTCGGAGCGCGCGGGGGAAAATATGTGCTGATAGTCTACCTGACGCTGTTCATAGTGTGGATCACCATCGGCCTCGTTCTTAACATAATCCTGAAGGGGCTCAGCCCCACGCTGATAATGGAAGTGCCGCCATACCGTTTTCCGTCCGTCCTGGTCCTCATCAAGAAACTGTGGATGAGAATGCACGGGTTCCTGAGGGAGGCGCTTCCGATTGTTCTGCTCGGTGTGGCTGCTATTAACATGCTCTATTTTTTCAGGATCTTCGACTTCATAGCCGACCTCGCCGCGCCGGTCATGATCCGGGTGTTCGGCCTGCCCAAGGAAGCCGTGGTAGCCCTTGCAGTGGGCTTTCTCCGCAAGGACGTGGCGATCGGAATGCTTGGAACCCTCAACCTGACCGCCAAGCAGCTCACGGTTGCCACCACCGCGCTTGCGATGTTCTTCCCATGCATCGCGACCTTCATCGTGCTCTTTAAGGAGCTCGGCGTTCGCGACACGCTCAAGAGCATAGGCATAATGCTGCTGACCAGCCTGCTTGTGGGTGGCATCCTCAACGCGATCCTGTGAGGAGGGCGAGTCGGGGCTGAATTTACCGGAATAAACCTGCGCGAATCCGCGACTGCTCTTTCCTGGATAATCCGTAAAGCCGCCGCTATCCCGCCGCTTCCCTGATCTCGGCGTGGTAGCTTTGAATGGACTTGACGGACGACCGCCCTTTGCGGTATGCGGCGATGCCCTTAGCCGTCGCCACAGCGGCGGCCAGGGTTGTTATGTAGGGCACCTTGTGCTTGATGACGGTCTTGCGTATGTAGGAATCGTCGTACTGGCTGCGCTTGCCCGCTGGCGTGTTGACCAGAAGCTGGATTTCCCCGTTTTTGATTATGTCCACGATGTTAGGACGACCCTCGTGCATCTTCAGAACAAGCTCGGATTCGACGCCGTGGGCGGCGAGAAACGCGCGCGTGCCCTCGGTTGCCTTCAGCTTGAACCCCAGCTTGGCGAACTGCTTCGCCACATCAACCACGCCCTTGCGGTCGCGCTCCGCCACCGTGATGAGAATCGTGCCCTCCACCGGCAGGGTCTGCTTGGCGGCCTCTTGAGCCTTATAGAAAGCCATGCCGAAGGAATCGGCTATCCCGAGCACCTCGCCGGTTGATCGCATCTCGGGGCCGAGCAGCGGATCCACCTCCGGAAACATGTTGAACGGAAACACGGCCTCCTTCACGCCGAAGTGGGCAATCTTAACGCGCTTCACGGCCAGGTCGGAGAGTTTCTTGCCCAGCATGAGTTCAGTCGCCATGCGCGCCATGGAAATGCCGCACACTTTTGAAACGAGCGGTACTGTTCTCGAAGCCCTCGGGTTGGCCTCAAGGACGTACACCACGTCCTCTTCAATCGCGTACTGCATATTCATGAGGCCTACTACGCCGAGCTCGCCGGCTATCTTTCTGGTGTAGTCTTCAATTGTCCGGATATGCTTCGCCGGGATGCTGACGGGCGGAATGACGCAGGCTGAGTCACCGGAATGAATGCCGGCCAGCTCGATATGCTCCATGACGGCGGGCACGAAAGTTTCTTTTCCGTCCGATATGGCGTCCGCCTCCGCCTCTATCGCGTTATCCAGGAACCTGTCTATCAAAATCGGGCGATCTGGCGTGACGCCCACCGCTTCTGCAACGTAGACAGCCAGCATCTCATCGTCATACACAACCTCCATACCCCTGCCGCCGAGCACGTAGGACGGTCTGACCATGACCGGGTAGCCGATGCGGCCGGCCACTAGAAGGGCCTGCTCCAGGTTCGATGCCATCCCCGCCTCAGCCATGGGTATCTTCAATTTCTCCATCATCCTGGCGAAGCGGTCCCTGTCCTCGGCCAGGTCAATGATGTCCGGCGACGTCCCGATTATCTTCACGCCCGCCTTTTCGAGCTCCCCGGCTATGTTCAGCGGCGTCTGCCCGCCGAACTGCACTATCACGCCGTCCGGCTGCTCATGCCCGTAAATGCTCAGGACATCCTCGACCGTGACCGGCTCGAAATAAAGCTTGTCGGAAGTGTCGTAATCGGTTGAGACCGTCTCGGGGTTGCAGTTGACCATGACGGTCTCGTAGCCGCCTTCCCGCAACGCGAACGCGGCATGAACGCAGCAGTAGTCGAACTCGATGCCCTGCCCGATCCGGTTGGGCCCGCCGCCCAGCACCATGATTTTCTTTTTCCTCTTCCCGCCTGTTGATGCCGCCTTCTTCGGCTCCGCTCCCCCGTGGTTGTAGGTGGAGAAGTAATAAGCCGCATCTTCAACCCCGCTGACCGGCACCGGCTCCCATTCCTCGACAACATCGAGCGCTGTCCGCCTGTCGCGAATCTCCTTCTCTGGAATGCCGAGAATCTGCGCGAGGTAGCGGTCCGCAAAACCGTCCTTCTTCGCCTGGACCAGCAGCCGGTCGGGCAGCTGTTTGCCCTTGAATGCCAGGAGCTGTTCCTCCAGCTCCACCAGCTCCTTCATCTGGGTGATGAACCACGGCTTGATGAAAGTCTTCTTGTAAAGTTCCTGCACATCGGCGCCCTTGCGCAGCGCCTCGTACATTATGAACTGCCGCTCACTGGTCGGGTGAACCAGGTTGTTCATAAGCTCATCGAGCGGCATATCGTGGAACTTCTTCGCGAAGCCCAGTCCGAACCGCCCGTTTTCAAGAGAGCGAATGGCCTTCTGGAGGGCTTCCTTGTAGTTCCTGCCGATGCTCAT
The DNA here is from genome assembly GCA_964458525.1 of uncultured Verrucomicrobiota bacterium. Lineage (GTDB taxonomy): Bacteria > Verrucomicrobiota > Kiritimatiellia > JAAZAB01 > JAAZAB01 > CAYWJE01. Next base: position 12,323 of record CAYWJE010000009.1, read on the forward strand.
TACCTCGCCGACGGCCCGCATCTGGGTGCCGAGCTTGTCCTCCGCGCTCTTGAATTTCTCGAACGCCCAGCGCGCGAACTTGACGACGACGTAGTCGCCGGAGGGGGTATATTTTTCAAGCGTGCCGTCGCGCCAGTAGGGAATCTCATCCAGCGTGAGCCCGCTTGCGAGCTTTGCCGAGATCAGCGCGATGGGGAAGCCCGTGGCCTTGGAGGCGAGCGCCGACGAGCGCGAAGTTCTTGGGTTGATCTCTATCACCACCACCCTGTCGCTCACGGGATCGTGCGCGAACTGGACGTTCGTGCCGCCGATCACGCGTATGGCCTCCACGATCCTGTAGGAGTAATCCTGGAGTCGTTTTTGGAGTTCCTTTGAGATGGTGAGCATCGGCGCGGTGCAGCAGGAATCGCCCGTGTGGACGCCCATCGCGTCCACGTTCTCGATGAAGCACACCGTTATCATCTGGTTCTTCGCGTCGCGCACGACCTCGAGTTCCAGCTCCTCCCAGCCGAGCACCGATTCCTCGATGAGCACCTGGCCGATAAGGCTTGCAGCCAGTCCGCGGCTTACGATCGTGCGCAGCTCCTCGACATTGTAGACCAGGCCGCTGCCCGTTCCGCCCATGCAGTAGGCCGCGCGCGCCACCACGGGGTATCCGAGTTCGGCCGCCGCTGTCTCCGCATCCTCCACGGAATAAACCGCCGTGCTGCGCGGCACGTCTATCCCTAGTTGGTTCATGGATTTCTTGAAGATCGTGCGGTCTTCGCCGCGCTCTATCGCGTCAATCTCCACGCCAATGACCTTCACACCGAACTTCTCGAGCACGCCCGCGCGCGCTAGCTCCGCGCTCAGGTTGAGCCCTGTCTGTCCGCCGAGGTTGGGGAGCAGCGCATCGGGGCGTTCCTTTTCGATGATCTTCGTGAGCGATTCCACATTGAGCGGCTCGATGTACGTGGCGTCCGCCATGCCGGGATCGGTCATGATGGTCGCGGGGTTGGAATTGACCAGCACTATCTTGTAGCCCAGCCCGCGCAGCGCCTTGCATGCCTGCGTGCCGGAGTAGTCGAATTCGCAGGCCTGTCCTATCACGATGGGACCGGACCCGATGATCAGAACCTTGGTGATGTCATTCCTTCTCGGCATTTCCTTCTCTCCATGTTGAAAACTCTCGAGCCGCGCCGCCGGGCGGCGCCCGCTCTCGATTGTTGTAAAGACCGGTCAACTACGGGTTGAGCCGGGGCAGTGAGGAAGCATACAGAGCAGCGGGCAAGGTATCAAGTCCGAAATTACACAGTATTTGCCTGCCATCACTTTCCTGTCAGCAAAGCACAGGTCAATACCCTGTTCTGGCGGAATGGTAATCGGGTCTACAATGCAATTTCACTTAAATATATGGCAGATCGTCAGACAGGATCAACGTTATTTCCTGAACTCACTTCAGGTCCCACATTTCCCCTTGTCCAGGTTTGTCCTTGGGCGTATTCTTGATCCAATCATCTGTGTCGCTTTTTCGGAAAATTGCACTCTAAAAAGACATAGGAGAGGTTGATTGACTCGGAACAGGGCATCATTGTGAGGAGTGATATGAGCGAAAATGTATTTTCTATGGCCATTGACCTTGGGGGCAAAACAACAGGTGCATTTCTTTGTCAATACGATATCGAAAACGGAATAACACCTTCAGGCTGGCGACGGGAAGGGCTTGTTATCACGTTGAATGAAAGAGATCAGACATGGAAGCAGAGCGACAGAACACAGCGCCGTCATCAGGTCCGGGGATATAAAAGACGAAAAATGGCGAAACGCCTCCTGAAATTAATTGTGACAGGATATTTCGGCTGGACACCGACGCTTTCTCAATGGGAAGAGCTCAACGGTCTGCTCAACCGCCGCGGGTTCACTTATCTGACAGTTGATGAAGACCAAGAAGACTGTTCCGTCAATATATCACCGCGGTTATTGCACCAGACTTTTCCGGAAATTTTCGATCCTGACTGCTCCCTTGATGAGCGGTTGCGCGAGCTGAGCCGTGAGCCGAAAGAATTGCGCCGGGCAGCTGACATGATAGGGCCGGCGAACATCGAAGAGGTGTTGAGTCACCTTGCCGATAATGATTTGGAGGAGAAGACGGATATCAAGAAGGGCTTCAAGGACTTACAGGATATGCTAAAGAGTCTGGTAAACGCTCTTGAAGGGGGGCACAAGTCGCGTCGAGAATACTTTGAGGCAATACGAAAGGACCTGCTTAAGTCAAAGGAGCTTGCTCCTCTTTGGACCCCTGACGTATCACGGGAGTCATTTACAAACCTGGTTGGCCACTTGAGCAACCTTCAATTGAGATGCCTGCGCCACTACTTTAATGATTCCTCCATGCGCGTTGGTGATTCGTGGAATGAGCGTCGTCTTGCTGATGTGTTTTTTCGATGGGTGCGCGGTTGGCACTGCAGAAAAGAGGTTAACCATGGTGAAAATCAGGCAGAGTTACTGAAGCAGGATGGTGCGCCTTCCATAGTCCGGCTTTTCATGGACATGGATCCGGCTCTTTCAATACCTCCATATGAAGATCAAAATAACCGCAGGCCCCCTCTTGATAGCACTCTCCTGTTGAGTCCCGGGTCGCTGGACACGCTCTTTCCCTCTTGGCGTGATTGGGCAGACTCCTTTCAGAGAAAGCATCCCGATCTTGCGGAAAGGCTGGATAATATCTGTAAGCATCAGGACAGGAAACAAGCAATAGGGTGTTCGATTGCCGACCGGAGGCAGGCGTATTTTCTGCATCGTCTACTAGATCGCTCTATGGCGCTCGATGAATACTCTCTACGGCGGCTGGCGCGCTTTCCGGAAGGACGGGATTTACCTGCTTCCATGGAGCATCCTTTCCGGCAGCTTGTGACAGACGTGGGGTCGCGTGAAAACGCGATGGAGTTCCTGCAAATGGCCCGCAAATACTATGCGGAATCCAATCAGGCTCGAGATGGACTTTGGTCGGAGGCAGATGATAATCTTCTGACCCGTTCCGGCATCCATCCACGGCAGAAGAGGAAGATCAACCATATCCTCATTGGCGCGATTATCGGCAAAGTGTTGACCCCGAGCGCACTCGAGGATTTTAAGCAGAATTGCTGGAACAAGCCGGCGGTGAGGCGATTGACACTGAGAGGTGCGTGCAAGCGAATTGAAGAAACCCGTAAGCGTTATGGCAACAGCTTCAACGAAGTTTATAGTAGTGAGTTGGCGCTTCTAACGAGGGGAGAAGGCTCAAGCGACCCAAAATTGAGAAAGATTGCGGCGCTTGTGCAGCCATGTGTGAAAGCCATAGCTGCATTCCTCGGTCATGGTGAAACCCGGGCTGCAGCCTATGAAAACCCGTTTAGTCTTGCTCAAATCTACAATCTGCTGGAAACTGATGTTCATGGCTTCAGCCGCACATCCATCGCTGTCGCTCTTGAGAATTCATGGCGGTCTGAGGTGGCGGGGTCCGCTGCCGACGGGCGCCAAGTTGCCCATGCGAGGCGCCTCCCCGCAGACTCTATTCGTCCGTTCGACGGCATGCTTGCGCGCATGCTTGATGCGCAGTCCCGCTTGCTTGCGGGGCGTATGTTCACTTTCGTTCGGGCCGGGTTACCCTCCTCTTGTGACAGCCTCTTGATACCGCTGGTTATTGAGCAGAACCAGTTCACTTTTTCCGAGGGACTGGCTCAGATCAAGAGACAAGCCAGGAAAGCCAAAGCGGCCGCAACGGCAGGCGCCAGGTTCATGCAGGCGTGGAGCGACAAGAGCACAAGGATCAAAGCCGCTTCGTGCGGCGTTTGCCCTTACACGGGTCTGAGCATAGCAGCAGGCGGTGAAATTGACCACATAATTCCCCGCTCATTGAGTCGTGATTTTGCTGGAACCATTTTTAATTCTGAAGCGAACCTGATCTATTGCAGCAACGCGGGAAATAAATCCAAGAGCAACAAATTGTTTGGCATGGAAAACCTGCACGCTGATTATCTGTGTCAGGTGTTCGGGCATGCCGATCGCAAAGCTATCACGGATGGGATCAAGCGCGTCGTTGGCGATATAAGTCAGAATCGTTCATTCATGGAGCTCGATGCCGATCAGCAGAAGGCTCTGCGGCATGCGCTGTTCATGCCCGGTACGGAGACGTTCCGTGCGGCCGTGGCGATGCTCAGCACCCAGCAGCGCGCTCGTGTGAATGGCACCCAGGCCTGGTTGTGTAAGCGGATTCGAAAGCATCTTCGCACTATGCTCGAATCGGAATACCCGCGTTTAAAGGGCGAGATAAGATTCATTGTCTACCAAGCGCGAGCCGAAGACGTGAGCCGTCTGCGCTCCGTGATGTCTGAAACAAACGACAGGTGGAGCAAAGAAGACCAGCAACCGCCCGGCTCGCACATCCAGGACGCTGTTTGCGCCTGGATGACGGCCGCGAACGATCCTCATTTTGCGCGCGTTACAGGTCTGCTCGATTTCGACTCCGAATCGGAATCTTCCGGCGCGGCGCTTCTCCCGGCTGAAATCCGGATAACGCCGGTCAAAAGGATGCCCATATTCAAGAAACACAATCCAGAATCGGTATCCCTTTTCAAGGAGGGCATCTACGGGGAACGCTTCGTTCCCATCCTGTTGATCGAGAAGGGATTGTTGGTGGGTTTCAGCCGGGATAATGCGGCAAGGGTGACCGGCAGGGATGAAGAGATCGAACGTTATTTTGAACTTCTGAAGCCGTTTCTCCTTTTTCGCGGCCAGCGCGTGACAGGCCTGCTGGCGGAATGGCGAAGCCGACGAAACGAGGAAGGCAGAGACCTATATTTTGAGATAGAGAAGGTCAAGGCCATCGAACATCTGTTTCGTGCTGCCAAGGAAACCATGTCCTCCGATGAGATCGCTCAGGCCGATCTGCTCGACGTCCATCATTACACGGTCCAGAAGCAAGACATCCGCAAGGCTCTTTACGATATGAATAAGAAGTCTTTCAACAATGCGGAAGAAGTCCTCAATGAAAAACTGTTCGAAACTAAGATCGAATATGTCAAAGGCCAGCCCTTCAAGATGAAAGGGAATGTCGCTCTGCCTTTTCGCAAGGAATGGGAGCGGCTGCTTACAAATCCTAACGTAAATGCCGTGTTGGGTCAGTCAAAGCCCGACTTCGACGAATCAACGTGGCGCGAGATAGAAGCAAGTCTTTTCACGCGGAATTTGTCGGAGAGGGCGCACAGTCCCGTACGAAAGGTCTTTTCGCTGCCGGTGAGAATACAGCCGTCCGGCGAATTGTTCCGCGTCAAACGTAGAGATTCCAATGGGCGGGAGATATATCAAATGGTTGCGGCCAAAGGCAGTCCCTCTTCTGGTTTTGTGGTTGAAAACGGAAACATTAATTTAAATAAGGTCTCGCACCTGCCGGTCTACCGCGACAGTCCTGGATTAGCACCCAGAGGAGGCCGCTTCCGGGCTCAAGCCTCCGAACAGATTGTTAGGTTCGACGAGTGGCTGGCTGTTAGGCTGCCGGGGAAGTGTGCCGGCAGAGTCACCCGCTTAGAGCTGTGCCCGGGCACGAAACAAAGGATGTATGCGCGAATACACATGCCGTTCGAGGAATTTAGGCGGACGATTGCGCCTGCTCTAAAAGATGGTCTTGGCGGCAGCGTCCGCTCCTTCTGGGATCTGCCCTTTGAGATGAAACTGGAGGATCAATCGCTGTTCAGGGAACAGTACGGCGCGATCTTTGGAAAGCCGCGAGGCAGTATGTTCCTGGAAAGCGCCGGAACGAAGATCGTGTTCCGATATGAAGCTGATTCAAAATTGCCGACGGCATATCAGGAAGCCTACCGGGAAATATCCGGAGTATGAAACATGTTGCCATTGTCGAGTTCGGTGGCTTTCTCGGAATCAGCGGCGAAAGGCTGGTTGTCAGGAACGGAGACGTTGTAGTCGCCGAATATCCTCTGAGCCATATTCGCTCGGTAACTATTGCTAAACGTGGCACCAGTATATCGTCGGACCTGTTGCTGGCGTGTGCGGTTAGAAACATTTTCTTCCAGTTGCTTGATTTCAAAGGCTGCGCCGTTACCGGCTTACTGCCACTGAACCGGCATGCGACGGTGAACATTAGGCGGGCGCAGTTCCGATTCCTGGAAGGTCCCTCCAGCGCCGAGGTTGCCTTCGCGTTCATCAGGGGAAAACTGCACAATCAGTCCGTTGTCCTGAAATACTTTTCCAAGTATCATCACCAGCCATGCCTGCAGGAAGGCGCCGCTGCTATCAAGAGAATAACCATGCGGATGAAAGAAGACGAATTGCCTGCGGCCGGATGGCGCGGCAGGCTGCTTGGCCATGAAGGAGCTGCGGCGGGCATCTACTGGGCCGCGCTCAAGGATGGCGGGATGTTTTCCGATTCGTTCCAAGGACGTGTGGGCCGAGGGGCATCGGATTCTGTAAACTCAATGCTCAACTACGGTTACAGCGTTCTTTCCGGTCACGTCTGGCAGGCTCTTGCAAATGCCGGACTGGAGTTGTATGCCGGCGTTTTACACGCGGACAGGCCAGGCAAGCCGTCGCTGGTGCTGGACATGATGGAGGAATACAGGCCATGGCTGGTGGACAGGGTCGTCATCAAGATGTCCAGAGATGAAAAGGGCGAACAGGAGGCTTTATCGCTTGCTGCCCGCAAACGGCTGATTGGCGAAATCCAATACGCCTTCGCGAAAAAATTGCATTACCATGGCCGAAAACTCCGGCTCGAATCCATTCTTCAGCGGCAATGCTATCGCTTGGCAGGAACATTCACGGGACATCGAAAATACAGACCGTATCTGTTTAAATGGTGAGATAGATGAACTTGTGGAATGAAGTGCTAGCCGCGTACGATGTCGAAGATAACAAGACTCGTTTTAAACTTTCAGAGAAGCTCCGGGATATGGGCTTGGTGCATATTCAGAAATCAGTTATGTGGGGGTTTCTGCGCGCGCCGGAAGAGAATGCAGTTTGCCGACTCTTTGATGAAATGCTGAATGAAGCTACCGACCGCGCATTTATTGTGCGCGTGAATTTAAAGAACAATCTGCGAGAACGCGCTTTCAATACTCCTGATTCATTGTTTCATCATCCTGATGAGTCTGAGGTACTCTAAATAGGTGCCTTATGGAAGAGACTATTCCCGCAAGCGTTTTAAGACAGCATTGTTTCTGTCCTAGGATTCCCTACTACTCATTGTTCCTTGGTATACAGGCGGCAAGTCCTCTCTGGACGGAGCAGGGGAACGCGCATCATATCAGACAAACTATGTTGGAAAGGCGCAGGAATTTGGTAAGGTACGGACTGCGCGATGCAGTAAGGCGCTACAACTGCCATCTTCGGTCCGAGGGAATGAGCATACACGGCATTTGTGACGCTATCTTAGAGAGCGGTGATTGTATCTACCCGCTCGAATTCAAAATAAAAGGAGATCAGCCGACACGCGGACACAAGCTTCAATTGGTCGCATATGGTCTAATGGCTGAAGAGAAATTCAAACTTCGCTTTCAAATGGGGTTCGTGCTTTTCGGCAACCGTGGAAAGACCTCAATTGTTGAGGCCACAATGGAATTAAAGGATGAACTCAGGCAGTGCGTGAAGGATATCAGTATGATGTTGCGCCTTGGCACGCTTCCGGATAGCCCGGCAACTGATCGCAAGTGACATAAATGTGAATTTCTTCGATACTGCAACGACAGGTTCTGAAAAAAACCGCCATGTTCATAAAATGAACAGAGGGCGGTTCAGAACATGATTCTAGATGATTTCAGTGCATCTGCTTTCCGAAACAAGAACCTGACTTGCTAAATGTTCGCAAAAACCATTGTGTTGACGACTGTTTTGCGTTTGCGAAGCAACTTCTAAAAAGCCTCATCTTAAATATCGGAACCTCAAGGACTTACGCTGGGGTTTCAGGTTCCGTTTCGGAAAGCCAGCAACTGAAACTTATCAGGATGCCAAGAAAACTCAACAAGAATGAGTTTCAGGTTCCGTTTCGGAAAGCCAGCAACTGAAACTCCTCGGTATTTCCAAATCCTGCCACGTGCGTAACGGTTTCAGGTTCCGTTTCGGAAAGCCAGCAACTGAAACATATACAAGGATGAATCAAAATAGCGTCCTCTTTAGTTTCAGGTTCCGTTTCGGAAAGCCAGCAACTGAAACGCCCGGCCTGATCCCGGATCGCGTTTTTGATATGAGTTTCAGGTTCCGTTTCGGAAAGCCAGCAACTGAAACTCAGCAGCGCGCATGAAACACTGAAATCAGAAAGAGTTTCAGGTTCCGTTTCGGAAAGCCAGCAACTGAAACGCGTTAGCGAGAACTCTATCAGTACATCATCATCAGTTTCAGGTTCCGTTTCGGAAAGCCAGCAACTGAAACTCCATATCCGACGTTACGCCAATCTCCCTTAGTCCGGTTTCAGGTTCCGTTTCGGAAAGCCAGCAACTGAAACGACTCGTCAGGCTGTACAGGCTGATTTTGCGACCGTGTTTCAGGTTCCGTTTCGGAAAGCCAGCAACTGAAACCAAGAGCAACCGTGTCAGTATAAGTCGAGTCAAGTTTCAGGTTCCGTTTCGGAAAGCCAGCAACTGAAACTGAGTATTCCGAACGCATCGTCAATCGTATAGTCTGTTTCAGGTTCCGTTTCGGAAAGCCAGCAACTGAAACCCCGTGCTAAATGTTGTGGCTGGCTCCCCTTTTTGTTTCAGGTTCCGTTTCGGAAAGCCAGCAACTGAAACTGGCTTCTGACGTAAGAACGGGATGTTCGCTTATTGTTTCAGGTTCCGTTTCGGAAAGCCAGCAACTGAAACGTGCTAGCGGGGTGTTGCTTAACTCTGATAATAGAGTTTCAGGTTCCGTTTCGGAAAGCCAGCAACTGAAACAGAACGCCCTATCCCGTTTCGACCGTGCTTTGGGTTTCAGGTTCCGTTTCGGAAAGCCAGCAACTGAAACTGATATGCGCCGACTTGTCTCACTTAATACGCTTGGTTTCAGGTTCCGTTTCGGAAAGCCAGCAACTGAAACGTCGCTATACCTGCTTTTTACGTTCACCGTTATCATGTTTCAGGTTCCGTTTCGGAAAGCCAGCAACTGAAACACAAGACCGCCCGCGCATCCTGTTCTATGCTACGTTTCAGGTTCCGTTTCGGAAAGCCAGCAACTGAAACATCTCCGTGGAGCCAATATCAGTGGAGCCATAGTCGTTTCAGGTTCCGTTTCGGAAAGCCAGCAACTGAAACGCATGATCTCGCCAGCAGGGTTCATGTTAAACTCGTGTTTCAGGTTCCGTTTCGGAAAGCCAGCAACTGAAACAGAGCTGAAAGAGCGTGAACGGCTCCGCAACATGTTTCAGGTTCCGTTTCGGAAAGCCAGCAACTGAAACGTAGTGCTGTTCGTGCAGGTGAACACGCCCCCGTTCGTGTTTCAGGTTCCGTTTCGGAAAGCCAGCAACTGAAACTCTCGCCCCGCCGCTTTATCTCGCGGTATGCCTTGTTTCAGGTTCCGTTTCGGAAAGCCAGCAACTGAAACATGACAGCAATGCAGGCTTGTTGATAATGCCAAGCACGTTTCAGGTTCCGTTTCGGAAAGCCAGCTTATTTTTCACCAGCACAAGAATATGCTGGTTCAAATATATTGTCAAAGAACACCCCATATATCAGGTTTGAATATCTGCAACAAATGCGCCTGACAAATGATCAGTTAAATCTTAACTCACAAGGACAAGAAAACAAGAAAAAACAACATACGTTTAGGAATTGGCATTGACGTCGGTTTCATCCTCCGGCGCGCGGGGGCGGCGGGTAGTTGCCTTCGAGCGCGTTGCTGGCGATTTCCTTGGTGTCGGTCGGGAAGTCGCTGCTGATCAGCCACTTGAGATATTTCGGGTTGGTCGCGGCCAGATCGCGCAGCTTGCGTCCTGTATTTTGAACACCGAAATTGATGACTATTTCGCCATTCACCCATTTGAGCTTTCCGGTCCTGTCGGCCCACGCGGGGTCCTTCGGGGGGTTACAATACTCGTGCAGCGCCTCGATAGTCTTCGGCAGGTCGCCGTATTTCTCCAGTTGCGCCTCGATCACGGCGATGGTGGCGCGGGTATCGGCCTCCGCGCCGTGGGCGCCGGTGTGCGCCTTGCCGCAGTAATAGGAGAGTGCGGCAGTAAGGTTGCGCGGTTCCTTTCTGTGGAAGATGCGCTGGGCGTCTATCACGAACCGGTGAGTGTCGTCGAACTTAATGCCCGCCCGGGCGAATTCTTCGATCAGCATGGGAATATCGAACTTCGCGGCGCCGAATCCGGCAAGGTCGCAATCATCGAGGATTGCAAGGATCGCCGCTGCGAGCTTCCTGAAAGGCTGCTCATTGGCCACATCGGCGTCCGTTATGCCGTGTATGGCAGTCGCGGCGGCGGGAATGTTTATTTCCGGGTTAATCCGGAACAGGTGTTCCTCCTGCGAGTCGTCCGGCAGAATTTTTATGATGGCAAGTTCGATTATCCTGTCCTGCCTGGGGTTCAGCCCGGTTGACTCTATATCGAATACGGCGAGAGGTCTTTTCAGTTTCAATGGAAACATGTGTTCTCCTTGTGTGTTCAGCGACGGTAAGCTCACCGCGCCTGCTTGTACCCGCCTGCCGGGTCGCAGGCAGGCCAGTAACTCAATATCTATTTGCCACAAAAAGCCGAGAAAAGCCACAAAAAAGAAGAGGGAGTGTCCGGATTTGAATTGCTTTGATAGTTCTTCATGCTATTCTTCTTTTTCCAACTTGCGGTCCGCAGGTCAGCTGCGGTGTGGCTGTCCTGCGCCGCGAAGGATTGTCAATACAGGGAGAGACTTATTATGAAACCGACATTGGTGGTTATGGCGGCGGGGGTTGGAAGCAGGTTCGGCGGGCTGAAGCAGATCGCCCCGGTGGGGCCGTCCGGCGAGATCATGCTTGACTACTCCGTGTTTGACGCCATACGCGCCGGGTTCGGCAAGGTGGTTTTCGTGATCCGGAAAGACATCGAAAAGGATTTCAAGTCGGTGATAGGAAAGCATTTTCAGGGACGAATTCCGGTTGAATACGTCTATCAGGAACTGGGCAACCTGCCTCCCGGCTTTGCCGTCCCCCCGGACAGGACCAAGCCGTGGGGCACGGGCCACGCGATAATGCAGGGCAAGGGCACGGTCAAAGAGCCGTTCGCGGTAATCAATGCGGATGATTTCTACGGCAAGGAGTCGTACGCGATAATCTCGGCCGCGCTCCAGCAGCTGACCCCGGATAGCGTGGATTTCGTCATGGTCGGCTTCCGGCTGATGAACACGCTCTCGGACCATGGACACGTGACGCGCGGCATTTGCGAAACCGGGCCCGGCAATAAGCTGGTGAGCGTTGTCGAGCGCATGAAGATAGAAAAGACACAGTCCGGCGCGCGTTTCGAGGACGAGAACGGGAAGTGGGTCGTCGCAACGGGCGAAGAAATAGCCTCGATGAACATGTTCGGATTCACCCCTGTCCTGTTCGAGCAGATGGACCGGATGTTCCCGGCTTTCCTGAAGGATGCGGCGGACAAGCCGAAGCTGGAATTCCTGCTGCCGTCAATCATTCACGAGCTGATCAAGTCGGGCAAGATCACGTTGAAGGTGCTCGAGACCCCGGAGAAGTGGTTTGGAGTGACCTACAAGGAGGATACGCCGGTCGTGACCTCCGGCATACGGAGGCTGGTGGATTCGGGTGTCTACCCGAGCCCGCTCTGGGGGTGATGTTTTTCAAAAAAACTTGAAACGGGAGGGGCGTGGTCTTAAGCTGATCTGCATATTTTCAGGTGAGGCTCTTGCAAAACCCTGCTTCAATCCGGTCGGGGTGTAACCCGACCCTCCGGATTTAACCTGATAAGGAGCAGTTCAACTGCTCCGCACTAAATGGGTGAAAGACATCAATGTCCAATATTCAAGGAATCTAATGAATATTGGATATTCAACTGTTCATTTCAGCTCCTTAGTCGAGCTTTCTTTGACTAAATGAGTCCCTGGCCGATGCTTGGGCAGGCGAACAATTGTTTCTGGCATTTATAACATCAGCTAACAAAAGCGATGCAAAACAAGGGAGAAGCAGGATGAAGGTTGGATTTTGTGAACATGTCTCCCGGTACCACAATATCAAGTAGTCCAAATAATCTAACATAACAAGGAGCCATATGGAAGTCATCATTCAATCCACCGAAGTTTCCGCTGCACTGCTCGCCGCGAGGATCTTAGCAAAGGAGCTGCGGCGGAATGCGTCGCTTGTGCTCGGTCTGGCTACCGGAAGGACGATGGAATCGGTATATTCCATCCTGGCTTCCATGCACGAAAAGGAAGGGCTTGATTTCTCGCTCTGCCGAACCTTCAACCTCGATGAATATGTGGGGATCCCTTCGGAAGACCAGAATTCCTATCGCTCCTACATGAACCGCAACCTGTTCGATAAGGTTAATATTGACCTTCGCAACACCCACCTTCCGAATGGCGCCGCCAAGGATCTTGACGCCGAGTGCGCCAGATATGAGGAGGCGATCAAGTACGCGGGAGGCATTGACTTCCAATTGCTTGGCATAGGGGCGGATGGCCACATAGGATTCAATGAGCCCCTTTCCGCGCTGCAGTCGAGGACCCGGGTGAAAGCGTTGTCCCCGGATACGCTTAGGCAGAACGGTCCGCTTTTCGGGACGCCCGAAAAGATGCCGCGGCGCGCCATAACCATGGGCGTGGGAACGATTCTCGACAGCAAGCGCTGCATTCTGCTGGCCACGGGGTCCGCGAAGGCGGAGGTTATCGCCAAGGCCGTGGAAGGTCCGGTAACATCCATGATCTCTGCCACGGCGCTGCAGTTTCATCGCCGTTGCATCATCGTCCTCGATGAGGCGGCGGCGAGCAGGCTGGAAGGAGCCGAATATTATCGCTGGATTTTCGAACACGAGCCGGAATGGGAAGAGTATCATTGAACCTGGACAGAGCAGTTGAATATCCAATATCCAACAAGGAACTCCCAAAAAAAGGAAAAGACATGACTGATAAAGTGAAGGTTGGTATCATCGGAATGGGCACCATAGGGTGCGTGCACGCGGGCGCGTTCAAAGCTGTCGAGTCGGCCGAAATAACGGCCGTTTGCGACAACAATAAAACGCGGCTGGCAAAGGAGGCCGATAGATTCGGGGTTAAGCAGCAGTTCACGGATTACCGCGACCTGCTGAAGAGCGATGTTCAGGCGGTGGTAGTCGGGGTCGGGAACAAGCTGCACTGCGAAGTGGCGGTTGCCGCTCTCAAGGCGGGCAAGCATGTCCTGCTCGAGAAGCCCATGGCCATGAACGCCGTTGAGGGAGAGAAGATCGCCGTAGCAGCGGAGGAAACCGGCAAGGTTCTCCAGGTCGGCATGGTGCGGCGGCAGGATCCGTCGGCGCAGGTTGTGCGCGACTACGTGAAGAGGGGCGAGTTCGGCGAGATCTACCATATTCGCGCGGTGCTGATAAGGCAGCGCGGTATACCGGGGCTCGGCTCCTGGTTTACGACCAGGGCTGATTCCGGCGGGGGACCCATAATTGACATCGGCGTGCACTGGTTCGATCTCGCCATGTGGACCAGCGGCTGCTGGAACCTGACATCCGTGAGCGCCAAGACCTACGCGAAGTTCGGGCAGAGAATGGCTGACTACGTCTATGTCGGGATGTGGGCGGGTCCGCCCAAGCTTGACGGCGTGTTCGATGTCGAGGACTACGCCACGGGAATCGCGCGGTTCGGCGACAAGGCCACGATGTCTTTCGAGATCTCCTGGGCGGCCAACTCGCCCGAGAGCGGCTACGTTGAAATTCTCGGCGACAAGGGCGGCGCCAGGTTCATGGACGGTAAGCCGCTGCAGATCATTACTGAGCAGCAGGGCAGGCCGGTCACGGTCACGCCTCAGTTCCGGACGGATAGCAAAGGGTTCGAGGCCCAGGCCCGGGCCTTCCTCGCGGCCTGTCGCGGCGAGGCGCCGCCGGCAGCCACGGCTCGCGAGGGCGTGACCGTCATGCGCCTGATTGACGGGATCTACAAGTCGAGCGAGCTGAACAAGGAAGTCGCAGTCTGATCTGCCGGGCCTGTCGTGCCGACGTGATCATTGGGAGGAAGGCGGCAGCAGGCGCGGGTCGAGCAGGTTGGTGAACGTGGAGATGTCGAAGTAGAGAAGCGCGGCGCACAGCAAGAAGGCGAGCAGTACGATGGCGACGAGCTTCTTCTGCCTGAACAGTCCTTCCGGCTTCTGCGCCGGGCTGTCCGGTTTGAACCCCATGTGCAGGTAGTAGGCCATGGCGTAGATCACCACGGGCGAGGCGAGCACAAGTTCCAGTCTGTATCGCGTGATGAACACGCCGGACATCATGCCGAAAAATCCGGCATAGAAGAGTATGCTGACGAGCAGCCTCTCCTGGTTGTAATAGGAAAAGGACTTCCTGTAATTGGCGGCCCGCTCTGCGTCGTCGAGGTGGCGATATTCCGCGAAGCGCTTCACGGCCATAAGAAACGCGCCGAACATCCAGTAGGCCAGTATCATTGACAGCGGCGGCGGGGATGTGACGCCGGTGGCGTACCAGCCCAACGCCAGCCGGAGCGGATTGTTCACCGATTCGCTCAACACGTCGCCGTACGGAACATCCTTCAGCCGAATGGGCGGGGTGTTGTAGAGGACGCCCATCACCCACAGCGCGAGGGCGGAGAGTCCGAACCTCGGGCAGACCATGAATGCCGCGAGTATGCCCGCAGCGGCGAGGGCCAGCCACAGCCCGTAGGCAATGGGAATGTTCACCTCCCCGCTCGGCACCGGGCGCTTACCTTTCTCCGGGTGATGCACGTCGTAAGGCCCATCAAGTATCTCGTTGAGCACGTAGTTGCTCGATGCCACGAGGCACACGCAGACGATTCCATACGCAACCATGAGGATCGAGTGCAACGAGAGCGAACCGGGAACAAAAAAGAACGCCAGGAGGACGCCGGGCAGAACGAATACGTTCTTGAACCAGTGGTTCGGACGCATGATCCGGATGTATGGCAGGATTTTCATTTCGAGCGCCCGACCGGGATCATGTACAACACAACCTGCCCGTTCGGAATGTCCATTGCGCGCGCCGCCGATCTCTCGTCGAACGCGCCGATTGGAACAGACCCCAATCCCAGCGCCACGGCCTGCAGGTGAATGTTCTGCGCGGCATGGCCGACTTCCATGTGAATAAACATCATGCCCCGATTGCCGTATCTCTTCGTGGTCCGCTCCGGCACCGCGGCAAAGACAAAAGTGACAGGGGCCTGACGCACGCATGCCTGGCCCAGCGCCGCTTCGGCGAGGGCGGCCCGGAAATCACCGGCCTTCAGTTGCTCAAGCGAATGGGCGTCGGGGAGATAGTGGAACACGCCTGAACCGGTGACGGCGTATGTCTCCAGGGGATATGTCGCCCCGGCGGAGGGGGCAGCGCGAAGGCCCATATCCACCCCCGTGATGCCCTGCGCAGCCCATAGAAGCTGGGAGATTTCAGCCTCGCTCAGGGCGCTGTCAACAAAAGACCGGACGGACCTCCGGCCGGCAATGGCCTTCTCGACCGTGATGGAACCCTGCTCTTCCGGCGGCGGCAGCTTTTTCATATCAGCAACTTCATCTCCAATACCGATTCCGCGGAGATTGGACAACAGCAGGATCGTCATTGCAACTGAAAACAGCATTCTGGACATGATTAGTGTCTCTCGAATATTGCAACCCCGAACCCACGAATAGTACAAAAGAATAAATGATTGATTCGGCTGATCCAAGCATTTTCCCGCATTTTCCCGCGTTCTGGCGAAAAAAGCGTGACACGTCATCCGCGTTCCTGTTAAATGCAAGAGAACTTATAATCAGTCCTTGAAAAAAGGTGTCAAGAAGAAAGATAGGGAAAAGACGGGGAAACTATAGCCA
>CAYWJE010000010.1:0-27949 GCA_964458525.1 uncultured Verrucomicrobiota bacterium
TCTTCTTCAGGATCAAGACCGGGGAGTCCGGACATCTTGCACCTGATCGCAGATGTGCCCGAGTGGAAAAGACAGTTCGAAAACAAGTTGACAGTACAAAGACGGCATCCTACAATGCCGCTCATGATTCTGAGAAGGGCATCCATTCAGGAAGGACGGTGAGACAGACAAGTGGTTGAAGTTAAACTTAAAAGAGGCGAGAGCGTTGAGAAGGCGCTGAGGCGGCTCAAGAAGAAGATGGACAAGGAAGGCACGATGAAGGACATGCGCAGCCATCAGTACTTCGAGAAGCCCTGCGAGAAACGTCGCAGGAAATCAGCGCGGGCGCGAACATTATCGTAATGTGTCGTACATCTGCATGAAAGAGCTCTCCTATCGAGGGGGGCTCTTTCTATTTTTTGTCCAGTTCGGTCTCCGGGCGCGATCCCCGGATTTTTCGTGGAACTGATTATATGGAGCTGGCCCGCCTGCAGCGCTTAGAGCGCAGCGATTGCCTGCCCGCAGTGCTTACGCACAAGAGTTGCAGGCGGGCCGTCTCCAGGACAATGGCTATTTTGCATGTATTTCAATGAGTTACATATGTTCTCAGAGGCAAGGGGCGAAGATGAAAGCATTGATTACGGGCATTACGGGGCAGGACGGATCTTACCTGGCCGAGTTCCTTCTTAAAAAAGGCTACGAGGTGTATGGCATGGTCCGGCGCTCGAGCACGGAGACCTTCGAGCGCATAGCCCACATCAAGGACAGGCTCATCCTGAAGCAGGCCGACCTCCTGGACCAGCTTTCGCTGATCAGGATGCTCGAGGAGGTCGAGCCCGACGAGATATACAATCTGGCGGCGATGTCGTTCGTTCCGGCGTCCTGGACCCAGCCGATGCTGACAGGCGAGTTCACCGGTATCGGCGTTACCCGCATGCTCGATGCGATGCGGCAGGTGTGTCCAAAGGCTAAATTTTACCAGGCATCGAGCAGCGAGATGTTTGGCAAGGTGCGCGAGGTGCCGCAGACCGAGCTCACCCCGTTTCACCCCAGGAGCCCCTACGGCGCGGCAAAGGCTTACGGGCACTACATAACCGTGAACTATCGCGAGAGCTACAACCTGTTCGCCGTGTCTGGCATACTATTCAACCACGAAAGCCCGCGGCGCGGCAGGGAGTTCGTAACCCGCAAGATCAGCGATGGCGTGGCGCGCATCAAGCTGGGCCTGGCGAAGGACCTGAAGATGGGCAACCTCGAAGCATGTCGCGACTGGGGATTCGCCGGTGACTACGTGCGGGCGATGTGGATGATGCTTCAGCAGCCGCAGGCGGACGACTATGTGATCGCCACCGGCATAGCCCATTCCGTGCAGGAATTTATCGAGATTGCCTTCGCCCGCTCGGGGCTGGACTGGCGAAAGCACGTGGTCCAGGACCCTGCTTTCATGCGTCCTGCGGAGGTGGACCACCTTCTTGGCGACAACTCCAAGGCGCGCCGTGTGCTGGGCTGGAAGCCCGAGGTCGAGTTTGAGGGGCTGGTGAACATGATGGTGGATTCCGATATCGTCCTGCTGAAAAATAAGGCACAAGGCACCTGACGATGCGCGTTCTCATTACAGGCGCTTTTGGATTCGTGGGCAGACACCTCATCCGGGAAATGCTGATGGCCGGTCACGAAGTCTTGGCTTTTGATATGGCTGAACCGCCAGGCGAATTTTCCGATATTGCAACTATCAAGGGCGACATCCGCGATGCGGCGGAAGTCGAACGGGCTGTGGCGGACAGAGCGCCGGACGCCTGCGCGCACCTCAGTGGAATAGCCTTTGTCCCCAATGGATGGCTTGAGATAAGAAACGTTTTTGAGGTCAACCTGATGGGCACGATAAACGTTCTCGAGGCGTTCCGAAAACAGGCTCCGGCGGCGCACATTCTCGCCATCAGCTCCTCGGAGGTCTACGGCCACGAACCAAGGGGCCGCAAGCTTACGGAGGAAGACCTGCTCGATCCGGGCAACCCCTATGCGATCGCCAAGGCGGCGTCCGATCTCACAGTGCTATCCTATGCGCGAGAACATGGAATGTTGGCTTTAACAGCGCGGCCGAGCAACCACACGGGGCCGGGCCAGTCGCCGGATTTCGTGGCGCCTTCACTCGCGCGGCAGATTGCGGCCATTGCTCTGGGAAAAGCCCCGCCGGTGATCAAGGCGGGAAATCTTGACAGCAGGCGCGATTTCACGGACGTGCGCGACGTGGCGCGCGCCTACCGGTTGCTGCTGGAAAAGGGGCGCGGGGGCAGGGCGTACAACATCGCCTCCGGGAAGCCGGTTTCCATACGCGATCTGTTCGATGAATTTTGCGTGATTGCCGGCGTGCGCCCGGAGATCGAGACGGACAGTGCCCGGCTGCGCAGCGCCGAGGAGCGGCCTGTCCTCGACACTGCGCGTATCTGTGGGGATACAGGCTGGCGTCCGGAGATCCCGTTATCGAAGACACTGCGCGACATCCTGGCCGGGTTTGGCGTTCTCAGAACGGAACGCGCATGAAGAGAATCCGGAAAACTGTTTCGACCATTGTGCGGTTGGCGGCGGGGATAGCCATAATCGTCTACCTTTTTCACAAGATAGACACGCCCGAGCTGGCGGCCGTTCTCTCCGACACGCTGACGCACTGGCGGTGGCTGTTTAAGGCGGCGCTGCTCTTCCTGGCGTGCCTGGTGGTCGGTGCGGTGCGGTGGAAGCTCATTCTCGATGCGCAGGGCCTGGTGATTTCGTGGGGCAGGACGGTCAGCATCTATTTCATTGGCCACTTCTTCAATTCCTTCATGTTCGGCGCCACGGGCGGCGATGTCGCCAGGGCCTATTATGCCGTGAAGGAGACGCACCACAAGAAGACGGAGGCTGTCGCCACCGTGATCATTGATCGGGTGATAGGCATGGTGGCCCTGTTCGTGATAGCGGGAACCATGCTCATTGCGCGGGCTGATTTCTATCTCGCCGCACCGCAGACCCGGATAGCTGCGCTCCTCATGGCGGTCATGATTGTCGCCGGCGTCCTAGGTCTTGTCGTGATCCTGAACACGCATCGTTTCATGGGGTTCGCGCTGTTCCGGCGGATTGGCGGGTACCGTGGCATCGGGCCGACAATCACGCGCACTGCCGCAGCGTTCGACATGTACAGGCGCAGAACGGCCACGCTCGTCTACACCGCGTTGCTCTCGCTGGGAAACCACCTGTTCATCGTGCTGATGTGCTACTGTCTCGGCAGGAGCCTGCAGATGGAGCTGGGTGTGCTTGACTACCTTTCCGTGATTCCGATTATAATGGCGCTTGCCGCTATTCCCATAACGCCGGGTGGGCTCGGCGTGCGCGAGGGGCTTGCCGTTACCATACTTGGCGCGATGGGCGTGAGCAGTGCGCAGGCGCTGCCGCTGTCCCTGATGGTCTACGCGCTCACGCTGGGATGGAGCGTGATAGGAGGCGTTGTCTTTCTCTGCTACTCCGCGAGCTCCGGGCACACGCTACACGACGAGATGGCCGAGCTCCGCAAGGAAGCGGCGCGCGAAAACGGGGAGGCCGGGATCGCGGGCGCCCATGAATAGAACTGCATCGCCCGTCTTGGTTTTGGCCATGAGCCGCGCCATCAATTCATCATACCCGTCAACATACTCCGCTGGCGCGCCTTTTTTCTTCAATTGCTCAACGAACAGTTTTGAGGTCATGGTGCGGTTTGCCGTGCCGCCCGCGAAATAGACTGGCAGGATATACACGGCGTCGCAGGCCCGCGACAGCCGGGCGAAAGCGTCAGCCAGCTCATCCGCCATCAAAGCCAGCGGCCCGAAACCGTGCGGCCGCCAGACGGCGATGATACGCTTGTGAAAAGGCTGGAGCGTGTTCCACGCGGCGGTGATCTTTGCGGGATTGTGCGCGTGGTCGTCAAAAACCGCGACGCCTTTAGAGGATCCCACCGATTCCAGGCGCCTTTGAATCCCCTTAAAAGAGCGGAGGGCGGCGGCTATCGTATCGAGTCCCACGCCCAGCTTCTCGCAGATCATGATGCTGTGCAGCGCGTTCTCGGCATTGTGCGCGCCCGGCAGCGGAACGTGGAATGTCGTTCCGCGGTACTCGAAAGACGAACCCTCCGCCGAAAGAGCGGGCTTGAAATCACCGGGAATCGGGCGGGATGCGTCGGAGCCGAAGCATCCGACAACTCCGCGCCTTGCCTTCGCGGCGAAGGCCTTGAAGAGGGCCTCCGCTTCCGCGGCCTCAAAATGATCCTTTGAAATATTCGTGATCACGGCCCAGTCGGGCTCGAAGCGCATCAGCGAGCGGTCGCTTTCATCAGCCTCTATCACCCAGAGGTCCGAGCGGCCGGAGCGATTGTTGCCGATCGAGGCTTCGTCGAGCCAGTTAAGAAGGACCCCGCCGTTGATCACGGTAGGGTCGGCGCCCGCCTGCTCGAGAATCCAGCCCGTCATGCCGGTAACGGTGGTCTTGCCGCAGGTTCCGGTGATTGCCACCAGCCTGTGTCCGTGTGCCAGTTCGGCGAGCATCTCCGACCTGTGGATCACGGGAATGCCTAGGCGCGCCGCAGCGGCGAGATCGGGATTATCCTTCTCGATCGCGGTGCTTACCACCACGGCCTCGAGGCCGGGCTTGATGCCGGATCCATCCTGCGGGACGAGCCTGATGCCGGCCTTGGCCAGTTTTTGGAGAACTTCCAGATTCTCGCCTTTGTCGAGATACCTGTCCGAGCCGGATACGCGGCAACCCTGCGCGAGAAGCGCCTGGGCGAGCGGGTTCATACCCGCGCCCGCTATGCCGACGAGATGGCGGGAAGATGTTTGATGTTTGATGTTTGATGGACGATGGTTTAGCTTTGAGCTTTCACCTTTCATCTTTGAGCTTTCCCTTTTCCCCTTCTCTCATGCTACGGGTAGCGGCCGGGTTGATCCATACCCGCCGTTTCTGGCAGGCCGCATATCAGATTCATGTTCTGGAGCGCCGATCCGGACTGGCCTTTAACGAGGTTATCAATGTGCGAAACCACACGCAGCATGTTTGCGCGCGGATCAACATCCACCACCAGGTTGCAGTAATTTGTTCCGCGCACGTGCATCGTTCCGACGCCCGAATCGCGGTCGAGCACCCGCACGAAGGCGGAGCCCTTGTAGAAGTCGCTGTAGGCCTCGATCGCCTTTTCGGCCGTGAGCGGCGCGGAGAGCGGGGCGTAGAGGCAGGACATGATGCCGCGGCATATGGGAACCACCTGGGCCGTGAAGGTCACCGTGACGGGCTTGCCGGCAAGCAGGCCGAGCTCGCGCTCGATTTCGCAAACGTGCTGGTGGCCGGCGAGCTTGTAGGCGTTCATGTTGTCGTACCGGGCGGGATAGTGGAACGCGGGGGCGGTTTTCTTCCCCGCGCCTGAGACGCCGGTCTTGCAGTCGCATATTATCCCGTCAGTGCGGATGATCTTCGTGGACACGGCGGGGGAGAGGCCGAGCAGGCAGCTCACGGCGAAGCAGCCGGGATTGCCCACGATTCGGTTCCTGGTTCCGATTTCCTTCCTATGCAGCTCGGCGAGCCCGTACACGGTTTCCGGAAGCAGCTCGGGGGAGGCATGGGTGGTGTCCCGTCCGATGCGCGAGGCATACTCCGCATAGCTTTCAGTGTCGTTGAACCTGAAGTCCCCGCTGTAGTCAATGACCTTCGCGCCTCTATCAAGCTCGGCCCTGGCCAGCTTCATGCCCACGCCGTCGGGTGTGGCCATGAACACTACGTCAACCGGCTCGGCGGCGCGCGGATCGGCTGCTGCCACGATCGGCATATCGCAGAACCCGGCCAGGTGCGGGTACAGGCGGCTTATCGGCGCGCCGACATCGGTTACATCAACCAGGCAGGCGAGCTCGGCCTGCGGGTGCCCCAGAAGCAGCTCTGTTATTCCCACTCCGCCATACCCGCCCGCTCCGATCACTTTCGCCTTGACCATGATTATTTCCCTTTCAAGTTAATTAGTAACAACTCAGGTAGTCAAAATACAGAATACAGAATACAGAATACAGAATACAGTGTCCATAGAAACCATAGAAACTCCAGAAATCTCACTCACCGGCGACTCAAGGTCGCCGGAGGGTAAAGCCAAAATGAGACTGGAAGGCGCGGTTACACCCGCAGCTGGTCTACGTGGAGGTCGGTCGCACCAGGGGACGGGCACACGAGAGACGACTTCCACGTCGACCGCAGAGGTTTTGCAAGAGCCTCGGCTATCCGGGTTATATCCGCTGCGGGGCTGCTCACCACGTTGGCGAGTAGCCGGGGCCGCCGAGCGGGAAGTAGATCAGCTGTCCGGTTTCAGACAGTATCACATACCACCAGCCGGAGGACACATGGTACACGGCCGGATCAGCCTTGCCATCCCCGTCGAAATCGCCCGGCACGGGTTCGTAGCCGGATTCGCCGAGCTTCAGAGAGCTCATGGTGGAGCTGACCGAGAGCCACATGTACCACCAGCCGGATTCACCGTGGTAGACCGCGATATCCGACTTTCCGTCCCCGTCATAATCCGCGGGCGCCGGCGAATAGCCTGAGCCCCCGAATTTCATTGAACCGATGGAATAGTCATCGGAATTGAGGATGTACCACTCGCCTGATGTTTCGTCGTACACGGCCATATCGGTAATGCCATTGCCCGAGTAATCTGCCGCCACGGGCGTCCAGCCCGCATCCCCGAATTTCTGCTGGGCCATGGAGAATGAGCCTGAGAGAAGCACGTACCAGTACCCGGAGGACTTCTCGTACACCGCCAGGTCCGACTTGCCGTCGCCGTCGAAATCGCCGGCTGCCGGCACGCATCCGTCTTCCCCGAACTTCTGCGAAGAAACAGCCAGAGTGGTCGAGAGCAGGAGATGCCAGTAGCCGGTGGACTCGTCATAAACTGCCGGGTCCGACTTGCCGTCGCCATCATAATCCCCGACTGCCGGCACGCAGTCCGCTCCGCCGAATTGCAGGGAACTCACAGAGCAGTCGCCGGAGTTCAGTATATACCACCAGCCGGAGGATTCGGAGTAGACCGCCGCGTCCGCGCGCCCATCTCCGTCAAAATCGTACCGGGCTGCGTCCGTTGCCGCGCTCCTGCGCCAGCCAGAATCAGGATTGCTCAGAGCGCTTGTGCCAAGGTCGTTCTTTGCTTTCACGCTGTAGAAGTAGACCCTGCCGGCAACGGCTGCGGTGTCGTCATAATCAGTTGTGCCTGTTTCGGTCAGCAGCGTGGCGTCTCCGAGGCTGGAACTCGTCCCCCGCCACACCTCGTAGGCCGTAGCCTCGCTTATTGAATTCCACGACACGCTCACCTTGTCGGAATATTCGCCATTGCTCGCAGCGACGTTCATTGGGCAGTCAGGAGTTGTCCCGTCGAGTTTCACCCATTCCGCAGCGCCGTTAGCATCTGACAGCGCCCAGAAATCGTACGACCCCGTGCTCCTGTCGTCGGCCGCGTTGAAAACGATGGGGCCGGTCGTGCCGGAGTAGTTCGTGGCCACCGCGCGTATAGTCTGTTTCAGGGTGTCAACGGTCTGCGTGCCGCCGGTCTTTTTCAGCGCCAGCGTCACGAGCCACAACGCATCGTAGGCGGACATGGGATAGCGCGGCACGGCGGAAGTCCCGGTCTGCGCCTGGATGGCGGACTCCACCTCCGAGTAAGCCTCGTTCGTAAACGAGCCGAAGGCGGAACACGCGAACCTGGTTTGAAGGGCAAAGGCGCCGGCCGCGGAATTCGTCAGCAGCTCTCTGTTCTGGGCCATCCCCTCCGAACCATACCACCGGATGGATGATAGTGAAGAAATCGAGGCGGCGCTCTCCATCGCATCCACGCCCTCGTCGAAAAGTATCGCCACAAACCCCACCTTGTTCGCGGATTTCGATGTGAGATGCGCGGCCACGATATCGCCGACGTTCGTGATGGTCTCGCCGATAAGGTCGGTTGCGCGGGGGCAGTCGTTGGTGGTGAACACAGTTCCGCCCAGCGCGGTGAATTCAGAAATGAGGGAGTCCCTGAGGCCGTCGCCATAGCTGTCGGTCCTGGAAAATATTGCTATATCGGTTATCCCATCCGATTGGATAAGCTCGGCGAGGGCGCGGGCCTGCTGGGAATCGTCTATGGTCAGGCGCATGAGGTTATCGTCCTCAATGGCGAGCTGTGTGGCGGTCGAGGAGCTTGAAATCAGCAGGATATTGTTTTGCTCCGCGTATTCAAGGAGCACGGCGCATTCCTGACTGCTCTCGGGTCCCAGCACCACCCTCACACCCTGTTCGCTGAGAGCCTGGAGCTGTTCGTAAGCTGTGGCGGCGTCCGTCTTCGAGTCCCTGATCTCCAGCGTGACAGCCGGCATATTCGTGGAGGCTGTGATCTCGGCCAGCGCGATGTCGTAGGCGGCGTTGTAAGAAGCGCCGAGATCTGCGAGGTCCCCGGTGATCGGGATCAGGACGCCTATCACGTTGGTAGTCCCCGAGCCGAGCATGGCGTCGAAGGGAATGGAGCGGTCCGCCCTTGCCCCTTTTGCCGGCGCCAGCCCGAATCCACCGCTGTTGATATACATTGCCATCGAGCAGCTCATATCGAATGGATACCAGTTCTCATAGCCGGCCATCACCGTGCTGGAGAGCCAGCGGAACACGTCGTTGAGGAAATACATCGTGGTGCCCCACCGCAGGGAAGTGGAGACGATCGAAAAATGCTCGGGCATGGAGGCGGTCTCTTTAATCCTGAGCATGACCACCTCGCCGGTGGTGGAGCAGCCGGAGAGAGAGAATCCGCGGTAGGAGCAGACGCCCTTGTATGCCTGGTAAGAAGTCCTGTCGCGCATCAAGTTCATTTTGTACATATCGCCATAGCCGTTGGTCATGACCAGGCTGTATGCCTTTGGAACGAGCGGCTCGTAATCGAGTTCGGGCTGGGTTTTGCCGGGTTCGAGAAGGTCCCTGAACGCCTGTTCACGGTCCTCGATCGGCAAAGCTGAGGCGGCGAGCGCGGCTCCGGTTCTTGCTCCGCGCAGCCCGAATCCGCCGCTGTTGATATACATGGCCACCGAGCAGCTCATATCGAATGGATACCAGTTCTCATAGCCGGCCATCACCGTGCTGGAGAGCCAGCGGAACACGTCGTTGAGGAAATACATCGTGGTGCCCCACCGCAGGGAAGTGGAGACGATCGAAAAATGCTCGGGCATGGAGGCGGTCTCTTTAATCCTGAGCATGACCACCTCGCCGGTGGTGGAGCAGCCGGAGAGAGAGAATCCGCGGTAGGAGCAGATGCCCTTGTATGTCTGATAAGAAGTCCTGTCGCCCATCAAGTTCATGCGATAGACATCGCCATAGCCGTTAGTCATCACGAGACTGTACGCAGCGCGGCCTTCGGCAACGCAGGCCAGAACGGTGGCCAGCACGAGGGCAAAGCAAAGGGATCTTTGTCGGGTATTCATGACATACCTTTCAACGGTTTTTGACTATTCAAATACATCGAAATGATGTCATAAAAATTTGCGCATGTCAAGTAATCAAAATCGAGGTTTGACCTGCGGCGTGTTTTAGGATAATAATTAAAAAATGCTGTTGTGCGGGGCGCGCCGTGAAAGATTTGGCGGCAGAATTGTTTGTGAAACGTGCGAAGGTCTTTATGAAGATAGCTGTTCTCATCGGGGACGGGATGGGTGATTATCAGTTGCCAGGATACGGTGGGCGCACGCCCCTGCAGGCGGCGGCCATTCCCAACATTAGATGTGCCGCCGGCGCGGGACGGGTGATGCTGGTGCGGACCGTTCCCGACGGTATGCAGCCGGGGAGCGATGTCGCCATTCTCAGCATGATGGGTTTTGATCCGCGTCTGTACTACACCGGCCGCGCCCCGATAGAGGCTGCTGGCATGGGCATCGAGATGGCGCCTGACGAGGTGGCATTCAGGTGCAATCTGATCACGACTGGGGACGGCCTGATCAAGGACCATTCCTCCGGGCACATAACAACGGAGGAAGCGCGGCCGATGATAGAGGAATTGCAGAAGCGGTTCGGTGGGGACGGGATGCGCTTTGTTCCCGGCACAAGTTACCGGCATCTGCTTATCTGGAGCGGGGGTCCGTCCGACATCGTCACAACCCCTCCGCACGACGTGCTCGGGCAGCCGGTCGGCAGCCATCTTCCGGCGGGCAACCGGCAGGGCGAGGTGCTGCGGCTCATGGAGGAATCCAAGGTGATTCTCGAAGATCATCCAGTGAACATAGCCAGGCGGAAGGCGGGCAAGGGGACTGCGACGCAAATATGGCTGTGGGGGCAGGGCAGTGCGTGTTCGCTGCCCTCGTACCGAGAGACGCACGGCCTCACGGGTTCTGTCATAACTGCGGTTGACCTGGTCCGGGGAATAGGCAGGCTGGCCGGCCTCGACGTGGTGCGCGTGCCGGGCGCCACTGGCTTCATTGACACCAATTACGCCGGCAAGGCCTCTGCGGCGCTTGAGGCGCTGCGCGACAAGGATTTTGTATTCGTCCACATCGAAGCGCCGGACGAGTGCAGCCACATGGGCGACGCCGATCTCAAGATAAAGGCTATTGAGGCTTTCGACCGCGAGGTGGTCGGGCCTGTCATGGCCGGGCTTGAATCCATGCGATGCCCTTACAGGCTGGTCATAGGCACGGACCATCGCACGCCCGTCAGCTTGCGCAATCATTCTGCGGAGCCCGTGCCCATGGCGCTGGTTGAAGGGCCTGTCAAGACGGCGTCCGGCGAAGCCGCCTTTGATGAATTTGTTGATGGTGGAAGGGTGCGCGGAATGGCGTTCGAAGCGATCAGAGAGGTATTGAATCGGGGCAGGCCGGCATTAACCTGTTGTAACAACTCAAGGTAGTCAGGAGTCAGAATCCAGAATCTGCCATTGAAGAGGGCAAGGGACATTTATTCTGAATTCATGTAAGACGTTAATTTTGGGCATGGTTCAAAGTCGGGTCACAGTGTATGTCGGTAGGGCGGGACAGCCTTGTCCCGCCGAATTCGGACGGACACGGCTGTCCGTCCCTACCTGTTACACAAAAGGCGTTTGTTTCGAACCATGTTTAATTTTGCAAGAGGTTTGGCATGTTGAGAATGATTCTTTATTGCGCTTGCGCCGCCGGGCTGGCAGCGTCAACCGGCGGGTGCATAACCACGCAGAAGCGGGCTGAAGCCGATGCGCGGGTGCAGGCGGACGTTCTGCTCTTGCGCGAAGATGTCGTTCGCACCCATGGTCGGGTTGAGGGTGTGGAAATGGAATCCACGCGGATTGCGGCCGATCTGGAGCAGCTCCGGGAAACTTCGACGAGGGCCGACAGGCAGGCGGGCGCCGCGACCCGCAAGATCGAGGAGCTCGAACGCCGCCTGGCGGATCTGGACGCTGCCCGCGTGAAGGACAGGGAGGCTATTATCGAGCAGCTCAGCGCGCGGATGGCGGAGCTCATTGCCAAGTCCGGCGCGTCAGCGCGCAGGGCAGGCGCTTCGGGCGCCGGCTACGAGCACACGGTGCAGGCGGGCGAAACGCTTTCCCAGATCGCCGCCGCCTACAAGGTCAGCCCGCAGGCCGTAATTGACGCGAACGACCTGAAGAATCCGGATCTCCTGAAGCAGGGCCAGAAGCTCTTCATCCCGCAGTGAACAACTCAAACCGGGCAGTTCAACTGCTCCGAAATTGACATCAACGCCCAACAGCCAACAAGGAATGTCCAATATCCATGGAATCCGATGAATAATGGGAGTTCCTTGTTGGATATTGGATATTCCACTGCTCTTTTCAGCGATCAATACTTGTTCCATCGTCTTCCCGACTGGGGATTAAGGAGTGGCGCTTTTCGGACCGCAACGTAGACGCTGTCTTCGCCCAGCAGGTGTTCGAGCGCGTGGATCAGCTCTCGCGAAGGCGTGACGCCGCAGGACGAATCCGCCTTCACCGTCACCTCCTCGCCTGTGGGGAACAGGAGCCTGAGGACCAGCGGAACCCTGCCGGGGTGCGCCTTGATAAGCGCCTTGATCTTTTCCAACTGGCCGTCCTTGCGGTTTGCGGCCGCGAGGTGAATGCTCACGCGTTCCGAGAACAGGCCCGGCGCGGCGTCCATCGAATAAATCTCCGAGGTGATCAGTTTTCCCACATGCTCAGACCCCGACTCCTCCTTATCCACTGTTCCGCAGAGCATGAGGATTGCATTTTCCGTGATCAAGGACTGATACCTGGCGTAGGCCTCGGGAAAGACGACGGCCTCGATGAATCCTTCCAGCCCCTCGATTTTGAGAATGGCCATGGGTGACTTGTCTTTCTTCGTCACCTTTTTCTGGACCTCTGCCACGAGTCCGCCCACCCGCGTTGCCGTGCCCTTCGGCAGGTCAACAACGCCGGCTATGCTGGACAGGCGATAGCGTTTGAGGGTGGATTCGTACTGGGACAGGGGATGCCCGCTCAGGTAGATTCCGAGCAGCTCCTTTTCGGCGTTAAAGAGCTCGTTTTCGTGCCATTTCGGGCAATCGGGCAGCTGGTCGTCGTCGGACTCGCTCTTCTCCGACTCGTCCATCAGCGCGAACAGGGTGCGCTGGCCCATCCGCTTATCGCGCTGGGCCGCCTCGCCGCGGCTTATTGCCATGCCGACGTTCTCGAACAGGCGTGCCCTATGGAGTCCGAAGGAATCGAAGGCCCCGCAGCGGACGAGCGTCTCAAGGCATTTGCGGTTTACCGATGAAAGGTCAACGCGTGAGCAGAAATCCACAAGGCCCTTGAAAGGTCCGTTCTTCTCACGTTCCGCGACCAATCCTGCGGCGGCGCCCTCGCCAACATTCTTGATCCCGGCCAGGCCGAAGCGTATCGCTCCTTCAAGGGGTATAAACCTCACGCCGCTGGTGTTAACGTCCGGCGGCAGTATCTTAATTACCATCTCCATGGCCTCGGCCGTGAAGACAGGGAGCTTGTCGGTGTTGCCGATCTCGCTTGAGATCAAGGCGGCCATGAACTCCTCCGGGTAGTGGGCCTTTAGCCACGCGGTCTGCCACGCGATGATGGCATATCCGGTGCTGTGCGACTTATTGAACCCGTAGCCCGCGAACTTGGCGATATTATCGAAAATCTTCTCCGCCTTCGAAGCCGGGATGTTGTTCTTCTTCCTGCAGCCTTCGATGAAGACCTTTCGTTGTTTCTCCATCTCCTCGGGTTTCTTCTTACCCATGGCGCGGCGGAGGATATCGCCCTGGCCGAGAGTGTAGCCTGCCAGCACGTGGGAAGCCTGCTGAACCTGCTCCTGGTAGAGCATCACGCCGTATGTTTCCGCCAGGACCGGCTTGAGCAGGGGGTGGTCATAGGTTATTTTTACCTTCCCGGATTTCCTGTTCACGTAATCGTCCAGCATGTTCATCGGGCCGGGCCGGAAGAGGGCGATCATAGCGATCAGGTCCTCGATCTTGTCAATTCCGATTCGCCGTACGAGATCGCGCATGCCCTTGCTTTCAAGCTGGAACACGCCGACGGTATTGCCGAGATTGAGCAGCTCGAGTGTCGCTTCGTCATCCATTGGAATATCGTTAAGATCGATCGCTACGCCCCTGGTTTTTGCCACCAGCTTCACAGCCTCGTCAATCACGGTGAGGGTCTTCAGGCCGAGGAAGTCGGCCTTCAGCAGGCCGAGTGCGTCAACATAATCCTTACTGTACTGAGTGATAACCTCTCCGTTCTTGTCCTTCGTAAGCGGGAGGATGTTCTCGAGCGGCTTGCCGCCGAACACCACGCCGGCGGCGTGAGTGCCTGCGTGCCGGAAGAGCCCCTCGAGAACGAACGCGTGCTGCATGATTTTCTTCGCGTTCGGATCGCTCGCGCAGACCTTTTTTAGCTCCGGGTTATCGGCCATTGCCTTTTCGAGCGTCATCTTGGGATCGGGGGGGACCATTTTTGCGAGCCTGTCGCACTCGACCAGGGGCACCTCGAGGACGCGTCCGACGTCGCGGATGACCGTCTTGGCGCCGAGCGATCCGAAAGTAATAATCTGGGCCACGTTCTCGCGGCCGTATTTATTCCTAACGTACTCGATCACCTCGCCGCGCCGGAACTGACAGAAGTCAATATCGAAATCGGGCGGGCTCACGCGCTCGGGGTTAAGAAAACGCTCGAAAACGAGATTGTAGCGAAGCGGGTCGAACCCCGTAATGCCGATCGCATAGGAAACCAGACTTCCCGCGCCGGAGCCGCGGCCCGGCCCGACCGGGATATTATTCTCGCGGGCGAAGCGCACGGCGTCCGACACTACGAGGAAGTAGCCCACAAATCCGGTCTTCTCGATGATCCCTATCTCATAGTTCATCCGGTCCATAATTTCCTGCTCTCGCGCATCGGCGGGCTTGGCGAAATTCTTGACGCCGTATTTTTCCTTCACCCCGCGCCGACAGAGTTCTATCAGGTAATTTTTCGCCGAATATCCCTCGGGCACGCTGAATTTCGGGAAGAAGGTTTCGTTAAAGGATATCTCAACGCAGCAACGCTGCGCGATTTCGAGACTGTTCTCGATGGCGCCGGGCAATTCGCCGAAAAGAGCCTGCATCTCCGCGCCGGACTTCAGATAGAATTCGTTTGAGCCGTAGCGCATGTGATTCGGATCGCTCAATACCGTTCCTGTTTGAATGCACAGCAGCGCCTCGTGCGCCTCGGCGTGTTCTTTTTTGATGTAATGCACGTCATTAGTGGCCACGAGCGGCAGGCCGGCGCGGCGCGCAACCTCGATCAGCCCGGGGTTGACTTTCAGCTGGTCGGGCAGCCCATGATCCTGCAGCTCGATGAAGAAATTGTCCTTGCCTAAAATATCCGAGTATTCGCCAGCCTCCCGCAGCGCGCTCTTTTCGTCATTACCAAGCAGCGCCGACGCTATCCTGCCCTTGAGGCATCCGGAGAGGCCGATGAGCCCCTCGTGGTGGCGGGCCAGGATCTCCCTGTCGATGCGGGGCTTGTAGTAGAATCCCTCGAGGTGCGCCGAGCTCACGAGCTTAATGAGGTTCGCGTAGCCGGTCAAATCGGAGGCGAGAAGCACCAGGTGATTGGCGGTAGGCTGGGAGCGGTCGGCCTTACGCTCCTTACGGCTGCCGGGCGCCTCATAGACCTCGCAACCGAGGATGGGCTTTAATCCCTTCTCCCTCGCCGCCTTGTAAAAATCAACTATCCCGTACATCACGCCGTGATCAGTGATCGCCACGGCGGGCATATCGAGTTTCAGCGCGGCATCCACCAGGTCCGGCGTGCGGCAGGCGCCGTCGAGGAGGCTATAGCTGGTGTGCAGGTGAAGGTGAACAAATGGGACATTTTTCGGCATGGGGCTTCCCTGCATAACGACTATAATATCAAGTGGCTCCGGAAGATCGAAGATCGAAGCTCAAAGGTGAAAGCTCGAAAAAGGGATGGTTGGCTCAATTACCTTTCACCTTTCAGCTTTCAGCCTGTTCCAATGCAAAATATCGCAGCATGGAACGGGACTGCGCGCGAGGCCACCGGCAGGATGCCCTGGGGCGGGATCTACCTTCCGACTTCCTTCAAGCCGAAGTTATCGAGCAACAAGACAGTGTCATCCTCTCCCAGTTGGAATGATAGATAGAAAGAAAGGGAGTTGGTCTTGTGAAGGCCTGGACACATGAAATTGTATGCCCTTCGCTGCCATGAGCCGGATGGTATCACGGTATCCGTGATCTCGCGCCTTGCGCTAACGGGAGGCGTCGTATCGGTTCCCGGCGTTACGAGTTCGTCAGCCCACATGCGCCAGGTTACGGGCTTACCCCGGAGAATGGAGCTGAAGGAGAACTCGTAGCGCCTGTTGATCTGCATCGTCAGCCTTGTGTTATAATGGAGCCCTATGGAGCGGCTCCCGGTAATATAGGTTCCGTTGCCAGTAGTGGTTGTCCAGCCCAGGTACTTGTTATCTCTGCCCATTGACATCAGCTCCGTGCTGATGGGCGCCACATAGCGAAAGTGCATGAAGCGCTCGCCGGCGACCGGCGTTATCGGCGGCGCGCCGGTCGTAAGAACGGTCTCAGTATCGCAACTTAAGAGCAGGGCGGCATTGCAGACGCCGCCGAACCATGAACTCCACAGGGCGGGGCCGAGCATGTTCTTCGCCACGTCCGTTCCCTTGATGGGATCGATCTTCGGGAACGCCGGCTCGGTCTTCGTGCCCTGGTTAATGGCGATGTAAAGCTTGCCCCGTGTTGAGCCGAGAATGAGATCGAACATGCCGTCCTCGTTCCAATCACATGGATAAAAATAGGTCATCGTATCCCATACTTCTTTTCCTTCAAGCTGCAGGTTTCCGTCGAGCTGGAGAACGGCGGGCGCAAGTGAGCTGCGCAGGGCCGCCACCATATCCTTGCCTTCAATAGCCTCCTTTGTTCCCTTGAACTTGCGGATATGGCCGGTGCGCGTGCCCGAGAGAAGATCCTTGATGCCATCCCCGTTATAGTCCACCACGGCGGGCGTGAGCTGTTCATAACCTTCCCCGTAGGCGAGGAAGAAGACGCCATCATCAACAAAGGTCGGCCTTCCGCGCGAGCCCCTGTTAAAGGCGATACGAACGCTGTTTGCCGAGTAGGTGCCCTCGCCGAAGATCAGGTCGGGCTTTCCATTATCGTTCCAGTCTGTCACCCACGGCGCCATGTAAATGCCGAGCACCATCGGGTTCTTGCCGAGCCTCACCTGCGGCAACCGGGTACGCGCGTCATCCACGCCGTAGCGGGGATCAATGTAGCGCGGAACCCCCATGCCGCGATTGAAAATCCACTTCTGGCGTGTGCCCGTGTTCTCAAAAAAGCAGATGTCGCCGTAGAAGGTGCCAATAATCAAGTCTTCGACCGAGTCCTGGTTCCAATCGGTTACGTGCACCCTGGATGCCCAGCCTGTGTAGGTTTGAAGGAACTCGCCAGTCGTGAACTTTGGTTTGCCGGGCTCTCCCGAGTTGAGGTAAATCCACACGAAGCCCTGTCCATCGCCCACAACCAGATCCTTGAGTCCGTCATTATTCATGTCCACAAAATTCGGGCTGGGCGGGAATAGCGTTTGGCTCATTCTCCCTACGTCGTCGAGCACCTGGACCTCGGGAACGAACACGCACAGATCGCCGGCGTTATCCACGCCATCCCACAGATTGCCTATAGCCTTAGTGTTCTCCGGCTGGGCTTTCGCGGGAAATAGCTCTTTTGACTGGCCTCCGAACGTTGGCAGGGAAGCGATTGCCGGAGCCGCGTTCGAACCGGTCGTTGCATTTGTGCCCTGCGGCGCCGCAATTAAAGGCAAGCTCCACAAGGCGCAGGCGACCAGCATCTTCAAAAGCCTGGAATTAAAAAAAATATTCATGATAGATCTTGGAATATCAGTGCAATCCGGGTTTAACAAGCGGCCTGCTGTCCTCGCTGCTCGTGCCGCCCATCGTTCTATGACGGCGCGTCGGAGCATTGGTTTCTCCAACTTCACCTTCTTCCGGCTCCTCCACCTTCTTTTCAGGCTTCCTCATTCCGGTCGATTCGGGCAGGGACTTGGGAAGGAACTGAATGTACTTCTGGTAGCGGATCAGCAGGTGGACCACGACGTTGATGCCGAACTTGTAGGAATCCCGCGTGGTATTGTCGTTTATGTTGCGGTATAGAATGGAGGACTGGTGGTGCCCGAGATGCGGCCCGTAGACGTGAACCCACTGAGGTTTTCCGATAACACCCACGTTAACCCGACCCCATTCGATGTTGTCCTGTTTATTCAGCCTGGCCTCCCAGAAATGGCCGTAGCCGTTCAGCGTGTAGATCACTGAAATCTCGTCGCCGATTTTGATCACTTCGACGGGTTCCTGGTAGTGGTTCATGCCGGAAGGCAGCCCGAGTTTTCTGAAGAACGAATCCTGAAACAGCTCATGGTTTTCATCAATTATCTCGAAATCGCGGTCGGGCATAACGCGTTTCATCTCCCGGCGGAAGGCGACATCGAAGCGGGAGCGGCGTCCGGCAAGGGCGCTGTCAGCCCACACAGCGCCGCCGAGCATGAGGTAATCCCTGAGGTTTCGGACCTCGGTATCGAGCAGCGTGAAATCCTTGTGACCGGTCAGGTAGACGAACGGCGGCTTGAGATCAAAAAGCTGTTCCGTGCCTATATCAAGCGTTTCCGGATGCATGTTCGCCTTGATGCGGTCGCTCGACCATGCACGGATCTGGCGCATCATGTTCGGCAGAGCGCCGGGATTGCAGTTCCAGTCGCCGTCATGGTATTTAGCCTGGAAGAAAGTGAACTCCGCCTTCACCTGTTTAGGCGTCCTGTAATTCTGGACTTTCCACCCCTCCTGGAAATCGCGCACGGCCATGAGCCGGGCTATACGCGCCGTCTCGATCTGCTTGGACAGGTCCGTCTGGACCTTGATTTCGCCCGGGCTCACGGTTGGCGCCACCATCGGGGTGGGCGTTCGGACGAAGCTCGACGGGGCGTCAACCGTTAGCCTTGCCACCGTTGACTGGGCCGTCGGAGTTGTCGCCTCCACCGGCACTTCCTTGGCGTCGGCTGTTGGCTGCGGCTGCTGGGGCCGCGGCGGCGGCGGCGTGCGCTCCGGCAGGACGAGCATCTCCTCGGTCGGCTCGAAGACGCCTTTCTGCGCGACGTAGATCGAGACCACGTGCCCGCCAAAGATGATGAGCAGGAGCGTGTAGAAGGCGAGGGACATCATGAAGTAGCGGGAGCGCAGCGCCGCGAGCAGGAAGAACCACACTCCGCCACGCATGGACGCCGATTCCTCCAGCGTCTCCATATTTCTCTCGATATTCAGGGCCATCGCGCGCTCCTATTCATTCGCGAAAAAGGAAAGATTCTGAACCCCGGCGGCGGCGCAGGCATTGAGGACGTCAACGATGCGCTGCTGCCTCACCTTTGGCTGCGGGTGAATCACCACCGGCTGCTTCTCGCCCTCGAGATCGAGCGCCTGTTTCAGCTTGGCGCGCACAATCGGCAGGTCTCTGTCGCCCGGATGCCCTGCAAGCTGGTCATTACAGAACACCTCTCCTGATTCCGAAATGGCCAGCGTCATCTCTACGGGCAGCGGGTCCTTTGTGGTGATACTCGCGCTTCCCGGCATCATGAGGCTTAGATATTTCTCCTCGGGTCGGATCTGGGCCGCGGATATGAAATAGAGGAGCAGCAGAAAGACGCAGTCAATCATCGGCCCCATCTGGATCTCGGCGGTCTCCTCTTGTTGTTCTTCGTTGGCCATCGTTCGTCTCCTGCCCGTTACATCTCGACTTCGAGCGTGGAAAAAATCATGTTCGGTATATTGGCGGATGCTACCGCCGCCATGACCTGCTGCGTGAATTCATAGGGCACGCGCTTATCGGCGCGGATCACCACGCGGAATTTATCCGCTTTCTCCTGTTTGGCTGATGCCTCGATGAAGGGGACGAGGTCCTCCGCGTAGAAGACCTCTTCGGGGCCCACCTTGAACGTGGCCTCGTAGCGCGGCTCGTCCCATTCGATGTCAATGTAGAATCGGCCGGAGGTGTCTTTTTCGACGATGCCCTGTTTGGCGATGGGCAGTTCCACATCCTTGCTTATGCGCACGGAATCAATCGTGCTCACGCTCACGAAATAGAGCAACAGAAGGAAGGTGCAGTCAATCATCGGGCCCATGGATATCTCGGCCTTCCCGCCAGTCTCAAGCTTCCATTTCTTGCGCTTGGCCATTCGTCACTCCCAGTCAATCTCTTCGTTACAATGCGGGCATTTCTTGACGCCGACCTTGATTTCCTTGCTGCAGTTAGGGCATTGCGCCATCTCTCCGCCGGCATCCGGCTGCGCGCCTGTGGCCTGCTTGACCTCCTGCGAGGTCTTTTTCGCCGCCGCTGCACCCTTTGCCGGGGCCTTCTTCGAGATGCTCCCTGTCTCGCCCTTGCGTCCGCCGCCTCCGCCTGCAAGCGCCGCGGCCTTCATCTCCCTGGTCGCTACGACGAGGTCCGGGGGCAGGTTATCGAAGTCAACCTGGTCAACGATATCCGCGAGCGCGATCTGGAGCAGGCCCATCATCTTCCTGAGCCTGTTGGCCAGGACGTAGAAAACGATCATGGCCGGTATAGCTATCACCAGGCCGCCATACGTGGTCAGCAGAGCCTCGCCGATGTCTCCGGCCAGCTTCGTGGGATCGCCCACGGCGCCGCCGTAAGCCATCGAATTAAAGGCGCCGATCATACCAGAAATCGTGCCGAACAGACCCATCATCGGCGCTATGGCAGCGCAGAGCGAAATGTAGGAATTCTTGATGGTGTATATGCTGTTCTCGTTGCTCGACGCCTCCATGGCGGCCTCGTCCATCGCCTCCCTGCCTTTTGCCACCTTCTCGATTGCCGAGCAGAAAATGCGGCTCAGAGGTGACGGGTTCTCCGCGCCTATCTTCCATGCTTTCTGGTAGTCGGCAACGGATATCGCGTCATTGATCTGGCGCAAGATATCCGGTGGCACGAACACGCTGACCCGTATCTTGAGGGCCAGTTCGAGCCCGATGGCCGTCGCCCAGATGGCTACGGCGAGAAGCGCGTACATGGTCGCGCCGCCCTGTTTCCAGTAGTCGAGCAGGGTGGTGGGAGCGCCATCGGCGAGTGCCGGGGTTTCAGCTGTCGGGGCCGCTTCCGGGGATGCTTCCTGCGCAGAGGCTGTTATCGCCAGATCGACCTTCGGTTCGCCTGGCGCCCCGAAGTCAACGCGCGCCCCGAAAAACACCAATGCCGCAACAGCCAGTACCGTCAATCTAGCAATTTTCATTTGCACTCCCTTTCTCCTTGTATCTATTCAGTAAGACATTTCAAACATGGTCTTCCTTCAAAACCCTTCTAAAGCCTCTTGCAAAACTAACGTTTTGCAGGAATTCAGGATTCAGGAGACAGAATTCAGAATAAATGCAACATATTTACAACAATCATGTTATCGAGCGCAAAATTCTGAATCCTGACTACTGACTTCCGTGCTCTTCTAGCCGACCTTCTTCTCTGCCGCCTGCTTCTTCTGCCGGATCTCGTCACGCAGCTGTATAGCGTTCCTCGCGAACACGGACTTGGAATATTCGTTTATAATCTCGTTCACGTACTGCTCCGCCTTTTCAAGCCTGCCGGTTCTGTTGAAAAGGGCGGCGCAAAGGTACAGGGCCTCGGGATAGAAGCGGTCGGCCGGATAAAGGGCGATCACCCGCGTGTAGGATTCGATCGCGCCGGCATTGTCGCCCTGAGCCTCGAGGCTTTTGCCGATACCTATGTAGGACTCCGCCGCGTAAAAGATGTCCATGGCTTCCGGCCTGAGCTGTTTATCGAAGGGTTCGACGATCTCCCTGAACATCTCCAGCGACGTGTCGTAGTTTTTCCTTGCACGCTCGATGTCCGCTTTGCCAAGCCTGGCCTCGATCACGAGATCGTGCTCGGGGTAGGCGTTCAGGAACGAGGTAAAAGCGCTCTCTGCGTTGTCGTAGTCGTCGTTCCGGAGGCACGAACGCCCGAAATACACCATGCCCTTCTGCGCCCATTCGACATCGAGCCCCTGGAAATTGAGGATCACCCGCTCAAGGTTCAGCTTTGCCTTCCGCCAGTCGCCCGCCTCGTAGGCCTCGATGCCGGTCACGACGCTCGGCGGCGGGGCGACGGTCAGGCGCCTCACGATATTACGGGGAACACTGATCTCCTGCGGCCGGCCCTGGATGACCATCTCTATGGTCACGGTTTCGAGGTCGGCCTTTGTGACCCTTCCGCGGAACACCTGCGTGGTGGTCTCGACCACGTCCTGCGCCGCGGCCGACCCCGCAGCCGCGAACACCGCTACTGCCAGGAGCAGGGAAGAAATGTGCGTGATTTTATTCATATCATGCAACTCGCTTCCGTAAATCCAGCATGGGAAAAGAGCTCACACCGGGAAGAGCCTGGAAACGCGCCCTTCACTATCTTCCCATATACACTAGCCGCCGCAACTTCCAGTTGTCAAACAAAAAAAAGAGAACCGAGCGCTTTTTTTTCTGGCAATTGCCATCCTCCAAGTTTATGATGCATAATTGAAGTTTTACAACATTGGAGGTTTACTCATGCGCACATTGCAGCTTGGTTTATATCGTGCGGTTCTGCTTGTTATCATCGCGCTGCCAGGGTTGAGGAGTTCGGCTGCCACGCTGGATGAGCTTGCGACGATGGGCGAGGAAGCGATGAAGGCCGGCAACTACGAAGATGCTATAAAGTATTACAAGGAGATCAACGATATTGGCAAGACCTATGTGAGCATCCTGGCCGTCCAGTTCGACCTGGCCTGGTGCTACTACCTCACCGGTCAGCCGGAGGAGGCCATACCGCTCTTTGAGCACCTGTCCAGCAAGCGCGCTCCAAGCGAAGGTGTGAAGCAGCAGTCCCTGTTCCTGCTGGCCGAATGCCACGCACGAGCGGCGAGCAAGAAGCCGGAAGGCTCAGCGGAGCGCAAGAAGGGCGCCGAAAAAGCCATCGAGCTCCATACGCAGTTCCAGAAGGAATATTCCGCCAACCCGAACGTCATCCAGTCGCTTTACGGGCGCGCCTACGCCTATTTTCTCATCAAAGAGATGGTAAAGGCTGAGGGCGATCTCAGGACGGTCATAGACCGCGTTCCACGCACGCCCACGGCCAGGGACGCCACCTTTCTCCTTGCGAGCGTCTACAGCGCGCAAGGGCTGGAGAGGATACAGGCGAACGATCGTGCCGGGGCGCAGGAGTTCACCGACAAGGCCAGGGGCCTTTTCGCGGAATTATCCAAGGGCGAGGGCGTCAACATGGGCACGGCGAATGACAGCGTGTTCTCACTCGCCGAGACCTGGTTTTCCGCAGGCCAATACCTGCAGGCCATCAGCTACTACCAGCAGATGCGATCGAAGGCCGAAGTGGCGCGCAACATAGAGCGGCTGCGCGACGTGTTCTACCAGCAGTTCATGGAACAGCTTCGCAGCCAGCAGGATACGACAATGGCCAAGGCCGCAGTGGACAAGCTCCGTGCGCAGATCCGGGAGGTTAACAAGGCGCCGGACATGATGATCTCGGGCTATTTCAGGATAGCGGAGGCTTTTTACCAGCTTGATCGGTTCGACGAGCTCAGGGCTGTGTGCAGGCACCTGATGAATTTCGCCGACGGCGAAAAGCAGCAACAGGCGCAATACATGATAATCAACTCCTATCTGCAGGAGGGCGACCCGGATGCAGCCGCTGTGGAGCTGGAAGCCTTCCAGGCTTCGTTCGGCTACGACGTGCCCATGGTGGACACCGTTGCCATGTCCATAGGCCAGCTCTACCTGCAGAAGGGCGACAGCCAGAAGTCCCGAGAGTTCCTGACGAAAAGCGCCGAGGAAGCCCCGGTTGGGCGTGCAGTTCAGGAGACGATGTATCTGAAGTTCGCGAACGAATACATGGACAGGGACTACGAGATCGCCCTGGCAACCATCGCCGACTACATGGAGAAGTTCCCCAAGGGCAAGTATATTCCGAACGCTATGTATTACAAGGCTATGTGCCTGGCGGCGCAGAAGCAGTGGGAGGGCGCGCTTGCTACCATCAACGCCGTGCTGGAGCGTTTCCCGAAGGGCACAGAGAACTTCACCACCATTGATGAAGCATCATACCAGAAGGGCTGGATGCTGAACGAGATGCAGCGGTCTGCGCAGGCCGTGGCGCACCTCGATGAGTTCCTGAAGCAGTACCCGAAGAGCCAGCTTCGTCCCGAGGGACTCTACCAGCTGGCAATCGGGCTCAACGCGTCGGGCGAAATGGACAAGGCGAAGGCCGTGCTTGAGGAGCTGGCGGCGGAGTATCCCGACCATGACATTGCGCCGATTTCGCTCTATCAGGTGGCCGTGATGTACTTCGAGAAGAAGGAATATTCGGCCATGGCCGAGGCACTTCTTCCTCTGATCGAGAAGTATCCCGCCAACCCCATAGTGGTGGAGGCCCGCTTCTGGCTCGGCTGGATCGCTAATTCCGAGGAGCGCTACGACGATGCTATTGAGCAGCTCAAGATGTGTGTCAAGCTCAATCCGGAGCACACCCTGGCCCCCGAGTGCATGCTGATGATCGCGCGGGCGTACCAGAGCAAGGCGAAGAAGATGGGCCTGCCGACCGTGCTCACCGAGGAGCAGCGCGGGGTCTACAAGGCTGAGGTGCTGAAGACGACCGACGCGTTCACGGCGTTGATGGAGCAGTATCCGCAGTCGCGCCAGATGCTCGAATCGGTGCCAGGCATTGCCGACAGCATTTACGATCTGTTCCGCTACAGACAGATGGAAGAAAAGGAGGCGCTTGGATATTTCACCTCCGCAATGGCGCAGCGATCCGGCGACGCCAATACCAGCGCGCTGCTTTCCTACAGCATGGGCAGTTTCCTGATGAAGATCCGTGAGCAGGAGAGGGCGCTCCAGGCATTCAAGAAGGCGATCGAGATCAATCCCGGCGTGCGCCTGTCGCCGGTTATGCTCAACGAGTATGCCGATGCCCTGAAGGAAGCGGGATCGCACAAGGAAGCCGAGAGCATCTACACCAAGATCATCGCGGATTATGCCGACGACCCCTTCGTTCTCGCCCCGGCCTGGTACGGTCTGGCCGACATCAAGTACAGGGAGAACGACTTCGACGAGGCTAAGACCCTTTTCGAGAAGGTGCTAACGGACTTCGATTGGTACG
Source organism: uncultured Verrucomicrobiota bacterium (assembly GCA_964458525.1). Taxonomy (GTDB): domain Bacteria; phylum Verrucomicrobiota; class Kiritimatiellia; order JAAZAB01; family JAAZAB01; genus CAYWJE01. The sequence continues at coordinate 24,679 of CAYWJE010000010.1, forward strand.
AAGAGGGCAAGCAGGGCCGCGTGATGCTCGCCAGGATACTGGAGGAGCAGAAACAGTACGCCGAGGCCGAGAAGATGTTCGAGCAGGTCTGGCAGCAGGAGAAGGGCGTGACGCGGCTCGGCGCCATGCTCGGCGTGGCGCGCTGCCAGCTGGCCCAGGCGGAGATAGCCAAGAAGGAGGGCCAGTCTGCCGTCTGGAAGGAGAACATTGGCGTGGCCGACAAGAATCTCACGCGCATCATTGTTATGTTCGAGGCCTACCCGGAGAGCGTGTCGGAGGCACTGTGGCTCAAGGGCAATGCGTATGAGCTCGTGGGCGACACGATGAAAGCGCGCGAGACCTACAGCCGACTGGTGCTCGATGACGAGTACAAGAGCTTTTCATGGGCCACCAAGGCCAGGGAGCGTTTGAACAAAATAGGGGGAGTTCTGGCGCCGCCCGCGCCGCCGCCCGCGGCGTCGGTCACACCGTAGGGCGTTGCTTTTTCCTGCGCCATCTCGCCATGGACAGTGTCATGGCTACTTCGGGGCAGGTGAAGGGCGAGTCGTACTTGGTGCAGTTGACGCATCCCATGTACAGCTTGTGCATCATCTTTCTCTTGTCCGTTTCCCGGAACCCGAACTTCCGGAAAAAATCAGGCGTAAAGGTCAAAACTATAATCTTGGCCGGATGAAAAGTCTTAACGCGCTCGATCAGGGCGCGAACCATGGCATCTCCCACCCCCCTGCCTCTCATCCGCCGGTTAACAACCACCGATTTCAGCTCCACGGAAGGATCTGTCACCTTCCCCAATTCCGGCAGGATTTCCCACGAGGCTGTTCCAATAACCCGTCCGCCCGACTCGCACACGACGAAGCGGTCGATGTTCTGGACAATGTCGCTGATCGAGCGGGGCAGCAGCTCGTCCGGCTGGCTCTTGATCAGGGAATAAATTGCGACGACATCTTCAAAACCCGCGTTTCTGATATTGATCTCAACTTTCTTCTTCATATTCGTTCACCTCGCTCCATTTGGAAAAGAGAACTTGACATCACCCTTGATTCCTGTCAAGATGTTTTCAGAAATGAAGGGTAAATTGCACTTTCCGGGAGGACAGCGTTATGAAAACTTATTTCGTCATTCCCGTAGTTGCGGCAGTGGTTGTTCTGGCCCTGGGCGCGACCGGTTTTTCCCAGGCGAAGAAGAGGAAGCCGGTGAAGTTCAGCGCCATCCTGTCGAGCACCAAGGATCTCTCGCGCGACGAGGTTATCCAGCGCGTCAAGAGCATGGAGATCAACAAGAAGCTGCACGGCGTCAAGCTGGACTCAGCGGATCTTAGCGGGGTACTTTGTCTCGGTGCCGACCTCAGCGAGGCCAATCTCTCAAAGGCCATTCTCAAGGACGCGAACCTTACGCGGGCGAACCTCAACGGGGCGAACCTGAGCGGAGCGGTGCTTGATGGCGCTATTCTGAACAGCGCATCCTTGATCAACGCCAATCTCAGCGGCGCCATCCTGTCGCGGGCCGATCTGGAAAATGCGACCCTCATGGGTGCCAACCTCACCAAGGCCATATTCAACGAGACAAAGGTCGCGGGCGCGAGTTTCCTGGCCGCCAACATGACAGGAGCCTTCGTGACCAATACCGTCCTCGAAGAAGCGGAGCTTTCCGGAGCGACCATGCCCGATGGCAAACCCTACCATTGATCCTGATGAAAGGCTATACTCAGGTCTACACGGGATCGGGGAAAGGCAAGACCACCGCAGCTCTCGGCCTGGCACTGCGCGCCGCGGGCGCGGGGCTTAAGGTCTACTTCGGCCAGTTCATTAAGAAGGGGAACTATAGCGAGATACGCGCGCTGAGGAAGCTTGCCGGTTCCGTGACCGTGAGGCAGTGCGGACGCGGGTGCTTCATCCGCGGGAAACCTTCGTCCCGTGATATTGTGACGGCCATGCACGGCTTCGAGGAGCTCCGTGCTGCAATCGCCGGGGGTGGCTACGACGTCGTGATAGCGGATGAGCTTAGCCCGGCGGTGTCGGCCGGGCTGGTCGCACTTGACGAGGTGTTGCGACTGGTGGATGAAAAGCCGGAGAGCGTTGAGCTTGTCATTACCGGGCGTGGCGCGCACCCGCGGCTGGTGAAGCGGGCCGATCTTGTGACCGACATGCGTTGCGTCAAACACTACATGGATGCCGGTGTGCGGTGCCGAAAGGGCATTGAGTGCTGAGCCCCTGGTTCAGAGCGCTTATCGCCTGCTCTTGGACGGAACCCCGAGCCAGGCGAGGAGCCGGCCCGTGAAGAAGATAATCTCCGTTCCGTGGTCCACGGCAAAGGTTTTTCCGTATGCCTTTCCGCCCACCGCCAGGGCGGCGGTCAGCGCGGTCATCAGCGTGGCGAGCCACACTGAAATGTGATCCGGCTGGTTGACGAATATCTTAAACAGGATCGTCACGCTGATGGCGCCACCGAGGGTTCCGCACACGTCTCCCACAACGTCGTTGCAGAAGCTCGCCACGCGCGGAGCATTTCTAACCAGCTGCACCGCCTGCGCCGCGCCGCGCAACCTGTTAGCCGCGCGCGCGTGAAGCGCGCTCTCGCTCGCCGAAGTGGCGGCCACCCCTATCAGGTCGAAAAGAACCCCGACCAGGATGACAATCAAGAGCAGTGCAAAAGCGGCCGTCACCAGCGTTATCTCCTTGACGGCGGTTTGTGATAGCGACCCGGCAAGGGTGGCGAGGATGAAGGCCCACAGTCCCGCAGCGAACGCGTGACGCAACGCTCGAGAGATTTTTTTCCAGCTATTATTCATTAAGAAAAACAGGCAGCTGCCTGCCGGGTAAACATTGCGACTTAAGGTCCAGCAGGTTTTCCCAGCGGCTTCCCCGCATTATTCGGGCGGTTTCCCGTTTAAGAAGCCGCTCTGCCCCGTCACCGGAAGCAGGGCTGGATTACCACTTAGTTCACACTCTAATCCCCGGCAGGTTTTGTCTTGCGACAAACAGTCTAGGAGTTTTCCTCGAAAACCCCTTCCGGCTTCTAGCTTCTCTTGCAGAAACGGTTTCGGGCCGAACCGGACTGCGCCAGGCGCAATCCGCCGCATCGCCCATCCCCCGCTGCCACTCAAAGCAGGCTACGCTGCACACAGCTTGTGGCCGCATTGCAGGTTCTCTTCCCAAGTCGCGGCAGAACCGCACAGGCTTGGGTCTCCGCGGGAGCAGGATCAAGGTCCACATGCCATTGCGGCTTGTCCCATCCCCCTTAACTCCCAGCACCAGCCCCCGACTGGGCGTCA
>CAYWJE010000011.1:0-27151 GCA_964458525.1 uncultured Verrucomicrobiota bacterium
AGGGAATACAAACAAAACCTAAATGAGGGAGATCATATTATGTCTACTCGACAATAGGCATGCTTGCCGGGTTTGAGGCAGGATCGGGGATGCAAGACTTATCATCTTTACCCGAAGAACAAAGAAGAAAGATAGCGGAAATGCAAAAGAAGGTCACGGCTCTGATGCTGGAAGAAATGGGCTGGGAGAAAGTTAAAAGTGATTACATCAAACTCTACCTGTCCGTTTATGACGTGACGGAGCTCAAAGAACTAACACAAATGCTAAAAACTTCCATTGGCCAGAAAATGATAGATAAAGAAATCGAACTCATACCTGCAGCCATGAAAATCGGGCAAGACAAAGCGAAAGAGTTGATGCCAAGAATTGCGCAACTCTCTATGGAAGCAATGAGTCAATAAGAAGTCCAACAACCACATTCAGCATATTGTCGCTGGCGCGCCAAATGCTGATGTGAAGCTGTCGGCACAACAGGAGAGCCCTTTGAACGACAAGAATGGAATTATCTTTGCCTTCGCATTGGACGGAAGCGGAGGCGGCAGCCAACTGGACATCGATGGTCTCAACAAGTGGCGCCCAGCGGATGGACCTCTCTGGGTCCATCTGGACTACACCGGACGCGCGGCAAGCGACTGGCTGAAAAATAATAGCGGGATTGATCCTGTTATGGTTGAGGCATTGACGGCAGAAGAACCACGCCCGAGGAGCTTGGTGCACAAGGGTGGCATGCTGGTGATTCTGCGCGGTGTGAATCTCAATCCGGACAAGGATCCGGAGGATATGGTGTCGATTCGCTTCTGGGTCGATGCAGATCGTATAGTGACGTTACAGCACCGTCGTGTGATGGCAACCGACGATCTTCGTCAGGTCGTTGAGGCAGGAAGCGGCCCGGTCAGTTCTGGCGAATTTCTGGTGGACTTGGTCGATCGCCTCGTGCTTCGAATGGGTGACGTCATCTCCGACGTGGACGACTCCGTTGATGCGCTCGAAGACGAAATGATCGCCACTCAGACCTACGAACTGCGCCAGAAGATCGCGAGCATTCGCCGGACCGCTATCTCCATGCGCCGTCACCTGGCCCCGCAGCGCGACGTGATGGCGCGTCTATACAACGAGAAGGTTGATTGGCTCAACGAGAGGGAACGTATGCGTCTACGGGAAATCGCAGACCGCACAATGCGCTATGTTGAAGATCTCGATGCTATTCGGGATCGGGCTACCGTAACGCAGGAAGAACTCAACGGTCGCTTGGCGGAGCAAATGAACAAGACGATGTACATGTTGTCAATCGTTGCCGGGATCTTTCTGCCGCTTGGCCTTCTGACTGGACTGCTAGGTATCAACGTCGGTGGGATTCCCGGGACGGAGAACCACTGGGCTTTCACCATCTTCTGCGTCTTATTGCTGATCGTTGCGGGCGGGCAGGTGTGGTTCTTCAAGCGAAAGAAATGGATGTAAGGGGCAGTACGATGAGCGATTTGACGGAGCCGTGGTGCTATTCCTTGCGATTGCGTTTGTGATCATAAGGTTCCTTCCGTCAATCAGGAATCAGTTTGCGGATACCAGTTTTAAGAAGAATCATAGCCGAACAAGCCATTGCTCGCGACGGCTTATGGCTGCATGAGAATGGGGGCGTTCGGTGATCCGAGTAGAAGAATGAAGGGGCTGAAGACTACACACAGGATTTGCTCGTGGATACTGCTGGTACTGGTGTCCGCGGCGTTTGTCTTCATTGCCTACAACTGGCTCTCTTACTGTCCGCCTGTCGCTGCTGTGAAATTCGTATTCAGCGGCGCATGTACTGCTGTTGCGCGTTGTCGTGGATTCCGATCGCCAGGCGGCACAGCGCTGGGGGAACGTGGGCACGACAGCCCTTCTTGCACTGGTGCTGATTGAACTCCTTGCTCCAACGTTTCTCCTTATTCAGTACGTGATCTCTATGGGCATGACAATCCGGCGCTTCCTCGGGCTCTGCTTGTGTTGTGCCTTCTGGCTCCTGAGCAGTTACGAATTCAACTCCCGGATTTTAGTTGAAGATATGCCTGCCGCCCCGTTCAGTTCAGTCATCCGTGCCGGGCAGTGTGTCGCCGTCGTCAGGAACGGCGAATGAGCCTGTGCTAAGGAACCTGATCGTATGTTCGATTGCCTCCTCGTCCTTCATGAGAAAGGGATGTGAACAGGAAACGGTGACATGCTCCTTCATGCCGGTGACCTTCGTTCGCTCGATTGATACCTTCCCGTCATCGGCGCCTTCGATCATGATGCTGTTGATCCAGTTAATCGTGCGGTTGCCGGCAATGACACCTAGCTCGAAACCGACCGGGCCCAGCATATTCGGAACGGCTTGATCCGACGTCCCCAGTTCTCCTCCTGCCGGACCGTGAATCATCTTGAACAGCCGCCATTCCCCGATCCTGTCCACGACATCGCTGCCGCGGTTAGGCGGACCGAGCATGACCACCCGGCCTATGCGATCGCCTGAATGCCTGCTGAAGTAACTGCGCACGAGTATCCCGCCAAGTGAATGTGTGACGAAATGCACCCGTACGCAGCTCTCCAGGCTCTTATCGCTCATTGCCCGCTCGATCACCGAATCGGCCAGCTGCTCGATTGTTTCAGACCTCGAAGCGTAGTCCACGTTCAAGACGATAAAGCCGGAGTCTTTCAGCGCGTTTTCCATCTTTCGCATGCTCAAACTTGTGCGGCAGAGTCCGTGAAGAAGAATCACGCCTTGTGGAGGCGGGGCGGCAGGCTCCGATGATTGCGCCGCAGCGGTTATGAGCGCAAATAATGCGGCGCAAGAGAACCAGCCCGGCAGCAGCAGTTTTGACCTGCCGGATCGTGTCCTCATGCCCGTGATAGCGTCACGGCCGTCCGGTTCATAAAACGTTTCCATGATTACCTGCACGAAATTGGTGTTTGCTTCGATTTGTAACAGTTATCCGGTGATTCGGCAAAAAAAAACTTGTCGTTCGGTTTTCACGAGTGTAGACTTCTCGGATTCTTTGGATGGTTCCGGTTCGATATATGTGTTCATCATTGGCTGTGTTGCCCCGCACTTATCCAGCCGGGTTTCGTTCGATCGTTGATGGTGTGAATCATGCGATTCCTGCCCTGGAGTTTTTATGCGGCAGTTCAAGACAAACTTTATCTTGCGTTTCGTTGCTGTGTGCGCGGCCGTTGCGTGCGCGGCTCCGTTCTGCATTGCGCAGGAAGTGGAGTTATCCGCCGAGGATAAGAACCTGATGGACCCCTTCGAGGCGCACAGCCTTGGCAGGTCCGACGCTTGTTTCAACAACAAGCAGTACCGTCCTGCCGCCGCCGGCTACGATTCCTTTATTCTCGAATTCCCGCAGTGCCGCGTTCTCGCCTATGCCGTGTTCAGAAAAGCGCGCTCCATAGATCTGGACAACAAGCGTTTCGAGGCCATCAAGGCATACAACGAGGTGCTGGACTACTTTCCTAACGATGTCCATTATGCCGCCGCGGCTCTGTATTATATCGGCATGTGCTACCACGACGCCGGAGATCCGGAGAACGCCGTGAAGGCTTGGGTGAGAATGGTGCAGGACAAGGATTATCGGAAGCATTACCTCGCCGCAAGCGCCTTGAACATGCTTGCACAGAACTATGTCAGGCAGAAGGATTTCGAAAAGGCGATGACCTATTATGAGCAGGTCGTAGAGGATTTCAGGTCCCGTAATTTCGACGCGGCCTGGGCGGCAATGTGGAAGGTGATCGAATACAGGATGAGGGATAATCCTGATGAGCCCAAGCTTCGTGCATTTTACGTCGCCGCTGCCGGATTCGAGCGCGGCCGCGCCAAAAACATCCCGTCCGATGTCTCAAACGACATGACGTATTGGAACTTCATCCGGCAGTATGTGAAGCACTATGGCGGGCAGTTCCAGCCCTTGCAGGCGGAGCAAAAGGAGGCCTTCTACCGTTACTGGGCAGGCGCGATGCAGGGCAAGTTCGCCGCGGTTGATGATTTTCAGATAGACCTCGTGGATTTTCAGCTCTTCTATGAGAACGACCCGGCCAGGCGCGTGGAGCGGCTTGACGCTCAGTTCGAAAAATACCAGAAGCCGGGCGACAACGAACGCATAATCAAGTGGTTGACCTTGTACAGGGGCAACAAGAACAAGATGAACGAGTACTATTCCAAGCTCCAGATTGAGAAGCTCGATTATGCCACCATGGAGAAGCTCGTGTTCGCCCTCGTTGAACAGCAGGAATATGGGATGGCCCTGAACGCTTTCGAGAAACTGTCGTTCCGGGAGTTGAGCGATTCAGCGCGGACCTCGCTGATGCGGCGCCTGTGGCAGCCCGTGAGGTCGGGCTTGTCCGTGAGCTCGATCGAGAGAGTCGCCGGCAGTTACGCGGACCAGGATCTGGGCGGGATTGAGCTTTTGAGGTTCTACCACTGGATGCACAATACCGGTAAGGGCATCCCGCTGGCTGAGAAGCTCGCATCGTCAAGCCCGAATTTTTCGTCCGAGGCGTATTACAAGCTCGGCGACCTTCAGTTCTGGGCCGGGGAGTTCGAAAAGGCTATTCGGAGCTATCAGCTTGCGGATAGTCCACCGGCCACACTGTTCCAGATCGTCCAGTGCTATTCGCGGCTTGGCAAGCTGGAAATGGCCATCGGAACGCTTACCGAGGTCGAGAATTTTTTTCCAAGGGATGCCCCGCGCGCAGCGCTCACGAAGGCGCACCTGCTCAAGAACGCGGGGCTGCGCGACAGGCAGGTGGCCGCGTTGAGGAATCTCATGAAGAAGTATCCAGGGAGCGGGGAATCCCGCACTGCTCACGAGGAGCTTGAGGCCCTCGATGTGTTGATAGGCGGAGGTGTGGACTCGGAATAAGCGCTTATTGAAAGAGAGACTGACCATGCAAAAACACGCATTACTGATGGCTATTTACGCCGCATTGTTGGCCGCCCCTCCGGCGCCAACGGTCTTCGGACAGGAGCCGGATGCCCGGCCCGCCGCGCAGCGCGGAAGCGAAAGCGACGTAGCCGCGGAACGGCTGGTTGAAAGGGCAAAGGAACTTCTGGATATGCGGGAGTACGACAGAGGCGTGCGCATGCTCGAAAACGTGTTTGAACAGCACCCCAAGAGCAGGGTCAGGTTCAAGGCCCGCCTCGTGCTGGGCAAACACCTCGTCGAAGTTCAGAAATATAACGAGGCTGTCGGCTATCTTCGTGCGCTGAGCGCGCTAAGCAGGCCGGACCAGATCCTCGAAGGAGAGGAAAGGGACTGGTATCTGGAGGCGCAGTACCTGATGGGACTGGCCTATTTCAACATGCGGCAGTACGGAAATGCATTCACGGTTCTTCGTGCGATCTCGCGTGATTATCCGAACACGGTGTGGGCTAACCAGTCCTATTACTATATAGGCATGTGCCATTTCGCTCAGCAAAACTGGAACAGAGCGATCGAGGCGCTTAACATGGTGGGGACATTCGTGGATCCCGACAGCCCCTCGACGCAGTTCGTTGAAGCGGGCCGACGACTCTACGTGAAAGTCAGCGACGCGGATATACCCATTCTCTACCAGACGGGAGGTTCCATAACCCTGGAGCTGGAAACGAAAGGCGGGGACAGGGAGAAAATACCGTGCATCGAGCTCAATACTGGCGGCGGGCTCGCGATGGCCTCGATCAGGACGGAGCCGGGTGTCGCAGTGCTGAATGACGACATCCTCCAGGTCCTGGGCGGCGACGTTGTGACGGTGAAGTACTACGACGACAACACGTCGGAGGGCAAGAGCAAGGTTCTCAGGCAGATAGAGGTCCGGGTGGTATCCACGGCTTCAATCGAATTCACGCTCGGAACTTTCGAATCGAAGGCCGTAGCCGCATTCCTCGGGCAGCCGGTGTTCATGCTCTTGATTGACCTGGACAGGGATACGTCTCCCTCTGCGGACCAGGTGACCGTCCGGTTGATTTCGCGCTACAAAACCGAGCCCGAAGAGGCGGCCAGCCGCGCGGTGGATGTGACGAAGCTTTTTTTGGAGGATGAACTCAAGGACTACGCGACGCGCGACGAAATAACGGTCACACTCACCGAGCTCGGAGAGCCTCCCGTTTTCAGCGGCAGGTTCGGTGGAAAGGTTGAAATACAGCCATGGCAGGAGGGCGCTCTAGCCGATAAGCCGCCATCGGTTCTACTCTGCGCGTTAGATGACGAGGTGGTGGTCTATTACGAGGACAGCCTCCATATCCAGGGCGATGTCCGCAGGGAAATTTCAGCCTCTATAAGCGTGGTAGGAGAAATTGACGGGCGCCCGATGGTGACCCAGAGCGTCGTGTTCGATCCCGTGGTGCGCGCACAGAAGCTGCTCGTCGAGGCCATGGCTTACCTCGAACTAACGAGAATTTTCAAGAGCATGGGGCTGATGGAGAACGCCAGAGAAAAGTCAAAAGAGGGGCTCGACAGGGTGCAGGAGATTATCGTTATCAAGGGTCCCATTTCGAGAAGTCTGAAGGAGGAGGCTTTCAAGATCAAGTGGGAACTGCAGATCGAGGCCGGGGATTACAACCAGGCCGTCGCCACGTGCAGGCTTTTCAGTGCCTTATTCCCGGACTCGCCTTTCGCCGACGAGGCGCTTCTTCAGATCGGCACATCCCGGCTCGAAGCGCGCGATTTCGCCGGAGCCATGCAGGTCTTTCGCTCGGTGATACAGCTTCCCAATTCCGCCGTCAGGGCCGAGGCGCAGTACAGTATCGCCCAGGCTCTTGAAATGCAGAGCGAGGAAGCGGCGCGAATGAGGAAATCGTCACTGAACAAGAGTGTCTCCATGCAGGCCTACAAGGAATGCGCGGAGCGGTATCCGGATAGTGAATTCGCAGGCCTGTCGCTCGGCAAGCTGGTGGATTATTATGTGGAAAGCAAGGATTACGCCCAGGCGGACTACCTGCTCGAACAGATATTTCAGGATTATCCCGACGCGGCGTTTCTGGACAGCATGCTTCTGAAGTGGGTGATCACTGCTTACCGTATGGGCAATTTTGAGAAAGCTAAGGAAAAGGCGAATAAGCTGCTCTTCGAGTACCCGGCAAGCCCCTTTGCCGCCCAGGCCAAGAATGTTCTGCCGCAATTGGAAAGGAAATGATAATGATCAAAGCACGATGGTTTACGATTCTCGTGCCGGTTCTTCTTGCCGGACTGATGTCCGCCGACGGGGCCCCGGATGATCGCGCGAGCAAGCTGAAGGCTTTTGATGAACTGGCACTGAAGATTCAGCGGCGAGAAACTGGTGTCTCTGAAAAGGACATGATACAGGTCCTCTCGGCCGCCCGCGAGCTCGGTTGCCCCTTCCAGGCGGAGACGGCCATCAAGAGCTACTCGGTGGCGAATCCCGACCTGCCTTCGAACATGCTCCTCATGGCGGCTGAAAATGCATTTCTTGCCGGGGATTTCCGCACCTCCGTGGCGAGGTACAAGAACTATCTCGAACAGGCTGCGCCCGGCAGGGAATCGTCGGACGCAGCCGCCACGATGCTGCTCATTCTCATTGACTTCCTCGGCGTGGAGGAGGAGGCGTATGCCTTCATGAGAAAAGAGGGCGCCAAGTTCTGGAAAAGTCCGAACGTGCAGCGGTTCGATTCATGGTTCCTGGACATGGCGGTTAGAAAGAACGATGCCGCGGCATGCGCCGACCGTCTCCTGGACGTGCTGTCATCAAAGATGCCGTTGGAGAGGGAGAAGTTTTTCTACAGCAATTATCTCGATTGGTTGATGGATGCCCTGCGCAAACCGGTTGCCGCACACCACGCTCTCATCCCGGCCTTGAAGCAGATGCTTCCATTGCTGAGAGTGGACGCCGGGCGCATGGCCGAGTATGGACTGGTGGTCGCCAACCTGGAGTTCAGCGCTGCCGCCGCCGGCAAAACGCCCGAGGAACAGGCCGCTCTTTTCGCGCCTGTCGCCGCCGCGGCTAAAACGTTCTTCGATGCTTCGCCCACGGCTTCCTCCCTTCAGAATATCGAATTGGTGTTTTCATCCGGCTTTGCGGGAGCGGTCTGGCAGATATGCGCCCTGGAGAAGCAGGCGTTCTTCGTTTATGTTTTCGGAAAGCTTTCGGACGATGACCGCACCGCGATTATCCGCTGGATGCCGCAGAACGCCCAGTACCTGGCTGCGCCGGCGCAGTGGACTCAACTGTGTCATGCGCATCCCAAGGCTTTCGCTGATGCGGAACAGTTCGTCTACCCTCGATCAGATCACGATCTCTACAAGAAGCAGTCGCAGTTTCTGCAGGGCGGAACCTCTACGTACGCGGCCATCGTCAACTCGGTCGCCGCCGCCGGCGACCTTGATGGCATGGCGCGCCACCTGGTTGACAAGGAGTCGTGGCACCTGAATCTGGACCAGTGCTATGCGCTGATAAAAACACAGTTGTGGCCGATCTTCCAAGGTTTTCCGCGTGCCGCGGGCAGCGAACTGCCAAAGGATTATTTTTCGCGCTTCCTGGTGAAGTTCGGGACCGAAAGCCTGCTGAGATCTCCTGTTCCGGTCGTGGACACGATGTGTGCGTCTGACGTGCTGCTGGCTCAGTGGCAGCTGGGCGATAGATCAGGCGTGGCGCAGTCCCTCCGCCTGTTTGATTGGATTCCGTATACGGAGAAGGAGCGCCAGGCTGTGTTCGGCGCCTCTTACAACGCCTTCAAAAGCTGGGTGGGCGAGGTGAGAACCGTTATGGATGCCAGGGCGGTCGCAAACGACAAGATCAAGTTAAATGATCAGGCCAATATCGTCAAGAAGGCCGCAGAAGCTGCCAAGGCAGCCGCCGAGGCGAAGGCGGCCAAGGCTAAACTGGCCGCTGCTGCGCCTGCTGCCGATGACGCGGCGAAGGCTGCCACGGCTGCCGCCGCAGCCGCCGCAGCCGCGGAGCTAAACAAGGCGATCCAGGCGTGGAATGATGCCGACAAGCAGGCCGCTCAGACCGCTGGAGCCGCGTCGGACGCCAGGGAGGCGCTCGCAAAGCTGAAGGATGCGCCTGATGAAGGCGCCGCCGAGATCAGCGCCATGGAAGATGCCTTCAAGGCGGCCATGAACCCCGAAACATTCAACCCGGATAAGGCTCCGAACCCGCTTTGTAAAAACGTCGCAAGGCTGCTGGCGGCGGTCCGTGATTCGAAGCAGGCTGATTACGAGAGCGTCGGAAAAGAGCTGTACGCCCAGTTCAAGGATTTCGACGCTAAAAAGACGCCCTTCGGCTCCGCCGTGATGGAGTTGGTAATGAGGAACAGGATCGAGTCCTTCGACACGCTGGATTTCCAGGTTGAGGCGCTTGCCGACCAGTTATCGCGCTGGACGCCCGGCGCGCCCACGCTTTGCATCGGTACGGTCCATAATGCGCTCGTAACGGGAAGAGTAGGCTGGCCCGCCTCGATCCCGGCCGCCGACCGTCCGAAGGCGCAGAAGGTCGTTGACGTCATGGAGAAGGCGCTGCTGGCGCAGCTCGATAAGAAGCAGTTCTGGCCAACGCTCTTCACTTGGTTCAGGCAGGTTCGCAAGGGGCAGGGCTGGACGGACGACGATGCCGGTGTGGTCGTGCTCGGCAGGATGATCGAGGAGAAAACTCTGCTTAACACTACATACCGAATCGGCGGGGCGACTGCCGCCGGAACCTACATGTGGCTGGTTCAGAATGAGTTCATCAAGCTGCGCGGCCAATACCCGCCTGCTTCGTATTTCGATGATATGTTCGTCGAGGAGAGCAATAAATCAGGGAATCTCGATTTCGCATATTGGACACTCGGCACTGATAATGCCGGCAAAGTCGTCAACAATGCGACATCAAAGCTCCAGTCATATTCCTCGCTTCCGCTTGCGTTCAGCGAGTTCTCTTCAACAAACGATCTGTGGCGCTGGCATTCGCAGTGCCTCTCGATGAACCCCGCGTGGAGGAAGGCGCGCGGAGTGAACGAGCAGGAGCGCGACAAGCTGATCGCCGGCATCAAGGTTTCGTTCGGCGTCACGCGGTTCGACGAGTTCGCTGCGGACGCGGGTTTTTTTTCATCTGATGCGTCGGTCGCATCGCCGGAGAGCCGCGCCGAATTGTTCCGCAGGCTCTCGGCGTATATTAAGGGCGTCGCTGCGGCTCCGGTTAGGCAGGGGCCGCCCACTCTGAATTCCATGGCGAATGTGAAGGATATCAGCGCTTCGGAGGCCGCGGCTATCCTGGCTGTTTTTCCTGATGCGACGCCCGCGAGGTGGGCTTCCGGCCAGTCATACGACAAGCTGCCCGGGCTGCTCCATGACTCGCTTCTTACCGCCGGCCGCCACGCTGACCTGGTGAGGGCGGCTCCTTTCTTCTGGAAGATGGCGGTTGATCTCAGAAGTCCCGCGCTCTACAGAGAGCTGGCCGGCTATTCAACCCAGTTTCTCGAGAAACAGCTGCCCGATCTTGCCGCGAAATTCAGCATATCGGGACTGGATATTTCCGGATCGGCTCCGCCGGAGGACGCTAGAGTGACTTTGATGGGCAACAGGATGAAGGCGCTTGTCGGCATCGGTGACACTATTTCGGTTGACAGGCACGATCCGCGCTATCCCATCTTCGCGGCGCAGATGGCGTACCTTGCCGGGAATCTCCAGAATGCATGGGAGCTTTACCTGACCAGATCGGATCAGGTTGCCGGTATGTTCAAGGACCTCGATCCAGAGTTCTCGCTCTGGCTCATTAAAATGAACACGGAGTCGCAGTCCTATGAGAGCGCCGAGGAACTGGCCCGCGGAATGATGCAGTGGCTCGACGCTCTGCCGGGCGGATTCGACCGCAACCTGCAGGCCCGCGTGATGATAGCCTATGCGGATATCGCATTCAGTCGCCAGGAGTACCCGAGGGCCAGAGCCCTTTACCAGCGTATAGTCGCGGACAAGGTGTTCGAGAACACTAGGGCGAAGTTCGACGCGGAGTTCCGCATAGCCGACCTCGATCGCGTAACCAGGAATTACGAGTCGGCAGTGGCAATCCTCGAGAAACTCGCCAGGGAGCGCGAGCGCTGGATACAGATCGAGAGCTGCTACCAGCTTGCGCAGATCAGGTTCGAGCAGGAGGATTTTGCGGAGACCTCAAGGCTGCTCGACTACGTCTTCGCCCTTGATCCGAGCCACGTGGCCGGCAAGCTGCTGGAAGGGAAGCTGAACCTGCAGCTGAAAAGATATGGCAATGCCACTGATATCAAGGTCGGCCTGGCATCAGCCCAGCGGATTATCGTGCCAGGCAAGCCGCTTAATATTCACCTGGAGGATAGAAATCTCTCCGTTGTCGGCAAGAGCAAGGAGATCCAGGTTCGCGTATGGACCGATTCTGGCGACGATGAACTGGTTTCGCTTCTGCTCTCCAGCTACTCGAAGACCAAGTTCGAGGGCTCGCTTCCCACGGAGCTGGCCCCGCCGACAAAGAATGACCGCATGCTCCAGGTGCTCGGGAACGACATGATCTATTACGATTATTCGGATGTGTTCAAGGAGGCCCACAACGTAAAGGATTCCCAGCCCATGAACATGTCCGTCGCATCGGATTCGGTGCTCCTTGTTTCTTCCGGTGAGCTTTTGACTGAGCAAGAACAGCAGGAGCGGGAGTTCAGTATGCTGATGGACCAGGTGCGCAGGGCTGAAGATCTCTCCCGCCAGCTCGGCGAAAGCACGTTGAGTTCCATGATCCGGCCCGGCAACAAGATATACGTGAGGGTTGTTGATCCTGACCAGTCGGTCACGCCCGGCATCGATACCGTAGGCGTCAAGGTTTCAGCCTACAGCGGCGACTTGATCCCGGATTTCGCGCTCAAGGAAGTGAAGCCGTACACCGGTGTTTTTGAGGGCGAGATTGCAACAGTCCGCGCAGGTGCCATGGCCTACGCCACGGATTCGTCCGAGGGCAGACTTCCGTTCTACGCCATTTCGTCCGGCACGCATCCATGGGTGGCTTTCCCCGATAACGCGCGTCCAAAGTCGTTCAGCGTGGATCTGAACGATAACGTGCTGTTGGGCGAGATGAACATACTGTCACGAGTGGTTGGCCGCAAGTTGAAGGCGTTTTTTGTGCAGGTATCATTCGACAACCGCAATTTCAGAACCGTGGGCAGCTGGCCGACTGAGCATAAGTCGTGGGACGGCACGCCTGGATTCGAGTTCGTCAGCGCGTCTGACTCTTCGCTCAACTCCGCCGGGCGTATTTGCGCTTACATGGATTCCGACAGCGTGGGGCGACCTGTCCAGCGCGCTTTTGTGCCGCTCGCGCAGATGTTGACGGCGGGTGACCAGTCGGTGGTCAGCTTCCACATGAACAAAATCCCCGTTGGCGGGGCCAGGTATGTGGCCCGCTTTAAGGCGGCATTCTATCTGGCCCAGCGCCAGACGAAGCTCTTCAGGCTCGATCAGAAGACATCGTCCGGAGTGCCGTCGTGGTTCCTCACGCTCGACGGCCAGGGGCCCGATTCCTCCGGACAGAACAACGTGATCAGGAGAACGCTGCAGAGGGGCGTTCATTCCCTGGATATCTATTTCTCCGGCGTTCCGCAGAGCAGGGGCGAGTTCACCTTGATGGTTGATACGGATGAGCCGCCCTACACGGCGCCCTGTCCCGTTTCCATGTTCGATCCGGTGGCGAACCCGGCGATCGGCGCCAACCTGTCGGACCGCGCCGCGGCCGTGACCGCCGATGATGAGAAGGCATCGTTCGACGTTAAATTCGCACCGAACACGCGAGCGCGAGTTGTGCGCCTCGTGATCTCGGATTACGAGACCGACGCGCCGGCCATCAACAAGATTACCCTGGTCTCAGCCGACGGCGATCAGGTTCTTCCGGTGCAGGCGGACATGCCCGCTGCCGGCGGTAATGACGTGCTCGAGCTTGTCGCCGGGGACAGGATCAGCGTAATCTATGAGGATCCAAAGGCCGTGACTGAGAGCAAGTCTGTGCAGGAACGTTTTCTCACAGCGAATTACCACGACGGCCAGGTGTTTGCGTGCGTGAGGGATACTTCGCGCGTCCGGCCCGACGAGGATGTTTTTATCGAGCTCTTCCGCTTCGTCCCCGGCGAGAAGTTCGACGTGATGATCAACGATTCTGATCGCGACCTCAGCGATAAGCTTGACGTGATAACCTTTGCCGCCAAGACGGATCTTGGCGAGCCCGTGACGTTTAAGGCGCTTGAGACCGATAAGCATTCGGGCCGATTCCTCGGCAGCGTTTTCACGACCAAAAGCACTCCAACCCGGCCCGATGAACTGCAGGTCGAGGAGGGCGAGAATGTCGTTCTTCTTTACGAGGACGAGGAGAATACTGATCCCGGAATTCCATGGACCAGGACTTACACGGTCGAACAGGTTACGTACGATCCCCCGGAGTTGAGGGTGTATGATGTTTCGTCCATTCCGCTGAGCGAAGACCAGGTGGCGGCTCTTCAGGAGCCATCGAGGCGCGAGCGGGCGATGGCAATGAACAGACAGGAGTACTTCTTCCCGACGCGCGACCTCATCGCCACGAGACCTGCGCGCTCCGATCCTTCAGCGCCAGCCTCAATAATAGCAGAGGGTCCGCTGCTGGTGGAGTTGACGTATCCGACCGCCGCCCTTGCATCCAACAGCACTTCAGCCATATATGTGCAGACGCTGGCGGCCAGAACGGCTGCCGGGGCCGCGGGGACAAATGCTTTTGATCCCGCTATCCCAGGGACTATCACCGTTAAGAGACAGCCCGGCGATTTCATGAACGTGCCTCCGCCGCAGGGCTACCTCTCGGTTTTCGTGCGCGGCGATCCATACGCTTCGTCGCCGCTCAGGGATGGACGTTTTTCGTTCAACGTGAGGAAGGCGTTTGGAACGGTCGAGGGAGATAGTTCCTTGTTCGGGGCGGATTCTGACGCGGTCGACAGTAGGGACCCCGATCCCTGCCTGTTCATCACGAGCGAGGACGAAATCTTCGTCGGGTTCCCGTACGTGGATAAAGCCGGGGACACCAATTGGACGACTCAGCGCGTGATGATGACGTGCGATGCGTTTCTTGACGTTATGGACCGCTACTACCAGGAGACGGTGGATAGCATTTTCGTTGGACAGAGCCTCTATCTGCGCGTGAACCACCGCGCCTCGGATTCCACTGGAGAGAAGGACAGTGTGATGGCCTCCGTGAACACGGGTTCCGGCTATTCCACCAATATGCCGCTTGTGGAGACCTTCGAACACAGCGGCAGTTTCCGTGGCGTCGTGAAGCCTGTCTATTGGCAGAATGAACAGTCGCTGGGAGACCTGGGCGCCATTCCCGTTAAATACGGCGACAAGGTGGTGGTCAAGTTTCAGGCCCCTGGATCGGAGGAAATCCTGACCAGTGAGATTACCGTTCACAAGGGAGCCGACGGGGATCCGGTTCCGTTCACAAAGCAGTTTGCCGACCCTGAGACCGCGGTTAGAACTCAGTTCACCATCGCCGAGGCCTATTTTGAACTCGCGAAGAAGCACAGAGCTCTCGGAAATACCAGTCTCGCGCGCAGGGAGATCGCGCAGGGCAAACGCCTGCTCGAAGAGGTGATTAAGGACTACCCGAATATCGAGATAAGGGCCCAGGCTGACTACCTCCTCGCCGATCTCGCGCTCGAGTATGCCGATGACGCTGTTGATGACAGGATTAAGAGGGATAAGTATCTCGAGGCGATCAACCTCTTCACGAGCGTTATCATGAGCTACCCTGAGAGCATTTATGCTCCGCGCTCGCAATACAAGAAGGCCTTGGCCTTCGAAAAAATGGGCGATATTGACAGGGCCTGTGAGGAATACGTCAAGCTCTCTTACATGTATCCCGATAACGAACTCATCGCTGAAACGATAGCCCGGCTCGGCACCTACTTTTCCACCAAGGGGCGCGAGCTGGACGCGAAGGCGCGCGAGGCGGCAACGGAGGATGAAAAGGAAACCATTCTCGTGCAGTCTCGGAATATGCTCAGGACGGCCGCGGACGTGTTCAGCAGGCTGGCCCCGCGCTTCCCCACGCACGACCTTGCCGGAAAGACCCTCGTTCTCAGCGGGCAGTGCTACATGCGCGCGGAGGACTACAAGAAGGCGGTTGATGTGTTTGGTAAGGTGACAAAGGATTATACGACGGATCACGAACTGGTTGCTGAGGCGATGTACTGGCGCGGTGATTCCTTTATGAAGCAGAACGCTCTCGATGACGCCTATCGCGAATTCAAGAAGCTGACGTGGGACTACCCGTCGTCCAAGTGGGCGAAGTTTGCCCGCGGGCGCCTGACGGAGCCGGAGTTGGACAAGATACACGAAAAAGAGATGAAGTGAGCGCACGGAAAACCTTGCCGGAGAAGTGATCGTGAATGAAACGGTTTCAGATGCTCATAACGAGGCCGCAGTGAAGCGCATCGAGAGAAGCATGGCATTGCTGCAAGATCGCATAAGGCTGCTGGAGGAAGAGAACGCGAAGTTTGTGGATATGCTCGCCGAGCGGGGCGTCGAGGTCCGATCCAGCTCGAAAATGTCCATCGAACTTCCAGAGCCCATCCGCGACGTGTCGGACGCAAATATCGAAGCTGTGACAATGATGAACGAGGCGGAGCGCGGACTTCTTGGTGAGTTGACGGAGCGCAATCAGCTCCTCGTGTTCCGATCAAGGTCCAGAGTGGACACAGGCGCGTGGTTCCGGAAAGGCGCCGTGTGGGTGTGCGCCCTCCGAGCGGAGGTAGTGCTGTTCGCCGCGGGGCGCAATTCGTTCGTACAGAAGAGGCATTTCTCGTTTCTGAAGGAAAGTATGTATAACCACGTGACCGGCGAAGTGGTGTTCGCGCCGGCGCGGGGTCTGGCCGTGGGCGCCGTGAGACTGCCGCCCATGGACGGATACCAGCTGCTGGCACAAATCTACGCCGAATAAATTAGACGGACGAAGAAACCGACATAGAGGAGAGAAAGGTATGATAGAGACTATTATCAAGGGCGGGAGCATGATGATTCCATTACTGGCATGCAGCGTAGCGGCCGTGGCTGTCATAATAGACAGGCTGAAGGCATTCCATGACAACAGCAAGCTCGATACGAGAGCCCTGCGTGCGCAGGTGATGACGCTGCTGGAGGAGAATCGCATCTCGGACGCGCTGACGCTGGCCGCAAGCACCCCGAGCCCCATCTCAGCCGTTCTTCTGGTGGGTCTTCAGTCATACGATAAATTGCTCTCGGTGAAGGCGGCCCCCGAGGCGCTTCGCATCGTAGTGAGCAAGGCAATGGAGGATTACATGCCCCGTGCCCTAAGCGCGGTGGAACGAAGACTAAATATTCTTTCGACAGTCGGTAGCGCCGCGCCCCTGTTCGGCATGGCGGGAACGGTGATGGGCATGATCAAGTCCTTTGAGTCACTGCGTGGGGCGGCGGCTCTTGACGCCGGCCTGGTCGCCGGCGGCATTTCCGAGGCTCTGATAACTACCGCGGCCGGCCTGCTGATCGCGCTGGCAGCCGTGATACCCTATAACATGTTCATGACTGCGGTCGAGAACATCAGCCTCGATATGGAGGAATCGGCCGCGGAAATGGTGGATTTCATCACGATGCGCGAGGAGCGGAAGGCCGCGAGCTGATTATGGCCAGGCGTTTTACAAAGAGACAGCTGGGCGAGGGCGATATGCCGGTGTCGTCCTTTTCCGACATCGCTTTCCTCCTGATCATTTTTTTCATCCTGACTACCACGTTCAACCGGGCAACCGGGTTCCTGGCCGATATCCCGGCCGGTGCCAAGGGGGAGGCGCAGGAGAAGACAGTCTCGGTGGCGCTGCATGACGACAAGGTAAGCCTCAATGACGAGGCTATGGATATGCGCACCCTTCGACGTCGGCTCAGCGAAATGAAGCTGCACGAGAAGGAGGGCGATGCCAAGATGGTGCTGCTAACCGCGGCAGGCGCGGTGATTTATCAGGACTATTTCGACGCAATGGCCGCGATCAGCGCGGCCGGCGGCGTGGTGGTGATTGAACGGGAAGAAGAGAAGGGAGGCGGACGTTGAAACGCAGGGTTCGCAGAAGAGCTTCTTCCATACCCACCGCCAGCATGGGAGATATCGCGTTCCTCCTCATCATTTTCTTCATGGTCTGCAGCAATTTTATCAAGGAGTCTTCGATAAAGCTTAAGCCGCCCAGGGCCGAGGACCTCGATGAAATAGATGAGAGCCCTGTTTCAGTCTCCGTTGACGGTGAGGGGGATATCTATCTGCAGGGCAGCCTCCTGGGTTCGACGGAGGAGCTGGAGTGGGGCGTTCGCGGGTTGGTGGCCGATAAGCCCACGGAGCAGGGACGGACGGTTCTTTTCAAGTGCGATGCTTCACTGTCGCGGGAAATATTCGAGCCGGTGATTGACGCCATCGCCAAGGGCGGCGGCATTGTCGCCGCTATGGGTGATAAAACAAGCCAGGATGAGGAAAAAACACAATGACAGATACGCTGGATATTAAATTGCAGCATTCGCCCGACAAGCTGCTGGTCGGTTTCACGCGCTCCAGGTTCATCTCGTGCCTGCTTATAGCGGTCGCCGTCCACTTGGTCGTCTTTACGCTTTTCTCGTTTTCGTATATCCGCGACCAGCTTGATCCAGAGGGCGCCGAAATCAGGCGCGCGGCGGCGCTCGCTCTTCAGCAGTCTGATGCTGCTTCAGCGGGAACGAATGGAATCGAAAGCGCGTTGACTGCATCGTCCACTTCAGCGGTGTCGCCGACAGCTGAGACGAGCGGTACGCCAGCGCAGGCTCCGGCAGTTGAAGACGTCAGGACCAACACGGCTGTGATGAAGGAGATCAACGATCTGCCGCAGCCGGGCGAGATTCCCGATGCCCCGGATGCCCTCGGCATTTCTATCAGCGACACACGTTTGGAATAAGACCAAGATGGATCATGTCCTCAAACGTATCTTTTCCCCGCGCCGGAGCCTTCCCAAGCTGCTCGGGCTTATACCCGGGGTGCTGTCGCTCGCCTGCCTCTGGGCAGCCTTGACTCTCCCCGTCTTCTACAAGGGATTTGTCTCGGGGCAGTCGCTTACGGTAAAAAGTTTTCTGACGTCCGAGGGTATTCAGGGGCTGGTTTCCACCCTGACTGTCCTGCTCGCCCTTGGTTCCGCGATCTGCCTTGCCGGACTGGTGATGGCGTTCATCAGAAAGAGATGGACTCTAACCGCCTTACGATCCTGCTATATCGCCGTTTACGTGTTGGCGGCGGTCGTTATTTTCGGGGTTTTTCGGATTACCGACGTGGTATTCGAGGCGGAGCTCACCAGGCCGCAGCCGGAACTCGATGTAGTGGCGGTGTTCTTGTGGCGATGGGTCTATATCTGGCGTATAGCACTGCTTGTGCTGGCCGTTGCCGTAGCGCATCTCTTTTCCTGGCGGAGGATCAGTCGTGCTGTTTATTCCGGGTACGAGGGCGAGGATCCGGCAGCGGGCGACATGGTGATTGAGAATATCCGAACGCACGGAAGGGAGCCGCGGTTCCGGAAGAGTCTGCTTTCATCGGTCATGCTCCATATTGCCGCGGTGATCCTGCCGCTGCTCGCGCTCTGGCTGCGCGGCGGATGTGTTGAGGACTATCGCGTTCCTTACGGCGAGGGGGAGCCGGTGGTCATTAGCATCGTGAAGAAGGTGCAGCCGAAGAAAAAGCCGGAGAAGACGAGAATTCTCAATCCGATGTCCGCGATTCTTTTTCACCTGCCCGATCTCGACAAGGATTCCGATATTCAGCAGCAGGTCGAGGAACAAACTCAGTTGACCTATGAGGCTGACCCCTCTGCGGTACACGGCAAGATGGGCGCGGGCGGCGGGAAGAAGGGCGGTTGGCCGGACGGCATGAAGGATGGCCTCGTCCGCTTCATCAGGCTTGAGTATAATGGTGAGAATTGGAACGATGGTATGGATATGGTCTCGCGCGCGGACGTGAATTTCCTTGAGGAGTTCCATAAGGTCACAGGCTTCAAGGTCGCCAGGAACGGAGAAAGTCACCCGATCAGCGTCCTGACAAAATATACGAAGGGCATGGCCCCGCCTTTTGTCTACATGACCGGGTCCAACCGGATAAACGTGTCGCCGCAGGATGTGAAGATACTGCGAGAATACCTGCTTGACGGCGGATTGCTTTTCGCCGATTGCGGCGGGGAGCGGTGGCACAGGAATTTCATTTCGTTTATGCAGGCGGTCTTTCCGGGCGAACCCCTGCTGGTTATCTCGGATGATGACCCGATATATCAGATGCCCTATACTTTTGCCAACGGAGCTCCACCGCTTTGGCACCACGGCGGGACCAGGGCGCTCGGCATTAAGCGCGGGAACCGCTGGGTGGTGTACTATCACCCGGGCGATGTCAATGACGCATGGAAGACGGGCCACTCCGGGCTCAGGCCACAGCTGGCAAAACAGGCGCTCCAGCTCGGAATCAACATCGTTTATCACGCTTTTACACATTACCTGGACGCGACTCGCAAGTATCGAAAATGATCTTCAAACTTTACTGGTATTTCGGTCTCACGGGAACGGCCTCTCTGGCCCTATGGATCTGCGCGCTCATCCTGCAGGCGCGTTTCTGGCGAAGCCGCCGGAGGACGTTCTTCTATTCCAGGGCCCTCTGCCTGGCCGTCATTGCCTGGCTCCTCGCCTCGATGAATTTCTGTAATGTCAGCCTTATCCAGGCGGACCGGACTCTGGAACTGGAGGAGGCGAAGCAGCGTCAGATGGAGGCCCGGGAAGCCGAGATGAAGGCGTTAAAGGAGCGAGCCGCGGATGTTCACTTTGTTGAGGACGACAAGTATGACTACTACGATCTCGCCGGCGTCGAAGGTGACGAGAAGAAGTCTGTTTTCGAGCTAGCTGCAGAGGGGAAGGACGCCGAGCCTCTCTACAGACAGGCCGGAAAGCAGAAGCGCGACGGGGCGCCGGATGGTGGGCAGGAAACGGAGAATGATGGTGAGCTTGATGCCCTTGAACAGCCTGCGAGCGGCAGGGTGATGCCTGAACGCGACAGGATTCGTGCGACGAGGCTTGCCCGTCTTAACTTGAAGACGGCCAAGACGATGGTTCTTGTCGCGATCTTCCTTCTGATCTTCGACTATTTGTGCCTTTTTAATACTACTTTCAACGCTGTTCTTCCGCTTCCTTTCTCGGGGCGGGTCATGGATTATCTCTTTCCGAAGAAACGCTCGCTGCTGCTGCGCTCCGGCAGGCCGGCTCTAACGACAGCTTATATCGAGTCGGTGATCCGTAAGGGCGAGGGATTTCTTTATTTTGGGCATGGAGCTGTTCTTGACGGGTTAAATGTTTACAGGATCCATATTCCATTCCGGGATTTGGGGATTGCCTTCGTCGGCCTGTTCCGCTTTCCGGCTTTGGCCGGCGCCTGGCGCCGAGTCAAGAGTTTCCCGGCAGTTAGCGCTGCGGGGCGTTTCCTGTCCGTCAGGCTGGCGTCGCCCGGCCTCACAAGCGTTCGATCTGCAATGGCGCTGGCAAATGAATCGCTCAGATCATTGGGAGTTGTTGGCGCTGGCGCGCTGCGCGGCGCTCGCGCCTGGTTGGTGAGCTTGCGGGGCAGGTCGATCGGTGGACGAACCTTTTCCGGGTGGGGCTCTCTGCTGGCCGGACTGCCGATCATTCATGAAGTTTGCTCAGTTGTTTCCGGATGGACATGTCGTTCGGCGCGCGCCGTGCGCGATTTGTTCGCAACGGCTGTCGTGCGTGATGGAGCGTTTGACATGATGCCGGCCAGGGTTGTCCGGGTCTCGCCGGAGGAGCCGCCGCTCAGCAACGAGTTCATTTTCGAATCGGCATGGTTCATTCGCTATTCCTTCGCGATTGGCGACGGGGAAAGGGCATCGGCGATGATCCGCTTGCTCCTGGAGTTTCTCGGCGACAGATACAGACCTCATGCCGCGGCATGGAAGACGGTCCATATCGTGTGGGATAGGGATCCGGCGGAACTTGACCGCTCCGATCTCGACAGGCTTCTTTTCCTGGCTGCCGAGGCCAACTTCAAAATGGTTTTGTTCGCGCCGGACCCGGGATCATCTGAGCTGCTGAAGCTTGTTGATGAATCGCATGATGAAGACTTACATGGAGCCTGTTGTGAATCGGAGATCGCGTAAACCATTGGCTTTCCTGCTGGCGTCAGCCGTTGCCATCGGCATCACCGGGTGTGTCGGGCTGCCGCGCGTGGATCCTACCCCGCCGGTTGAATATGTGATTTTCGTTCAGGCCGATGGGGTCTGGCAGAATTCCGGCGTCTACGCCCGCCGCAGACAGCTTATCCAGTGCGAGGCCGAGGGGCGCTGGGGAGATGTGGACGGGATGTACGGACCGGAGGGCAACAAGAAGGTGTACAAGGATCACCTTGGGGTGGCGGCTCCCGCCTACGGACTGTTGATGATGCTGTCTACCGAGACCAACAAGGCCTTCTACGTGGGATCTGCGACCAATATTGCCGCCTACAGGTCAGGCTACGTGATGTTCCGGAACAACGTGTCGCTTCCCCATAGGTCGTCCGGCCAGTTGAGGGTCAGTCTCAAGATAGCCCAGGATGCCGATGACGACGGCCTGTCCGACTTCGACGAGGTCCATGTGTGGGGCACGGACCCGGGGAACGCTGATACCGACGGACACGGATTTGGTGACCTCAAGAAAGTTTTTGAGATGCGGAAGGCGCGGGAAGCTGATCCCGCCGCCGGTGATTGACCTGATCAACGTTCAATTCGGGAATCGGGATATGGAGGGTGGGGCGCGGGTTTGCGCGGGAATCTCTGACGAGAAATACTGCTTCTTGCTGCTTTTTGCTTGCATACCTTTTATCCCATCGTATAATTCTCAAAATTAGCTGGCAGAAGATGGCCGGCGTGGATGATTGTCTAAACAGGAGAGAGTATGTCAAGACGTTGCGATATATGCGGAAAAGGATTGCGAACCGGCAATTCAATTGTCAGGCATGGTCTGCCGAAGAAGAAAGGCGGAATCGGACTTCATACAACGGGAATCACGAAGCGGAAGTTCCTGCCTAATGTGCAGAAAATAAGGGTTCGGGAAAACGGCGGCGTTGTGTCACGCAAGGTTTGCGCCTCCTGTATCAGGTCTGCTAAGATAGTCAAGGCCTGAGCATTTCAGCGCCTGGATTTTTCCCAGGAGCGCCCGGGCTTCGTTCATTTTCAGCAGTTCTATCATTTTTGTGCGTTCCATATTCAGCGCGGCCGCGTATTGCGGAATCCAGCGCCTGAACAGAAGGGTTCCGGCTCGCTGCCCGTGCCTGTTCAACATAGCCTGCAGGTGTATTGCCATGCTGTCCGCAAGCTCACTCCGCGTGGGGGAGGGCGGAACGGGCTGCCCCTCCATTGCGCAGTTAATATCCCTTAACAGCCAAGGACGCTTCAGCGCCGCGCGCCCGATCATAATCGCCGCGCAACTGGTCTGTTCCATCATTGACAGCGCGGTCTCCGGCGATGCGATGTCCCCGTTCCCTATCACCGGGATGCCGCGCACCCGGCGCGCTATTTCGTCGATGGCGTTCCAGTCGGCGCTGCCGGAATAGCGTTGTTCAAGAGTCCGCGCGTGAACTGTGATCGCGGCAACGCCTGCCTGTTCGAATTCGCCTGCCAGCGAAGCCGCAACGCCCGACGTGTTAGAATCCGGACCGAGCCGCATCTTTATTGTGACGGGCACGGGAAGCATTTTTGCGAGATCGGCTGCAAGCTTTAGCGCGGCCGGAGGATTCCGCAGAAGCCCGGCGCCGGCGCCGCGTCTCGATATCTTCTTCTGCGGACAGCCCATGTTGATGTCTATCATGCGCGCGCCGCGGTTCTCGATCAGCCATTGGGCGGCGCGCGTCATGAGCCCGGAATTACAGCCATAGATTTGCCAGCAGAGCGGACTCTCCCTTGGGTCGGACTGGATGATGGCCTCCCGCTTCCGGCCCTTTCCGAGGAGAACGCTTTTCGGGTCCACCATTTCGGAGCAGGCGAGCCCGCGCCACCCGTAGCTCCTGGCAATGAGCCGGAAATCCACATCGGTGTAGCCGCACATTGGCGCGAGGAGCACGCGCGAGGGCAGTATGATATCTCCGATCCTGATCTGATCTTGCATGTGGTGATGATACGCGCGAGCGCCTGCACGCGCAATCGCGCTTTTTTGTTTTTTATGCGTGACTGGCGCCGGGTCGAATGATATAGTGAAGCTTCTGTTTTTTAGGATAACTGTGGAATGAGAACATACAAACATATTTTCGGGCCGGTGCCTTCCCGCCGTTTCGGGCGGTCGCTTGGAATTGATCTCACGCCAATGAAGACGTGCAGTTTCGACTGCGTGTTCTGCCAGATCGGGCGGACGCCGAGGACAACGTTTGAGCGTCGGGAGTACGTGCCCGTTGCTGCAGTGATCGAGGAACTTGACGACTGGCTGAAGAATTCCGGCAAGGCCGATTATCTCACACTGGCCGGCTCTGGCGAGCCAACGCTGAATACCGGGTTTGGTGACGTTATCGAATTCCTGCGTGGCCACAGCGACATTCCCTGCGTGTTGCTGACGAATGGGACAACTCTGCAGCTTCCCGAAGTTCGCAAGGACGCTGCCCGGGCGAATGTCGTGAAAATATCGCTGAGCGCCTTCGACCAGGATTCGCTGCAAAAGATCAATCGCCCTTCGCCGGAAGTCCGGTTTGAGCAGCTGGTTGAAGGGATGAAGGCTTTTCGCAAGGAATTCGGTGGTAAGATCTGGCTGGAGGTGTTCGTTATTGACGGTGTGAATTCATCGCTTGACCAGGCCCGCAGGATCGCGGAGCTTGCAAAGGGCATCGGCCCGGATGTGATTCATCTCAATACCGCAGTTCGCCCGCCTGCAGATCAGTCGGTCGGCTCTGTTTCCCGGGAGAGGCTCGACGAGATCGCGATGCTCTTCACTCCTCGTGCGGAGGTGATAGCCGCTTTTAAGGGGCGTAATGAGAAGGTGAAGGCGGATGCCGATATGATTTTCAACATGCTGAAGCGCAGGCCATGCACGGCAGCACAGCTTGTCGAGGTCTTTTCCATGCATCCCAACGAGGTGTCCAAATATCTGGGGATACTGATCAACGGGGGGCGCATTCGCAGGATGGACGAGAAGGAAGGTGGCGACTATTACGCTGCCCGGTGAAGTCTTCTCCGGGTGAGCCGGTGTGTCGTCGGTTATACAAAACAACAAACAGGAGAAGTGATATGAGCGCCAAGATTGACAAGGAGAAGTGCACTGCCTGCGGTTTGTGCGTTGATGCATGCCCGGTTGAGGCGATCACGGTTGACGATGTGGCGGTCGTGGATGCGGAAGCATGCACCGAGTGCGGTGCGTGCGTTGATGAATGCCCGAACGAGGCGATTTCCATGGAGTAGGGGGGGCATTCGGAGAGACCGGGGCGGCGGCGCGTGCGGGCTTGGTAATGGGTTGGCGTCGCGTCGCGCCCCGGCTGCCGGATCGGCATAGCGGAAGGTTGTGGATGTACAGGCAGGTTGACAGTTCAGTTAGCTTTCCGGCCTTGGAGCGGGACGCCCTGGCGTACTGGAAAGAAAACGGGATTTTCGAGAAGTCGCTGGGCTTGTCCGACAGGGAATTCGTGTTCTACGACGGGCCGCCTTTTCCAACAGGCTCGCCGCATATGGGCACGATTTTTGTCTCGATTCTCAAAGATGCGCTTGCTCGTTTTTTTACGATGGCTGGCTATTCCGTGCCTCGCCGCTGGGGTTGGGACTGCCACGGGCTGCCCATCGAGAACGCCGTCGAGCGGAAGCTGGGAATTGAAGATAAGACGATGATCGAGAAATCGCTCGGCGTGACGGCATTCAACGCCGAGTGCCGCAGGCTTGTTTCGGACTGCAACTGCGCGTGGGAGACCTACATCCACAAGATCGGGCGCTGGGTGGATTACTCGAACGCCTACAGGACGCTCGATACTTCCTACATGGAGTCGGTGCTCTGGGTTTTCAAAGAGTGTTACGACAAGGGTCTGATTTACAAGGACTATCGCGTAACTCCATATTGCTACCACTGCGAGACGGCCCTTTCCATTTCTGATACCAGGGAATCGGATTCCACGCGTATGCGGCAGGATCCCGAGGTGATCGTTGCCTTCAAGGCGCACGATGATATTGACGGGAAGCCGACCTACTACCTTGCGTGGACTACGACGCCGTGGACCCTGACATCCAACCTGGCGCTTGCGGTGGGTTTCGGAT
This sequence comes from uncultured Verrucomicrobiota bacterium, assembly GCA_964458525.1. GTDB lineage: Bacteria > Verrucomicrobiota > Kiritimatiellia > JAAZAB01 > JAAZAB01 > CAYWJE01. Next base: position 25,217 of record CAYWJE010000011.1, read on the forward strand.
ACCGTTACGCGGCATTCGAGCACGAGGGGCGTGTGCTCGTCGCAGCCGCTGACCTGCTTCCGAAGTGGTCCGGCCTGTTCGGAAAGAAACCCGCGATCTTGCGCACGTTTGAGGGGAGCGAGCTTGTCGGGCGCGGCTATGACCCCGTTTTTCCCTATTTCCGTGATTGCGTAGCCGAGGGTTGCTTCAAGATTCTCGCCGCCGATTTTGTGACATTGGAGGACGGCGTGGGCATTGTACACTGCGCGCCGGCTTTCGGGGAGGATGATTACTGGCTGTGCAGGAGGAACGGACTGCCCGTGAAGAACCCGGTTGATGCGAAGGGTCGCTTCACCGCTGAGGCGCCGGACTTCGTTGGTCGCAATGTCCACGAGTGCAACAGCGATGTGATCAGGCGCCTCAAGGGCGAAGGATGCCTCCTCCTGAGCAGGACGTTCGACCATAACTATCCGCACTGCTGGCGCTGCCGTACGCCTCTGATCTACCGTTCGATGGACGCATGGTACTTCGCCGTGGAGAAAATCAAGGATAAGTTGATCGTATGCAACGAGGAGATTGACTGGGTCCCGGACCATGTCAAGCACGGCCGGTTCGGGAAATGGCTCGAGGGCGCGCGCGACTGGAACATTTCCCGCTCCCGTTACTGGGGCACGCCGCTGCCCGTGTGGGAGTGCGAGGATTCCAAGTGCGCCGCGCGCCGCGTGTTCGGATCGGTGGCGGAAATCAGTCGGGCGGCGGGACGCGATGTGCCCGACCTGCACAAGGAGCACCTCGACGATCTCGTCGTTAAATGCGAGTCTTGCGGCGGCAGCATGCGCCGCGTTCCCGAGGTGCTCGATTGCTGGTTCGAGTCCGGCGCAATGCCCTTCGGTCAGTGCCACTATCCTTTCGAGAACAAGGAATGGTTCGAACGCCATTTCCCCGCCGATTTTATCGTGGAATACCCAGGGCAGATAAGGGGCTGGTTCTACTATCTTCATGTGCTGGCAGTCGCGCTGCTGGGCCGCGCCTCTTTCCGGAACTGCCTGGTGCATGGGACTTTGCTCTCAGCGGAGGGCACGAAGATCTCGAAGTCAAAGAAAAATTTCACCGATCCCATGGAGCTGATTGACAGGTACGGGGCCGACGCACTCAGGCTGTACCTGCTCGATTCCCAAGCTGTTGTCATGGAGGATCTGAATTTCAAGGACTCCGGGGTGAATGATCAGGTTAAGCGCGTGCTGCTTCCCCTTTGGAACGCCTATTCTTTTTTTGCGACCTATGCGAATGTTGACGGTTATTCGGGAGACCCGGGCAGAGAGCCGGATTCCGGGAACGCCCTGGACCGCTGGATACTCGCCGTTCTGTTCAATACTGAGAGAAAGGTCCGGAAAGCATTCAGTTCGTTCTATCTGAACCAGAGCTTGAGCCCCGTGCTGGATTTTATAGACGCATTGACTAACTGGTACATTCGCCAGTCGCGCGCCCGTTTCTGGGGCGAGGGCCTTGGCCAGGACAAGAAGAATGCATACGATACCCTGTTTTATGTTCTCGTAAAGCTTACTCAGCTGATCGCGCCCTCGGCACCCTTTATCGCGGATACGATCTTTCGCGAGCTCACGGGAGCTGAGTCGGTGCACCTGTCGGAATGGCCGGTGATTCCGGACAAGTTCCAGGATGAACAGCTAATCGTTCAGAACAAGCTGACGCGCCTGCTCGTTACCCTTGGCCTGGCGCTGCGCCAGCAGGCAGGCATCAAGGTGCGTCAGCCACTGCCCGCCGTTCGCGTTGCGCTTCCGCCTGATTCAACCGAGATGATTGCCGATGAGCAGTTGGCAGTGATACGGAACGAGCTGAATGTCAAGTCTGTTGAGCTTATCGCCGATCCCGGTGAAATCGCCACGATCCAGGTGTGCCCGAATCCGCGGCTGCTAGGGCCGAAATATGGGGCCGACG
>CAYWJE010000012.1:0-26907 GCA_964458525.1 uncultured Verrucomicrobiota bacterium
CGCCTGGAGCGTCAATCACATACGTGGGAACGGCCAATCCACTGGTGTGTCCGATCAGGCTCTCCATAATCTCTATACCCTTACCGACCGGCGTGCGAAAATGGCTCAACCCCTCCGAAAGGTCGCACTGGTAGAGATAATACGGCCGCACCCTGTTTTCCACAAGGCGATGACAGAGTGCCTTCATGATGCGAGGACAATCGTTGACGCCCGCGAGAAGAACTGTCTGGTTGCCCAGAGGAAAGCCCGCATCCGCCAGCATTGCGAGAGCACGCCGCGCCGAGGCGGTGATTTCGCGAGGATGGTTGAAATGGGTGTTGATCCACACAGGATGATACTTGCGAAGCATCCGCACCAGGTCATCGGTCACACGATAAGGCAGCACGACCGGAATGCGCGTGCCTATCCGAATGATCTCCACGTGCGGAATGGCGCGCAGCTCGGCGAGGATAAACTCAAGGTAATCGTCAGTCAGCATCAACGGATCCCCGCCTGAAAGTAGAACATCCCTGACACATGCAGTGTCGCGGATGTATTTGATGCCTTCCAGGACAGTCTCCCTGTCGGGAATCGAATCACGATCTCCCACCTTACGTTTCCGCGTGCAATGACGACAATACATGGAGCACACATTGCTTACGTGAAAGAGGACCCTGTCAGGATAGCGATGCGTGATACAAGGAGCGGGGCTGTCCTTATCCTCGGCCAGGGGATCGTTCATATCGCAGGCTGCCTTTGTGAGCTCTTCAACGCATGGAACGGCCTGCATGAAAATCGGGTCGGTGGCGTAATCAGAAGGATCAATCAGCGAAAGATAATATGGCGTGACGGCGAGCGGAAACCTGGCAAGAGTGCGGTCAAGGTCTTTGCGCTGCTCATCTGAAAATCGTATTTCGAGCAGCCTCTCTATCGCATCCAGATCGCGCACCGTGTGCCTGACATGCCAACGCCAATCCGTCCAATGCGAAGATTCATATTCCTTGCCGATTTTACGGCGCAGCGATTTCCCTCTGGCGCTTTCTAAATGCTTATGTGGGTTCATAATGACCTTTATCCAGGGTTGACTGCACCGCCACTGCAGAAACGAACAACCCCCGACAAGGCCAATATCAACCACCCAACCGGACGCGCAGGCATATACAATGCCATGCCGTTTTCTTGCTTACACCGATGCGCTACACACTTCTTTCATCTCCGTTTTAAGAATATATCAGAAAAATCAGACAGTCAACCACTTTTCCGCCACTGTTTTCAGCCTCCAGCCCCGCGCCTCGACGAGACATGAGAAACCCCGGCCATCCCCGACCTCCAAGTCCCGACTCTCCGGGAGGTCGGGAGTCGGGGCGGCTACAGAAAAAAAGAAACGCAGATTGAATCCATGTGAGGCTCTTGCAGAACCGATACAGGAGGTTTTGCAAGCGCCTCATGTGTCTGTTTGTTTCATGTAGCCGGCCTCGGTGAGCTACAGAAATCAACAATCACCTGATTTCGTCACCGGTTCTTCTGTGAGGCAAGACCGGGGAGTCCGGACATCTTGCACCTGATCGCAGATGCGCCCTTTCAGAGGGACTACTCTGTCATTTGATCTGTTCCCTTTCAGCATTTCGCAATGCCATGCTTTCAGGCTAATCAGACACCTGGCATGATATTTGTACCCTCTCCATAAAAAACATTGATTTCATGATTGAATATCCTATAATGCCGCCATTCTGAACTTCAACAAGGATATCGAAGGAGCTCAATCATGGATTACGGGTTGACTGAACAGCAGGTGATGATCAGGGACATTGCACGACAGATCGCCCTCGATAAGCTCAAGCCCATAAGGGAGCACTACGACGAGGTCAATGAGTTTCCCCACGAGATTCTAGAGGTGTTTGCGAAGGCCGACCTGTGCGGTCTCTACATAGGCGAGGAATACGGCGGCACGGGCGGCGGCGTGATGGATCTATGCATCGCCGTCGAGGAATTGTCCAAGATCTGCAGCGGCATCGCGCTCTCGATGGCCGCCACCGCGCTCGGCACCTTCCCCATCATTCTTTACGGAAACGAGGAGCAGAAGAAGAAATACCTGCCCCGCATCGCCTCGGGGAAATCGCTCGCCGCTTTCGGCCTGACAGAGGCCAGCGCCGGCAGTGACGCCGGCGCGCTGGCCACCACGGCCGTCCGCGACGGGGACGAGTACATCCTCAACGGGACCAAGCAATGGATAACGAACGGTGGCGAGGCCGACATTTACACGGTGCTCGTCAAGACGGATAAGAGCAAAGGCTCCCGCGGCGCCAGCGCGCTGATCGTAGAAAAGGACACCCCCGGATTCACCTTTGGAAAGAAGGAGAACAAGATGGGAATCCGCGCCTCGGCCACGCGCGAGCTCGTGTTCCAGGACTGCCGCGTACCGGTCAAAAACCTGCTCGGCAGGGAGGGGCTTGGGTTCATCGTGGCGATGAAGACCTTCGACACCTCGCGGCCCGGCGTTGCGGCGCAGGCGCTGGGCATAGCGGCCGGCGCGCTGGACGAGGCCGTGAAATATAGCCGCGAGCGGCGCCAGTTCGGCAAGCCGATCTGCTCTTTCCAGGGCGTGCAGTTCATGCTCGCCGACATGGCCACGCAGACCGAGGCCGCACGCGGGCTCGTCTACATGGCGGCGCGCTACATTGATTCCGGCGCGAAAGACGTGAGCAAGATATCCGCCATGTGCAAGCTGTTCGCGTCGGACACGGCAATGCGCGTGACCACGGATGCCGTGCAGGTGTTCGGCGGCTACGGCTACATGAAAGAATACCCCGTCGAGAAGATGATGCGCGACGCCAAAATCACCCAGATTTACGAAGGCACGAACCAGATACAGCGCGAGGTGATCGGCCTGAATCTCATCAAGGAAGCCGCAAGCGGGAAGTCTTGAGCGGAGCGGATCGGCACATCTCTATTCACACTGGAAAAGCACGGAAAAAGATCCTTCTGAAAGTCACCCTTGGATCAGCTATGCATTGAAGCTCGTGACCGCGTTCACCATTGCCTTATATTGCTCCAGACATTTCCGCCCACCGTCCCTTATGTAGGGCGAGGCGGATGGCGAGACTATCAGGTCCTTCCTGTCGTCAAAGGCGTCCGCGATGAGAGCCTCCGTCTCCTGCCGCACATCATCGGGCGCTCGCTCGTACATGTGCGCGATCTGGATATTGCCCTCGATGCAGAGTCGGCCGCGCGCAAGCGCCTTTGCCTCCGTCGCGGTGATATCGCCCATGGGCGGAGGCTCCACCGGATGCAGAACGTCGGCGCCCATGTCCAGAAATCCCTTAAAAATGGCCTTCAGCCGGCCGTGACAGTGGATGTGCATCCTGCCGCCCGCCTCGTGAATAAGATCAATGATAGGCTTATCATAGCGTACAACAAAATCATCAAAGTCAGCCGGCCCGTGAAGAGGCGGCACGATATACTCCTCTCCCAACATCGAGAAATAGGGGCCGACCCCCTTCTCAATGAGGTATTTCACCAAGCCGAGCAGAACCTGCATTCTACGCTCGCACAGGGCGTGGACGACATCCCGGTCGCAGACTGACGACATCGCAAAGTTCTCTGAGCCCATTAATTCCGCCGCCGTTCCGCCCGGATTCATGCCGAGCGACACATCCACAATTCCGCGGTTGCCGGCGGTCTTGACGACGTCAAAGAACGAATCAATGGAGCCGCCTGTTGCGGGCATGGGCAGCGACAAGAAAGCCTCGGCTTCCTCGCGCGAATTGATGAAGAAACTCTCCTGAAGGCCGGGCTGTCCCGTCAGGCTGCGGAGAAAGGTGGCGCGCAACTCCTTTTCGGGCGTCTTCAGAAGGGTGATCTGCCGCTCGAAATCGGAGGAGCAAGGCTCCGTCCTACTTTCCATGACCGGCGCTGGAATGAGTTTAGAGGCGCCCCATCCGAATTTCATATCAGAATGCTTCTCAAGGAATTCCCGCAACTCGTTGTACGAAGGATCATCATGCGGGAATCCCCACCTGCTGTACACGGCGGGCCTGTCCATCTCCTCGTGACAAAACGCCCTGCGCAACCGCTCGCTGGAGCTGATCGGACCGGATGTCGAAACGGCGGACGCGCCGGCCCCCACCCTGCTCTTCGGCTTCTTAGCGCCCTCATTGCGCCGGATGAATTCGCGGGCAAGTGAACGATAGGCAGACGCGCCGGGTCCGCGCGGATCGTAGACCACCACCGGCTGTCCGAAACTCGGAGCCTCGCTCAGCCGCACGCTGCGCGGGATGACGGTTTCGTAGACCGCCTCCCCAAAGTGTTTTCTAACTTCCTCCACGACCTGTGCGGACAGTTTTGTGCGCCCGTCAAACATCGTCATCACTATCCCCTGGATTTCGAGAGCAGGATTAGCGTCGGCGGCCCGGAGCTGCTTCACCAGGTGCGTGATCATGCTGAGGCCTTCCATGGCGAGGTACTCGCACTGGACCGGTATGACAATGCCGTCCACCGCAGTGAGCGCGTTGCTGGTGAGAATGCCGAGCGACGGCGGACAGTCAACGAGTATGTAGTTGTACTCGCCGGATTCCCGCAAAGGCTTGAGCGCCTTTTTGAAACAGTGCAGATAGTGTTCCGCGCGGGCGATCTCGATTTCAACACCGGCCAGGTCCAGCTCGGACGGGATCATATCCAGACCGGCCACGCCGGTTTTGACGACATTCGCCCTCAGGGCTCCGTCCCCCAGCAGCGCGCCATACACGCTCCCGCCCTTCCGCTTCTCGCCGCCCAGCCCACTGGTGGCGTTCGCCTGCGGATCGAGATCAATCAGGAGCACCTTCCTGCCGCGGCCGGCAAGGCAGGCGCCGAGGTTGACGGCGGTGGTTGTCTTGCCGACGCCGCCTTTCTGGTTCGCAAAAGCTATTACCCGGGTTCCGTTCATTTTCATTAAGATGCCTTGATCATCCCCGTCTTTCGCGCGTACCCGAAGATGCCGCCTGCCGCGATCACCTCGGCCGCCGCGCCGATCGGCTGCAACGTCCTTCTTGCGCCTGTGGTACTGTTGAGCACGAACCCCTTCTCGATATCAATTTCCGCGCCATCGCCGGTGTGAAACAGCGCTCCGTCCTTCGAGCCGGGCTCAGATTTCACGCTATTCTTGTCCGCAGCCTCGAACTCGCAGGGATAGAACTCGCCGGTGGCGATGCAGTTCCTGAAGAAGATGCGGGCATAGGATTCGGCCACCACGGCACGAATCCCCGCAGCGCCAAGCGCGATTGGCGCATGTTCGCGCGACGAGCCGCAGCCGAAATTACGGCCGGCGATGATGATGGAATATTCGGACTTCGTTGCGCTGGCTGGCACGAACGGCGGATAATCGTCGGGCAGCCCCCCGAACGCGTGCGAGCCGAGTTTCTCATATTCCGCGGGAATAGTCGGAACCAGGTTGAGAAACTGTGCGGGAATTATCTGGTCGGTATCAACATGATCTCCCACGACGAATACTTTACCTTTGATAACAGATTGGGTCATTTATCAATCCTTTCGAGATAAGCCAATATTACGATCAGTTCCGCCGCCACGATGTCGAGCTTACGCTCGGCCAGGCGCCGCGAATAGAACCTTGATGAAAACATATCTCATTCTTTTCCAGCGCGGCCTTCAATTCACCTGGTGTTCCCCGGAAGAATTCTCCTTCTCGTGTCACGACACAGGCTCCAACCTCGTCTTCCGGCAGAAGGCCCGTCAAATCCGCTGCCTCGCTTAACATACTCCGCCATGCCCGGCCAAGTGTCAAGATATCAGGCACCTCGCCTTCAAAAGCGAGCGTCTCGAAATCTTCCTTCGTGTAATGAGACGAGCGGCCGGCCTGCTCCAGTATGAAAAGAGGACTCAACCCGGGATCCTTGCCACACGCCGCCCACACGAGAAGGCCAAAAGGCTGCAACCGGTCATGACAATGGATAATGTCCACCCAATCCCTGACCTCCGCCCGCCCGATCAGGGCAAGAACCTTGCTGGTCGCCAAGTCAAAAGGATGCAAAGTCAACCCGAAGTCCGCATGCTCGACAAGGGGAAAGAAACGGAAAGCACTGTCATGAACCCATTGCAGCACAACGCTATTCCTGCCGTCGGACACCTCCGCTTCCACGAATGTGGGAAATTCCCGTATCAGGACAACCCTGTGGCCCGCCAGATCAAGGCTTCTGCGGTCCGCCTCCCATGAGGCCAGCACGGCCTCACGGGTGTCATGAAAGAGATCAAGATCATTGGAAACCCGCGCGGACAAGAGCAATTCATTGAGAGCGGCCGCGCCAGCCACATAGCGCTCTCCGTTCTTAACGCGCTGCGCGGCAAGTAGCCTGCAGATAACCCGCTGATACTCCGTTAAAGACATTTTCTCAATTTCCTGGCCATGACATAAGTCTTACGATCACCATGCTGCTGAAGCAGGGTCAAACACCGGGCAAAATCGTCAGCTGTTTCCGGACAGAAATCCTCACGCAGAAACCAGCCGCAACGCAACCGGTTGCGCTTCCAAAGAGACAACACCTGTTCCCGGATGTTCGATGATGTTGTCTCATTCTTTACAGCGGTGCCCATCCCTTTCGATCCTCACCCGCAATCCCGCGGATCCGCGATATGCCCGGCGACTGCCGAGGCCGCAGCGGTCATGGGCGAAGCCAGGTAGATCAGCGACTTTTTTGAGCCCATGCGACCAATAAAATTGCGGTTCGTAGTGCTCACCACCACCTCGCTTCCAGACGTGCGCCCGAAAGTATCCTCCGGCCCACCCAGGCAGGCCGCGCATGAGGGCGGCGCTATTTCCAGGCAGCCCGCCGCGATGAATATCTCTTTCAGACTCCTGCCGTTAATCTTCTCCGTATCAAGCGCGGATTCTACCTCTCGCGTAGCCGGCACGAGGAATGTATCCACCTTTACCTTCCTGCCGTCCAGAATGCGCGCGGCGGCGATGAAGTCGGTGATCTTGCCGCCCGTGCAGGACCCGATATACGCGCGGTCGATTCGTACCGACCTCCGCTCACGGGCTGGGGCGAACCGGTCCGGCGCGTGCGGTTCCGCCACGCAGGGCACGAAATCATCCGGCCCATAGGAGTATTCTGCCGAAACGGAGCAGTCGGGATCGCTATAGACCGGTTCGAAGGGAACGGATGTCCGGCTCCTTACATAATCGAGAGTGGTCTCATCGGGCGCAATGATGCCGTTCTTCGCCCCAGCCTCGATCGCCATGTTGCAGATGGTCATTCTCTCGTCCATGTTCAGGGAGGCGATCATCCCGCCGCGGAATTCCATGGCACAATAGGTTGCGCCCTCTACGCCCAGATCGCCAATTATCTTGAGGATAACATCCTTGGCCATGACGCCTTCCGCCAGGCGTCCTTCGAGGTTGAACCTGATCGTCCTCGGCGTCTTGATGAGGAGTTTCCCAGTGCCCATAATGAAGCCGGCGTCCGTGTTGCCGATGCCTGTGGCGAACGCGCCCACCGCGCCGTGCGTGCAGGTGTGGGAATCCGTGCCGAATATCACCTCACCCGGCCGCGCGTGCCCCTCCTCGGGAAGCGCGACATGGCACACGCCCTTGTAACGGGAGGTGCCGACATCGTAGAAAAACTCCAGACCCTGTTCCTTCGCGAATTCCCTCAAAGTGGCGACATTACGGTGCGCCTTTTCATCCTTCGTGAAAATGTAATGATCGGGAATGATGACTACCTTCCGACTATCCCACACTTTAGCGGCGGCGCCGAACTCCCGTTTGAACACCCCGATTGAACCCGGCCCGCAGATGTCGTGGGTCAGCAGGACGTCCACGTTCACCCACACGTTGTCACCCGGCTCGACCGACGACTTGCCGGACGCGCGCGCAATAATCTTCTCAGTGATTGTTGATGCCATATCTTCTCCATTCGATTTCAGGATTCCCCGCGTTGCATCCGCTGAACCCAGTCCAACTGCATCATGAAATCTACATTCTTTGCCGACACGACACAAGAGCGAATCTGCACCCCTGTGATTCAGACAGTGGGGAGGGGGCGGCGGGGATTCCAGGATACTGCGGCGGCGTGCAATTCGATGCCAAGCGCCTTCACCACCTTGAGGATGGTGTCGAATCCGAACTTCAGCGCTCATCCACTTTAGCGTTCCGTGGCATGGCTCCTGATGATTGGCAGAAGGGATTTAAGAGCTTCGTTCACACTGCGTGAATCATGAAACACTTTCGCTACCTCCGGATCGAGAATGGCAATGTTCGTTCCTTTGGCATACTCCTTGGCATATTTACCCCGCACACCATCTGAGAAATCATACTCGGCCAACATATCCGGATTATTGGTTTTTTTACTAATTTTCATAATTTCGTCTTTCCCAACGCGTCGCAGATCGGGCGCTTATGATTCTGATTGTCTTGCCTCGGTCACAATGTACGACCACCAGCAACTGATTATGGCCACTCAAACCAATTGACACAAACCGTTGTTCACGGAATGACGAATGCAAAGGATCGCAAATCGTGCGCGAGAGCGTGTCTCTGAACACCGTGCTCGCTTCTTCAAAGGAAACGCCGTGCTTGCGTAGGTTTGATTCGGCCTTTTCCTGATCCCATTCAAACTTAAGCGACATCAGCATTTTCCTTGTTTTTCGTAATCTACCTATTCTTAATCATTTTCGCAAGACTTATATGTTCGAGCCGAAATCCGGCAAACTGTTATTCTTGCTACCTAATTGTTTTGGACCAACGGGACGTACGTGTTCTGGTGATGATTGTGCCTCTTCCATCTTGAACCTAACCATGAAGTTAAGCACCTGGTAGAACTGAACAAACACGTAACGACGGTTTGGGTTGATCACTGGGGTTGCACAATATGAGAACACGTCAAGGATGGACCGGCAGGGCGCATTCTTCACCATGAAGGCGAAGCAGTCTGCTGGCATTTCCAATTTGGCAATCCAGTCAGAGGTGGCAGGGAAGTAGCCTTGAAAATGAGCCTCAAATAGCACAGCACGACCCACTCGCTCGAAAAAGCGGTCAAACTCCGGCGCGTTGAGGTCGAACGCTGGCAATCTCGCAAGCTCAGGGCCTTTTTGGGTGAGGACAACCGCCTCCTTTGCCTTCAGGATCTCAATCATGCGGCGTAGGTTACTTCCACCCCTCTGGATCGAGCGGGAAACGCGAGTCGTGACGTGCTTCTGCACGTAGGGGCGAGCTTCAGCTTCGAGAACTCCCGCAAGAACATCGCGCACAAATGTGTCGTCCCTTTGGTCCGCGTCACGACATGATTCACAACAGGGTACTGTAAGAAGTTGAGCGTTGTTCGGGCATTGTTTTTGGAAGAAACCGCGGGGCGGAATATGGTCTTGAGTAACCCCTGGTCGCTCACCACAGTAGATACATATATCCTGTGCTGGCATGGATATCTTTCTTCTTCAGGCATAGAGGTGCGACGCATCAGTGGCGCACGCGAGAACAAGCTTGCTCGCGGACGCGTCTGTCCACTGTGCGCGCGTTAGCAACTTACGGCGTCGCTGCTTGTTAGGCCTCTATTGCTCCACGCTGTTCGACTCTCATCTGAGTTTGTACTTTGTCAACAATGCCTGCAATTCATTTCCAACGATGACTCTCAAGCGCCCGTTCTGGCGGACCATGTCGAGCGCATCCCTGCTTGCGTCGGCATTTGTCACAATTATGCCTTGTGAGTAACTCGGATCGGCGGACAACACACCCAGAAGTTGTTGCAACGCCGGCCTTCCGACCGGCGATGACTGATACTTGCACTGAATGGCGAGTTTCTGAATGGATGCGCCTGTCTCTCGCGTTGCGACCACGTCAACGCCCCCGTCATGAGAATACGGCGTAACGCGCGTGGCGAATCCCATTGCGGAGAACAGATTGCCGATAAGTTGCTCGAATTCCTTGGGGTTCAAATCTTTGGGTGCGCCTTTCGGTTCCCTTGGCGGGATATTGCGCTGCAGTGGTTGGAATCCGTGCTTCGTCAGCAGATCGTCATAGATGTCGAGAAGCACGTCTTCGGTTATCTCGACGGAGAGACTGTCGATAACCTCGTCATAAAGGCGTTGCTTCGATAGAGTCTTTTTGAGGACCAGTTCCTCTATAGTATCCTCAACCCACAAATGGTAAACGAAGACCTTCTTACTCTGCTTATCACGGTGCGCGCGAGCGGTCGCCTGATTTGTAACCGCGGGATTCCACCAGTGATCGAAATGAACCACGTAATTCGCCGCCACAAGGTTGAGTCCGAGCCCTGCGGTTCGTGGATGGCCGAGAAAGATACGCTGTGTCGGAGTATGCTCAAAGGTACGCAGCATTTCTTTTTTCTTACGGTCGGAATCTGCCTCCGAGTAGTTGAGCGTGCCGAATTCGGCAAGTTCCTTTGCCAGCCATTCCGTTCCTCCGAACTTGTCTTGTCGGTACTGGGTGAAAATTAGAACCTTGTTGCCCGATTCATATATGTCGGGGATATTCTCCTGTAGCCAGTCCAGTTTCGCGCTCGCACCGGTCTCCGGATCGCGGTTGCATATCTTTTTCAACTCACCAATGAGAGTGACAATGCTGCGGGCTGTGATTTTCCGTTGCTGGCTTTGCAGGGCCAACACCCTGTCCTTCTCCATACGGTCGTATGTGCGTTGCTGTTCGTCCCCAAGCCGCAACCAGATTTGGAACTCCTCCTTCGTGGGAGGCTCCTTCAATACATCCTCTTTTCGCCGTCGAAGGAAATATGGCTTGATTAAGTTCCGGGCGTTTTCTGGCAAGACGTCTTGGTTCGGAAACAGACCAGGTTTTAGGAACGCGAAGATGGACGCTAGTTCTGAAATGCGGTTCTCGATCGGTGTGCCAGTCAAGGCCCATCTATATCGACACTGTAATTGACGTATTGACTGAGAGATTCCGGCGGAACGATTCTTGATACGTTGCGCTTCGTCGAGAATGGCAAGGTCAAACGTGTGGTTCTTCCCAGCAATCAACAGGTCAATGTCCTGCCTGAGAGTATCATATGTCGTTATCCAGACGTGTGCCGGCATTGTCCAACACAACTTCCGGTGTTCAATAGATCCCCGCACAACGGTTGTCCTCAAACACGGCGCCCATTTTTCAAGTTCCTTGTCCCATTGGGCCAAGACGCTGAGCGGCGTGACTATGAGTAGTTTACGGATGTCGCCTCTTTGAAACAGCAGTCGGGCCGCAAGTGCACTTTGCACTGTCTTTCCAGTTCCCATGTCATCGCCAAGAAGTGCCGCTTGGCGTTCAACGAGAAACTTGATTCCGTCCCATTGAAAGGGATATGGAGCACATCGTGGCGGCAAATCGAGAACGTCAATGAAACTGTGGTCTATGGGTGATTGCAGCAAGGGCAAAAGCAAGTCCCAAACATCTGCGCCCTTACGGGAAGTGTGGTTACGGTCGGTCCTGTGCTCAGAAAAGCTCTTGCGATATCCGTCAACCTTATCGGCCTTCTTGGTCTCCAGACCAAAGTCGGAAAAGAGTGATTGTTGGGCGCCTTGCCCATCCTTCTTAAAGTGTTTTCCATCAGTGGGGTGCTTCCCCAGCGGCGTGAATACATTCTCCGAAACGGTAGGCAGTTCCTCAAGGACTGACGTAGCCTCAATGGTTTCTTCCGGCAGGAGAAGGTGTGCGAGCGCGTGCTTTGTCTCTGGAGTAAGGAGAAGGTCCTCGATCTGAAGGTAGAATGTCCGCTCTTCAGACAAGAGCGCCTGATCTAGAACCCCGCTTTCGGAAAAGTGGTACTCGACGGGGTTCGTGGAAAGCAACGACACTGGGAAGCGAAGCAAAACTGACTTGACGGGCGGTTCGGCTATCCGACAAAGCCTTTTGCCCAGCCTGTACCGGAATCGCTCTGTAAATGCGACCATCAGGTTTTCTCACTTGTTTAGCACAGCGCCCTTTTCATGTAGCAGTTTGAGAGCATGTCCGATGCGCTCAAACGGCTCGATCAAGTCGAACCGTGAGAAGAGTGTGCTGAGGTCAGGCAAGGTAGCATCTATGTCGTCGGCGTGTTCCCAGTGACACGTCAACACGACAGGTTCAAACTTACCGGAGGGGCTGGCAAGAAGTTCGCTTTTCACCGGCGTCTCGGTGTTTTGTTCTACTGCCAACGTTGCACCTTGTTTTGTAACGACCAAGAGGGGTTTCTGAATAACCTTGCGGAGTTCTATGAAGTCATCCTGCGTGACGAACACCGCGTCGTATTTCTCCTTTACGGCATTAAGCAGCGGGCGTGCTGTCAGTTCAACGGCCATGTGTGCTCTCATAGTACCGCCGTATAGCGTCCTCTGCACTGCCGTCGGTTGTATCGCGGACGTGCAACGGAACTCCAGCGGCTTCCCTTTCGCGTCCGTCACAAGGACGCCACCGCGAAACACGTCCTTTTCAAGCTCCGCGATCGAAATGAAGGCAAGAGCCCGTAAAGGGTTGTCATCAACGGGGCCACGTTCCGGTGTCTGATCGTCCATTGTTTTTACCTTTCTTGATCTTACACTCGAAAACAGTGCATGATTGATACTACTCCATACTCAACAAGTCATGCTTACAGTAAAATATAAAGACATCGTTCATCCTTGTCATAAGAAAAGGAATTGATGCGTTTCGATGGCGCATCTGCGATCAGGTGCAAGATGTCCGGACTTCCCCGATCTTGCCTCAGTGACCGCGTGCATCCCCGCTCGTGATCCTGAACAAAAAACAGAAAAACAGAAGAGAAGGACCACGAGCGAGGACGCTCATGCCACTACTGAAGAACCGGTGACGAATCGCAGATGCGCCCTTCTCACTGCACCCACGGCAACATAGTCCCAACATTCCCATCCTTGCGGGACTAGCAGAGCGCATCCTTCACAGTCTGCGCCGTTTTCGGTCCGACACCGGGAACAGAGGCGATTTCGGAGGAATCCGCCCGCGACAGGCGAGCAACCGAGCCGAAACGTCTGAGCAGCAGCATCTTCCTCTTCTCTCCCAGCCCGGGCACTTCATCAAGCGCGGATTCCCTTATCTTTCTGCCACGCAGCCTGCGGTGGTAATCGATGGCAAACCGGTGGGCCTCGTCGCGAATCCGCTTCAGCACTTCAAGCGCAGGCGATTCAGCGGGAAGTCGAACGATTCTCATCAGCCGCGATGCACACGATTCCGCCGGCCGATCCGACGCCGGAATGCCCTCCCAGTAAATCTCTTCGAACCGCTTGGCCAACCCGGCCACGGGAACCGATTCCATGCCGAGCCTGGCAAGTTCCGCTTTCGCCGCACGCAGCTGAATTGCCCCGCCATCAACGAGAACGAGGCCCGGCATCTCTCCCCCCTCGGCCTTCAGTCTGGAAAATCTTCTGCCGACAACTTCCGCCATCATGCTTGAATCGTCAACAGCCGACTCCATCTTTATCCTGAATCTTCTGTACCGGACCGGCCGAGGCAAGCCGTCCTCCGCGGCGACCACGGCCGCGGCGGCATGTGTTCCCGAGATGCACGACACATCATAGGCCTCGATAAGACGGGGAGCGGTCGGCAGACCGAGGATTGACGCGAGAGCGCTGATCCCCTCCAGAGCGCGCGCACGATCGGCCACTGGACCCCGCGCCATGCGGGCACGCTGTCGCACCGCGCTTCTCAAACACCACAGAGTGTCACGCAACGCTGCGGCCTTTTCAAACTTAAGCGATTTCTGATTTTCCTCCATCTCGGCCTCAAGTTCTTTAAGAACTTCAGTCCGTTCCCCGAGGAGAAAGGCGCATGCCTCGTCCACCCTCTCCCGATATTCCGAAGGCGTCACCTTTCCGATGCAGGGAGCGGCGCAAAAACGGATGATGTCGTTTATGCAGTGTTTGTGATCCTCGGGCGAAGGTCTGAGCGGGCGGCATCTTCGAATACCGAATCTTTTCTCAACGAACTCAAGAGCAGTGCGCGCCGCGGCGCTCGATGCATATGGCCCGAAATACACCGCGCCGTCGTTCTTCCGGATGCGGCACAACTCGAACCTGGGAAACGGTTTGACCGCGTCCGTCTTAAGCATTGGAAAGCGCTTATCGTCCTTAAAGAAAACGTTGTATCGAGGCTTGTAGGCCTTGATCAGGCGGCCTTCCGTCAGAACCGCTTCAGCCTCGTTCGAAACCACCATGACCTCCAGATCAGCCACGCTGTCAACCAGTCCGCGCAACTTCGGCGAGGCGCTGCGCAATGTCCCGGCGCGGAAGTAGGACCGCACCCTCTTTCTGAGCGATACGGCCTTGCCGACGTAGATGATGGTGCCGCGCCTGTCGCGCATTATGTAGCACCCAGGCTTATCCGGCAGACTCGCGAGCTTGTTTTTGACACTGTCGTTCATACGTAAGGAGTCACATCATAGCACGACGGCTTTCAACAGGGCCGAGGCAATGCTGAAGTATATCAACACTCCGAAGATATCCGCCAGCGAAGCCACCAGCGGGGCGCTTGCCACTGCTGGATCGAGTTTCATCTTCCGGAGCACAAAAGGCAGCATCATTCCCATAAAACTGCCCATCACGACTACCACGACCATGGACACGGCGACAACCATCGCTATCCGGAGGCCCGCCCGCCACCAGGCAAGCAGGAATACGGTGAGTGCCATCGAAACGCCCAGGCCCAGGGAAACCAGCAGTTCCCTCCCACAGATCTTCGCGAAATCGGCAGGGCTGACCTCGCCCAGCGCCATGCCTCGTATGACGAGCGTAGCCGCCTGGGACCCCGCATTGCCGCCACTGCCTATCAGCAGCGGCAGGAAGAAAACCAGCGCCACAAACGAGCCTATGAGAGTGTCAAAGTAGGCAATCCCCGCCCCGGAGAATATATTCACAAAAACAAGCGTCACCAGCCAAGGTATACGGCTCCTGTAGAGCATTGCCAGGCTCGTGTTCAAGTACCCATCGGAGAGCGGCCGAACCGCGACTCCCTTGTGGATGTCCTCCGTGGCCTCCTCCTCGGAAACATCCAGAATATCGTCCGCAGTCACTATTCCGAGCAGCACCCCATCCGCATCAACAACAGGAAGAGCATATAAATCGTACTTCTTGAAAACGGTCACGGCATCCTCGCGATCCTGGAGAGAATGGAGGGCGGCGTAATGGCCGTCGAGCAGGGCGCGGACGAGCGTAGAGGGCGACGCCAGGATCAGCTTGCGTAACAGCAGTTCGTCAACAAGAACGCCCTTTTCATCCACAATGTAGACCATGACCATGGTCTCGGAATCGCTGCCCGTCTTGCGAATATGATCCAGCGCCTCTTCTACCGTCCACCCGACATGGGCAGTGATATAGCGGTTGGTCATGAGCCGTCCAACACTGTCCTTGGGATAGCTCAGCAGCGCGAGGGCCTGCCTGCGGTCATGGTCGCTTAACAGGCCGAGCAACCTCTGAGTAACGTTCGCGGGCAGCTCCTCGAAAAGAGCAGTCCTATCGTCCGGCGGAAGAGCGGATAAGATCAGCCGCGTTTCCTCCTGAGCCATGGCCTCCAGCAAGAGTTCCTGAACCGAGAATTCGAGCAGCGAGAAGACCACTCCAGCCAGCTCCCTGGGCAGAAGCCGGAAGATCATTATCCGGTTGCGATCCTCAATGGCGGCAATCAACTCGGCTATCTCAGGGGCGGGCTGGCCCGAGAGAAACACGCGCAAGTCTTTTAATCGTCCGGATTCGATCATCTCGACGATGTCGGGAAGAAGCAGACTACTGAGAATTGAGACAGGCGGAGAGTGCGGAGCCGACTCCCGATTTCCAGAAGACTTGGAGCCGTTAGCAAAATCAATCCAGCGCGACAGCCGCGACGTCACGCTTTCGATGTCCGGCAGATTGACCAGCTCGTGCTTGGCGCCATCCGCCTGGATCGCCCTCGCCAGAGAAGACATTTCTGTGAGATATTCGTGCCGCGCTGACGACGGAACATAGTACATCACGACGATGTGCACGGACCAGTCATCGGAGTTACCATATTCTATTCCCGTCGGACTCCAACCCACGGCGCAAAGCAGTTCCCCGTCCTTTTCAACCCGGGCATGGGGCGCGGCGACGCCGTAGCCAAGATATGTTATGGACTGTTTCTCGCGGCCAAGGATTTGATCCATCAGCGGGACAACATCCGGCGACAGGGTAGATGGCTCAAGAATGCCCGCGAGCAGGCGTAGCGCGCCATCCTTGTCCGTCGCCGGCACTTCGATTATCCTGCCTTCTGCCAAGGCCCTTCGCAGAGCATCGAGACTCTTCTTGTCAGACATAGCTTCCATCACACGTAACTCCTCTCCTTCACCGCGCTCCATACCTCCGTGAGTTCGGCGCAGCGCAGGAAGGCGGCTGCGGCGACATAGACAATCATGGCGACTCCAATGCTGCCCAGCAGCGCCGCGATCCGCCGCGCCGACTCGCCCAAGCCGGACGCAACATCCAGAAGCCATGCATGCGAAAGGATTGCGGATGCGGCCATCAGCGTCGCGGCGGCGGTTATCTTGAGCACGGCCCGCCCGATACCGGGCCAGTCTGGTGAACCCATCCGCGCCTGCGCTATCACCACGAGAAGAACCACGTGAACAGCCGCCGCAAGGACCGTGGCGAGGGCTATCCCAAGGTGTTTCAGGGGCCACATGAAAATGAGGCTCAGGACGATGTTGAGAATCGTGCAGACCACGCCCAGCCTGACGGGAGTCTTCATGTCCTGGCGCGCGTAGAACAAGGGGACAAACACCTTCAACAGGCTGAAGAAGATTAGGCCGGGGGCATAGAACATCAGCGCAAGCATCGTCATTTTTGTGGACTCAGGCGTAAAATCGCCGCGCTCGTAGACCAGCCGGACTATCGGTCCGGCAAGCGCCATCATTCCGAACGTCGCGGGCAGCATGACGAACATGAGCTGTCTCACCGAACGGTTCAACGTATCCATCATGCGATCCATCCGGGCCTGCGCGGCGTGTCCTGAAAACGTCGGCAGCAGCACAGTCCCGAGCGCCGTCGCAAAAATGCCAAGCGGAAAATAGATGAGGCGTTCGGCGAAATACAGGTACGACGGGCTTTCCTGGCTGATGAAGGCAGCAATAAACCGGTCGAGGAGGACATTCAACTGCGTCACCCCGACGCCGATGACAGCGACGCCCATCAGGCTCAAAACACGGCGCACGCCTGAATCGCGCCAGTCAATGATGAACGACGGCCTGAAGCCATATCGCCAGAGGCGCGGGAGCTGCATCGCGGCCTGGATGGCGCCTCCGGCGATAACCGCCCAGGCAACGGCCTTGATCCTGGAATATCCGTCAGCAGGAAGCCGCGGACAAACGCCCAGAACCGCGAGTATCACTACAAGATTGAGAACCACAGGAACAGTCGCAGGCAGCGCGAACCTATGAAGCGAATTGAGCATCGCGGAGAAAAAGGCGGCGATGCAGATCAGGAACATGTAGGGCAGCATGATTCGGAGCAGCACCAGTATCAGCGCAAGCCGCTCGCTGTCCGGGAAGAGGTGAAGAAGGCCGGTGGCCGCAAGTATCCCGAAAAAAACCACCGAGGCCAGGAGGAGCGTAAGGCCGGCGAACATCCGTCCGGCGAACATCCACACCCGTCGCTCGCCCTCCTTTGCGCGTGTCTCAGTGAACACGGGAACAAAAGCGGAGGACATGGCGCCCTCCCCGAACAATGATCGGAAAAGATTGGGAATGGTGAAAGCAACAACAAACGCCGACATGGCAAGGGAAGTGCCGAAGCAGGCCGCCATGCTCATGTCGCGCACCAACCCGAACAGGCGGCTGAGGAGAACGAACAAACCAACCGTTCCGGCAGAACGTATCACCTTGTCATTGTCCAATTGTGCCAACCTTTCAACCTTCCTTTTTCCCGCCATCCGAATTCTGTCCCGGCGGCGCGTTCTGCGCTTCCCAGAGCTTCGCGTACTTCAGAAAGACCCCAATGGCGACCATGACAGCCACTATCAGGCCGCGATAGCCTTCCATAAAACCCCTCTTCAGAAAATATCCCCTGAAAAAGCGGAACGCCGGACGGAAAAACAGGTCCGAGGCTCTGAACTTCCTTTCATCCTCCATCAGCCTGGCACATGAAATAGTAGAGAACCGGTTCAGGGTTTTCACCTGGTCCGACAGATCGTGATAAGTGTAGTGGTTCAGACATCCATTCAGTCGTTTGACCGGACCGTCAACTATAACCTGGTCGTGCGGCTCGCGCCCCGCACAAACGCCCTTATCCTTAAAAAAAAGCCTCATCTTAACGTCGGGCCACCACTCGCCATGTGTCACCCAGGCGTTCATGAAAAAGACCTTGCGCGGGAACTCATAGCCCACGAATCGCCGGTTGGCGCCGCTCTCGAATTCGGCGATGATCTGCTCTCTTAATTCATGCGACACCTCCTCGTCCGCGTCAACGAACAGGATCCACGGGTACGACGCCATCTTCTTCACCAAATCCTTCTGCCCCACGTAGCCCAGCCACTCGTGCTGGCAGACTCTGTCCGTGTACTTCCTGCATATCTCCACCGTTTGATCGTGGCTAAAACTATCCACAACAACGATTTCATCAACCCAATCAAGGCTCTTGAGACACCTCTCAATGTCCTCTTCCTCATTGCCCACCGTGAGACATGCCGATATTTTATCACGTTCCATGGCTTCACCCGTTCATCAGTTTCCAATCAATTCGAGCGCCGCGTCTAACACCCGACCCGGACTTATTCGACGCAAGCTATCCGCCGCTATTTCCGATTCACGGTCAATGGCGCGGCTCTTCAGCTCGCTATCCTGCAACACGCGCACGCGCCTGCCGATCGGACCTGTGGCGAAAGGGTCGGTTACACCGAAAACCGCCACCACCGGCACGCCGAGCGCGGCGGCGAGATGCATTCCGCCGCTGTCATTGGAAATAACAGCTGAGCAGCCTGAAAGCAGGGCCGCCAGCTCCGGCAGACCGGTCCGCCCCGACAGGTCAACAGCCGCCTGCCCAACCCCCCGCGACACCTCCGCGCACAGTTCCCGTTCCGTCTCCGAACCCAGGACGATGACCGTTGCTTTAAGCGACTCGCCCAGCATTCTCCCGGCCTCGGCGAAATGCGAGGCCGGCCAGCGCTTTGAAGGCCCGCGGGCTGCGCCCGGCATCAGGCCTATCCTGACCTTGCCCGAATCCGGCAGCAATCCCTTCACACTATCCAACGCGTCACGCGGAACCGAAAGGGACGGGAGCTCCACGGCGCCGGGCTCGCCGAATAGCCGCATGTATTCCCGGCTCTGGTGTTCGGCACCCGCATCGGCATCACGCTTCACTACCTGCGTCAACATCCAGTCCCGTCCGTGTCCCGGCATCCCTATGCGGCGAGGAATCCGCGCCAGGAAGGGCGCCACCGCCGAGCGAAACGAATGGGGCAGAATGAACGCCTGCCCAAAACGCCGCCTTCTCAGATCGCGCGCCGCGAAGAATGATCCCGTGGTCGTTCCAGGAAACGCCAACACCTCGTCCACAGCATCATGCATTGACCATATATCGCGGCATTTCGGCTTCACAAGCATGGTGAGCCTCGCATCGGGATGGGAGCGACGCCACGCCTGGATAGCCGGCATGGCCATCACGCTGTCGCCAAGCCAGTTGACGCCTACGACGAGCGCCGGCTCACCGGAAGCAGATTCGTGAAATGCATGCATTAAAATCCTCAATACCGCTGAGCAATTCGATCTCGACGCGCAGAAAATAAATTGGAACGTCGTGGCGCTTGATTTCAGGAAAACGAACGGCGTCCTTCTCCGTGGTAACCACCAGGTCCGCCTTCTCCATGGCGGACCTGTTTATGATATTGATAATTTCCTGCTGGGTGTAGCGGTGATGATCCGCGAAGCGCCTGGCGTAGACTATCTTGGCGCCGAGCCGCACGAGTTCCTTCTCAAAGCCCTCGGGGCTGGCAATGCCCGAAACCGCTGCAGCCACGCGGCCGGACAGGAATTCGAGCGGCTTTCTCTCCCCGGTGTATATGTTCTCAAGGTACTTCGCCCTGTGCGCACACTCGGATATTTCGGCCCTCTGGTTCAGCAATCGCAGCCGCTCGATCAGTTGTTCATTGCCCTTGCCAGTTGACTTGGTGATAAAAATGAAATTGGCCCTGCCGATCTGTTCCACCGGCTCCCTGAGCAACCCGCGCGGCAGCATGTAGCCGTTGCTGAAAGGGCTTGTGCAGTCCACCAGCACTATCTCCACCCAGTGCTTAAGCGAACGGTACTGGAATCCATCATCGAGAATCAACGTATCGCATTTGAACTTGTTGATCGCGTAGCGACCGCTTTTCACACGGTCCTTATCCACCAGGACCCCCACATCGCGCAGATTGGAAGCCAGCATGTAGGGCTCATCCCCGCTCATTGCCGAGTTCAGGAGCAGCTGCTTGCCGTCGGAGACAACGCGCGGTGGGCGCCTGCGCTCCCGTCCGGTTATTTTGTCGAGCAGTTTTTTCCAGAATCCATGTTCAACTTTCTTGTACCCCCGGCTCAAGATGGCGACCTGGCGCCCCTCCCTGGCGAGAGCGCGCGCGAACACCTCAACTATCGGCGTCTTGCCCGTACCACCCACGGTCAGGTTGCCAATGCTTATAACCTGACACCCGAGCGTATGGTGCCGGAATATGCCCTTTGCAAAGAGGAAATGCCTGGTGGCAACGACCGTCCCAAAAACATAAGACAAACCCTTGAGCAATCCACGCAGAACGTCATAGCGTCTGCCCTGGAGCCTATCCTCGATCACATCCAGGACAAAGCGCTCAAGTTTCTCTTTCTTGCGAAGACTCATTTGGAAATTCTGCCATGGGCCGCCGATGAAAGTCAAGCGCAACCATGGCGCGAGCAGCGAATTCGCATTATGGCCGATGCCTATAGGAACGGCGCGCTCGGAGATCGCGCCCTACCGGGAAAACAGCTGTAAAACAGTGCACAAAACAGGTGGGGCGGGCTCTCCGAGCACGCCGTGATTGTTTCGGGCGGTCATAATTAGAATCGCTGTGGCGCGAGCAGTGAATTCTAATTATGATTCCGTCCCATGCGACCTTCCGTGTCCGCCATAGTCCCGACCTCTCGGAGAGTCGGGACGACGGCGGGTGCGGCAGGAACGGATGATTTGGGGCAAACGCTTACGTTTTCCCCCAATCATGTTCACCCGCGACGCAAGGTCGCGGGGGTCTGATGCCATAATTACAATTGCTGTGTGAAATTGCCGTCTTGCACTTGGCGCGCCGTTCCCCTATTATTCACCCGTTCACCCGTCATATCCGGATCATAAAATCAACCAGTATGACTTGGAGATTTTGCTAATGAACCTGGAAAACCCGGCAGCGCCATCTTCTGGCATCAAAACTTGCGAAAACGCGGTTTCGATCATCGTCCCAGTGTACCGCTCCGAGGCATCGCTCGAACTGCTTGTCGAGGTACTGACCAGAGAATTCGACAGGATGAACAGGGTCTTCGAGATATTACTCGTCAATGACGGCAGCCCCGACCGGAGCTGGGAAATCATATGTCGGCTGGCCGCGCGCTGCGATTCGGTACGCGGCATAAACCTTATGCGCAATTTCGGCCAGCACAATGCCCTTCTGTGCGGGATACGGGCGGCGCGGCACGGGACAATCGTGACGGTGGATGACGATCTCCAGCACCCGCCCTCCGAGATACCGAAGCTGCTTGCGAAAATCGAGGAGGGCTACGATGTGGTCTACGGCACACCGGAGAAGGAACAGCATGGGTGGCTCCGTGACATGGCCTCGTTGATCACCAAACTGGCACTGCAAGGGGCGATGGGCAGCGAGACGGCCCGGCACATAGGCGCGTTCCGCGCTTTCCGAACGCAGCTCCGCGACGCATTTGCCGTATTTCAGGGCCCGTATGTTTCGGTTGATGTCCTTCTTACGTGGGGCGCCTTAAAGTATTGCGCCGTGCCCGTGCGTCACGAGCCGCGAAAACTCGGATCCTCCGGCTACACCTTCCGAAAGCTTTTTACGCATGCTTTCAATATGATGACCGGCTTTTCGACGCTCCCCCTCCAGCTGGCGAGCATTACGGGGTTTGCCTTCACTTTGTTCGGAATCGGCGTGCTCGTCTACGTGGTTGGCCGCTACCTTCTGCTCGGCTATAGCGTTCCCGGTTTTCCCTTCCTCGCATCAATCGTGGCCATCTTCTCGGGAGCGCAGCTTTTCGCGCTGGGCATCATTGGCGAGTATCTGGCCAGGATGCACTTCAGAACCATGAACAAACCAGCTTACATCGTTCGCTCGATCAGTGAATCCGGCGACAAGGGAGGAGCATGACCGGGCCGGAGCTTCCCGTAATACTTGTTCTGGGCGTTGGCGGTAACGTCAGCCAAGGGATTCTCAAGGCTCTGGCATTGAGCCCCATCAGACACAAGGTGGTCGGTGGCTGCATCAGTCCGCTGGCAGCAGGGCTTTACACCGTTGACCGCGCCTATGTCACGCCGCCGGCCCGCGAACCGGCATTTCTCGACTGGCTCATCGCAACATGCAGGAATGACGGCATCCATGCCGTAATGTCCGGCGTTGAGCCGGTGATCTCGGTCCTCGCCATTCATGCGGATGATATCCGCGGGAAGACGGGAGCCGTCCCGATCGTCAGCTCGCCTGCCCATATCGAAATAGGCGGCGACAAGCTGAAGACATGCGAGTGGCTCCGCGCGCACGGCTTCAATTACCCTGCCTACGCCCCATCGGATGACAAGGATCTGGTCCGGAAGCTGGCGGATGAGCGCGGATTCCCGCTGATAGCCAAGCCACGACACGGCAGGAGCGGCGCCGGCATAATCGAAATTAGGGACCGGCGCGATCTCGAATACGCCGCCGGACGGCCCGACTACGTGATCGAGGAGCTTCTCGGCAGCATGGACGAGGAATTCACCGCCGGCTGCTTCTGCGACACGGAAGGCCGCGTACGCGGAACGCTCGTGATGCGCCGCGAGCTGCAGCAGGGCACCACCGTACGCGCGCTCATCGGCGACTTCCCGGAGGTCAGGGCCGAGGCCGTTCGCATTGCCGCCGCGCTGAAGCCGATGGGTCCCTGTAATATCCAGATGAGGATGTCGCGCGGCCGGCCCGTGTGTTTCGAGATCAATATGCGTTTCTCCGGCACCACACCTTTGCGTGCACGGCTGGGTTTCAACGAGGTTCACGAGGCCGTCTCGCATTTCATCCTCGGTAGGCCCGCGTGTGACCTGCCCATTATAACGAGCGGAACAGTGCTGCGATACTGGAACGAGATGTATGTTGACGAGCGAGCGCGTGAAACACTCGAACGCAACGGACGCCTCGACGACCCGCACGCCTTTCCGATTGTCGTCGAGGATTACGGGAGGCGCGCATGAGAGCTTTGATCACTGGGGCAAGCGGGCACATAGGAGGAACAATAGCCGCGCACCTTGCGGGGCTCGGATGGGAAACAGTTGGGCTCGATTGCCGTCCGCCCGCAATGCCCGGAGTCATGAGCCACGTCCAGGCGGATATCGGATCGGCCCTGGAATGGAACGAGCTTTCCGAACGGATCCCGCCCTGTGATGTTATCATCCATGCCGCCGCCGTGATCCAGCACGATCTGTTCGGACAGAATATCCCGCTCGTCAACTGCCTGGGCTCCCAGCAGGTGTTCAGGCTCGCGGCAGAATGGAAGGTGCGCGGTCTGATCTATCTCTCGAGCGTTCCGGTCATAGGGCAGCCCCGCGAGCTTCCTGTGACGGAGGAACACCCGGTGGACCCGCCCAGCGCCTATCACGCATCTAAACTGTTCGGCGAGCACCTGGTCCGGCTTGTGGGACTCGATGCCGGCATTCCTGCCGCCTCTTTCCGGCTGACCTCGCCCATCGGACCCGGCATGCCGCCGAACCGGATTTTTTCCGTATTCATCGGGCAGGCCCTTGCCGGAAAGCCGATTCTCCTGGCGGGCACGGGCGCGCGACGCCAGAATTATGTTGACGCGCGAGATATAGCGCGCGCGGCGGAACTTTGGCTCGAACAGCCAAAACCAGGACTCTTCAACGTAGCAGGCAGGGAAAGCATATCCAATCGCTGCCTGGCCGAGACAATCGTCCAAACGCTTGAGTCATCCTCCACTGTAGCGCTCTCCGGCAAGCCCGATCCCGATGACAAGCTGGCGTGGGATGTCTCGATTGACAAGGCCGGTTCTTCATTCGGATTCGAGCCCGCATACGGCATTGAGCAGTCAATCCGCGACTACGCCGCCGGGCTGAGAGGAACATAGTCAACTTCGTTGAAAGTGTTCAGTGGTTCAGATGTTCAGTCTGGCCTCCGGGCGCGATGCCCGGGTTTTTCACGGGACTGATTGTCCCGATTCTTGGAGCCGGCCGTCCCGGCCGGATGGAAAACGGCGGGGACCGCCTGCCCGCAGTGCTTACGCACAAGCGTTGTAGGCGGGCCGTCTCCAGGACAATGGTTATCTTGTATTGTTTTTCAATGAGTTGCATATGTTCTCAGAGACAAGTCGAACAAACGAAAATTAAGGAGCTAATGAGAAAACACACGCTAACCCCGGAAGCACCAGAATAACAAACACGAGCCGGAGGCTCATGCCACGCTGTGCATGCAAGGGGACACGAGCGGGGACGCTCATGCCACGAAATACGGAATGCAATCGGCTGGCCATGAATAACGCCTGCCGGCTTCTGATTTCTGCTCTCTGAAAACCAACCCCGCTACCTTCCTCCAATCCGCAATCTGAAATCGGCAATCAAAAATCCCGCTAACGCCCCACCCCCGACGGCGCACCGCGCACAGCGCGCCACCCATAGTTATTGTTCCGATCCGTGTTCACGTTGGCCGCATTGTTACGATCCGACGCGCGCGCGTTCGTAGCGTCATTGTTCCAATTGCCGCCGCGGAAACCGGCGCCGTCTTACGTCTGTGTCCCGACCTCCAAACACTCCGGAGGCATCTTGCCGCGTTTCAGAATGACCAAAAGGCCCTACCGAAGCGTGACACATCCTTATTTTCCCGCTCGATAAGAACGGGACGGACCACAGACCGGGTGGGTAACCCGCGCTTCGGCGGTCGGACCGTGATCCGGCCGCGGCGAAAACACGGGCTTCTTTTCTCTCATAATTCAGCTCTCTTTATCCAACCGCCAAGCATTCTCCCTATTTCCGTCAGGTTCTTTACGCAAAAACACCATGAACTCCGGCTTATGCACCGGCTATCACATGCCAGCCGCAAGAGATACCGCAACTGATCCATCCGCAGACTGATCGCCTCAAGCATTTCCCTCTTGGCTTCCCCGCGCGATGTCTGCGCCGCCGCGATTAACCCGTCCTGAATATCCAGACTTTTTTGCATCAGCCGGTCACCGAGCAGCAACCTCTGATCGCGCGGGAATTTAGCCACCCGCTGCAGCAGCCATTTGTTCACGTCGTAAATTTTTTCCACGATAGGCGGCATGTCCATATGAAAATCTCCCGCGCATTCCCGCTAAACGGTATTGATTGATCAAATGGAAACGGTCATACAGGCATTTTCGCATCCGATACGTATCGCCATTGAGCGCGTGCGCATGGAAACTCTGCACCGACCGTTCAATCTGGCGCAGCAACGCCGCCTGTCGCGCCCGATCACTTCGTAGCGAGTGATAGTCCCGGGTGTAGCTGTTCATCCGGCGGATAAATCGTGTCACGCTTGTTTTCTTGAGCTTGCGGTGACCGGGAAACAGCCGGAAGCCGAGAAAACCGACGCCGCGCCCAACGGGACGCTGACCGCCGCTCGGATGCAGTTCCAGACGCAGACGGTCCCGGGCGAAATCACCGATTGCCGCCTCCCATTCAACAACCGGCGTCTTTTCATCGGCGAATAGCAACATATCATCCATGTAACGAACGTAGTACCGAACCTTCAGTTTGTGCTTCACATACTGATCCAACTCATTCAAATACAGATTCGCGAAAAACTGGCTCGTCAGGTTTCCCAGCGGAATGCCGCGCACACCGTGTGCTTGTTCCGGCGGAGACCGGTCGTCGCCCCGACTCCCGACCTCCCGGAGAGTCGGGTTTTCGAGGTCGGGGTTCCGGCGGAGACTCCCGACCTCTCGG
The DNA here is from genome assembly GCA_964458525.1 of uncultured Verrucomicrobiota bacterium. GTDB lineage: Bacteria > Verrucomicrobiota > Kiritimatiellia > JAAZAB01 > JAAZAB01 > CAYWJE01. The sequence continues at coordinate 26,065 of CAYWJE010000012.1, forward strand.
AGAGTCGGGACTCCACTGGACACGGCGGGCCCCGCCGTTCTCATTCTTGTTCCGGCGGAGACCGCCGGCTCCACTGGACACGACCCGCCTACAACGCTTGTGCGTAAACACTGCGGGCAGGCGGTCTCCGCCGTTGCCTCTTCTGTTCCGGCGATTCCACAGTCGCCGCGCAGCCGTTTCTTGTTCAATTCGTCCTCGCCGGCCGTCAAATCCGCAAAGTCAAATCCCATCTGGGAGACAATCGCGCCCGTGACACTCGACACGCTGGAACCCATCCCGCCTTTCCGCGCGAGATAATCCGTGGAATCCACGATTTGTTCCAGCAACGCCAATGTGGAATCATCAGCCACATAACGCCGCAACAATCCTTTTAGAATCTCGTGATCGATACTCGAAAAATAACTCTTCACGTCCAGATGCAGACCATATCGGTTCGCGCGCAGAAAACCGTGCGCGCGATCCAATGCGCGGTGTGTCCCCTTCCCGCTCCGGCAGGCATAACTATCGTAAATAAACATCGGGTCCAGGCGCGGCTCAATCACGTCGTGCACTGCATGATGCAAAACCCTGTCGCGCACGCTCGCCGCCGCAATGATCCGCACCTTCGGGTCAAACACCGTGAAAAGCCGATAGGGACCATGCCTGTACTTTCCGCTTGTGAGATCCCGGTGTAGCCCGAAAATCTCACACTCCATTTGCAGCTTGAACCGCGCGCCCTCCCCGCGGAAACGCCGGCCATGTGCAAGTGTCGCATCCGCCGCGCGAAACAAATTCTCCGGATTGATGATATCTTCAAACAAATTACATAACGGTTTCATCATTCCGCCGCGGCAAATTCAGCAG
>CAYWJE010000013.1:0-338 GCA_964458525.1 uncultured Verrucomicrobiota bacterium
GGCTTGTATGAATCGTTTCTAATGCAATCGCAATCTCCCCTCCGACTTCTTATATAATCTCAGACTTCCTGATCCGCACCTTTCAAAGGTGCGGATCAGGAAGTCTGAAATTGGGCCTGATGTGGGGTCAGGGGATGGCAGGGAAGATTCGCATGCGTGATTGATGATATGGCAACGAATGAAACGAAGGAATTCATTTCACCATGAAGGGCATGAAGAGCATGAAGGGGGGGTAAAGTTTTCACGTTCGCTTGTCTTGGCGTAGAGCTCCGGCGAAGTCAGCTCATGTTCTTTATGGTAAATCCTTCGTTATCTTTGTTTTCTTCTGTTCAAAATCT
>CAYWJE010000013.1:438-26839 GCA_964458525.1 uncultured Verrucomicrobiota bacterium
ACGATACGCTTCAATGGCAAAAGCGAGCGCCTCGCGGCTCACTTTTGTACGTTGGAAGTGGTTGTTCGTCGTCGTCTGTCGACAAGAGTGGAAGAAGACTTCTGCTGTTGTTTCTGCATGTCGGCAACGATTTCGCGTAGATCGTGACGATGCCGTGCAGCATAAGCGTCACGATTTTGCCAGACTTCAGTTATGATTTCATCTTGGTATCTCATCTGTATCCTCCGAGAGTAACTCCTGCGGTGTGCATATCTCAGGGCATGTATACCCAGCCACTGCGCAAATGGATCTTATTACCGGCTTCATTTCGGCATTATTGATATGGCGGCAGTTCCATGTAAGAAGGAGGTCAACGGCTTGCACTGTGGCTATGGCTACATGCAGGGCATCAACTTCTGATTCAGCGGGGATACCTCCTTGTGCCATGAGTTTTGTTGCCAGCTCTTCCATTTCCGAATCAATGACGAGCGTTCTTATGCCGCGCAAAGCATCCAGGCGGCGCTGGGCGGCCTCCGGGTGGCCCTCTGCCGCCTCGGTCAGCACAAGTGCCGAAGTAAACAACTCGTAGCGTTGTCTTGCCTGTTCCCACCATTGAACCGTAATTTGCTGCCATGCAGCCGCCCGTACATCCCGGCTGGGTCTAGCCGTCAGATAACTCGGAATGGATGTCTCTATATATACGCTCTTCATTTCAAGGGTAACCTTCGCTTCGCTCGGTGGCCTTTCGGAGAAGAGTTTCCTATCTTGTACCTCATTTCTTCTTGACACCTTTATTTAAGAGCCGGTTATAAGTTCTCTTGCATTCGACGCTCTTTCAACATGTCGTCAAAATGTCCCATTTGCACATTCTACCATCCTCTGATTCCTGTGTCATCTCATCTTTTGCGTGTCTGCCGAAGGTGTGATTATCCTGTCGGAAAAATTCTAACACCGAATTTAGGTGAAATTATCATTTCAACATAAGGCAACGAGTCAAACGAAGGAATTCATTTCACCATGAAGCTCATGAAGGGCATGAAGGGGGGATAAAGATTTCACGTCCGCTTATCTTGGCGTAGAGCTCCGGCGAAGCCAGATCATGTTCTTTATGGTAAATCCTTCGTTATCTTTGTTTTCTTCTGTTCAAAATCTTTGAACCGGTCTTCGCGTCATTGCACGGTGCGGACGGCGCGCCACCCATAGGCAGTGTGGCGAGCCGAGAGCACGTAGGCGGTGACGACTCGATCCTGCTATCGGAAGCTGAGCACCGTTCCGGACGGAATCCCGTCGCTGATCTTCATTCCGGCCTTGGATGTGCGGCTGTATCCGTCGAATCCGCCGCCGAAGAAGCGTTCTTCGCCGGCGGCCAGGATCGTGACCGCCGTGAGCAGTCCCGCTATTGCGCACAGAATCAATGTCTTCATGGTTCTCCTTGTTATGTCTAACGATACGCTTCAATGGCAAAAGCGAGCGCCTCGCGGCTCACTTTTGTACGTTGGGTTTGCCACAAAACCTGTCCCGCAAGGCGGGAAGTCACAAAAAAAGTTTCTGTTTTTGCGTGCGGCGGCTCGTCGCCGCTTTTTGTCGCATACCGGGAGAACTCACCATGAAGCTCATGACCTGGCTTCGCCGAAGCGCTACGCCAAGGCAAGCGGGCATGAAGGGGGGGGAGTTCTTCATGTTCTTCATGCTCTTCATGGTGAACCCTTCGTTATCTTCTGTTCAAGACCTTTCCGGCACCCGTCCGTCAATGCGTGCCAAGAAATGTGCCGGGATAAATGTATTCGTAGCCGCCTATATCCACGATACCGTAGCGCACTCGCATCTTGCCATCCAGATCCAGACCCTCAGCCATCCATTCGAGGTTCGTGCCCTTGTTCACGCAGGGCGAGCCAAGACCGAGCCGGTAATCGCCCGTGTCGTAGTTGGCGAACACGGGGTTGTTCGTGATGTTCTCGCCCGCCGGAAAGTTGGACGACGTGCAGCAGAAGAAATAGGATGTGTTTGCCCCGTATGCATACATCCCGGTATTATACAAATCCTCCGTCCCCGCGGTGTCCGCCCTGTTGGAATAGATGACGCAGTTGATGATCACGTTCGGCGGACATACAAACTCGATCCCGCCACCCAATGGCGCATAGTTGTCAACGATGGTGCAGGAGACCACGCGGTTGGTGAATTCGCTCGTGCCGGCGGGGAACGGGGGAGTCAGAACGCTGCGCAGGTAAATCCCGCCGGCGCTGTTCGATGCCGTGTTGTTAACGAGCAGGCAATTGCGGAGTTCGGCGCGGCTTTCATTGTAGAAGCCTATGGCGCCGCCGTTCTTCGCGGTGTTGTTGCTGAAAACGCAGTTGGCAACCAGCGCGGTTCCGCATGTATAAAAAACGAGCCCGCCGGCCACGCTGTTTGCGGAGTTGCCGTCGAAAACACAGTTTGTAACCGTCGCGGCTGCATTGAGCGATAATCCGCCGCCCCAGCCGCTGCCGGGTGTGCTGTTGTGAGAGAACCGGCAGCCGGAGATGATGGTGTTTGCATTATGGGCAGACCATCCGCCGCCCAGATTTGAGCTCACGTTGTTGAAGAACTCACAATCGTACATTCGAAGCGGCGCATTATTGTAGCCGCCTCCCCCGTAAGCCGTGCCGGAGGTCAAATTATTGCTGAACACGCAGTTGTAGATGTAACTGGTGATTGTGCCGGATCCGGACCCGCCCAGGTGGAGTCCACCCGCCCTGCCGACGCTTCTGTTTCCATCGAAAAGACAGTTGGACACGTAAGCGGAGGTGGAATAGACCGCGCCGCCGTGGTTTGAGGTGTTCGTGTTGTGCCTGAAGACGCAATCAACCAGCCTGAGTCCGTCGGCGGAATATGAGCCGTTAATCGCGCCGCCGAAGCTGGAGCTCACCGAGTTGTTGACGAACACGCAGTTGGTGTAGGTCACGTTTGTGGATTTATAGAGCTGGAATGCGCGTCCGCGCGCATTGGAGAACGTGACGTCCGCCCAATTCACGTCCGCGCCCCACACCCCATTGTCATGATAGAAGAGAATGCCGTTATGGGCCGGTGCAGGGGTGATGACGACATCGGCGGGATCGCCCGAGACGCCGCGAATGGTCGCCCCCTGGCACCGCGGATTGATCTGGGAGTAGACGAGATACTCGCCGTTGGATATGATGAATTCGTCGCCGAATCCCATTGCAGGACGGGTCACATTCCCGATGATCGAGATGTTCGTTGCCGCATTGGTCCACGTGTTGAAGGGTGAAGCGGAAGTAACGCCCGGCGTATCCGGCGGCACCACGTAGATTGTGGTGGCGGGCGCTGTCGCCGCGAGCAGGCATGCGCTGACGGACGAAAGAATCAATTGAATGTTTTTTCTCACAGTTTTCACCATCAAGCTCATAATCTATCTTCGCCGGAGCACTACGCCAAGACAAGCGGGCATGAAGGGGGTATTCTTCACGTTCTTCATGCTCTTCATGGTAGATACTTTGTTAACCTCACTTTCTTCTGTTCGAAAGTCGTCCGCTTTTCATCATCTCCGAATCGTGCCGACGACACATGGAACGGCGGGCCAAGGCTGTCCCGCCCTACCGAGAGAACGGCGCGATCAAAAAGGCTTAAGGCTTACACGCAACTGCTTGATTCTGACTCTATCATATCCTTTTTGCTTTGCTCGGTCAAGTTTTCACCTCTTCTATTTCTCATCCGAGCCGGGTGGCGGGGGCTGCTTAGCCGCTTTGGCTGCCAGCCGCGCCAGGCAGCGGCGTGAGGGCGGCGCATCTGGTCCGCCCGTGTTCTCCGCATGGTAGATAGCGGTCAGCTCCTCGAACGCCTCGTCGCACCTGTCGGAGTGCGGCTGATCCGGATGGTTGATCAGCTCGAAATCTATAAGGGCGCGCAGGTACAGTATCCGCCAACGCCAGGCGTTGCGGGCCCGCGGCGGCAATTGACTGTCGGCTTCCATAATCAGATCGTACGCCCTCTGCACATCTCTTTTTTTCCATGTCGAGCGGGGGAAGCTCTTCTCCATGAGCTGCACGGCCTCGAGCACGCTCTCTGCTGCGTCCGGCGCGAATTCATATGAGATATATTCGCGCAGAGTGTCCTCCGCACGGGCGTCGCGGTTCCAGTAGAACCCGGCGACAACAGCCTTGTTCATGTCCTCGAAGATGCCCTCGGAGTAGGGGAACCCGCCCTGGCAGAGGTGTTTCACCTGGTTCCACAGACGCTGGAAGCGGGCAGGCATGGGATTGGCGCCGAAGCCGCCCCACGGGTAGCGGCCCCACATGCTTATCTCCGGGAAGTTCAGCAGGGGCAGACCGCCGGGCACGCCGTGCTCCAGCGGGTAGCGGGGAAAATCCTCGTGGCTGTCCGCCATGATGTAGTGACACCAGTCGTTGCCTTCGCGCAGGGATTTGTCGAGGCCGGCGTATTCACCTTCCTGTGCGCCGAGCGCGTCGTAGCACCAGGTGGTGAGGATGAACTTGCACGAGGGATAGCGGCCGCGGACGATGCCGGAGAAATCCTTGCATAGTTCCACGAACCCGCGCGCGCCCCAGGGACTGCACTTCGCACAGCCGCAGCCGCCGAAGTCATAGGGGAATGCGGCCACGAAATCAATGCCGATATCCTCGTAGCCCTGCATCAGGAGGTCCAGCATCTCGCGCAGGAACGCCTTTCCCTTCGGGTGGCTGGGGCATACCCGTCGCTCGACCGCGCCCGGCGCCGTATTGCCGCGCCGCGCCGGGGCGGTGTCCGGCACCGGGACGGCGCGCGCCTCGTCGGGCACATTGGGGAAACCGAAATTTGGCGGAACGAGCAGGGCGGTTTTGAGACCGGATTCCCTGACCATGGCGACAACCGCGCGGTTGTCGGCCGCCTGCCGTTCGAAGGCGGTCTTGTTTGCGGGATCGGCCATGCGGGGGATGATGGCGATGGTGTTAAGTCCCCAGAGAGCCAGTTCGTCAATGTAGCGCGCGAGCTTTTCGCGGGGGCATGAGCAATACCAGTTGTTGAAGTTGAAGGCGAGATACATGCCGCGGACCGGCGCCTGCGGCGCCGATTCGCCGCGCCAGGCGGATGGAGTGAAGTACCCGTTGTCGAAACGGCTGCCGCGCAGGAATTTTCCGAGCCCGTGCATCAGCCCGGCGTGGCTCTGGCCGGCGATCCTGATGGAAGAGCCGGCCGACTCGATGGCGAAGCCGTCCTCCGCCATCGTCGGGCGCAGTTCAAGCAGGAGGTCCGCGGTGTGCTCATCGCCCCGCGCCACACCGACACCGGCGCGTTCCTTAAGCTCCCTTGCCAGCACGGTTCGCACGTGGTTCATCGCTGGTGAAGGCTTGTTGCCTGGGTAGACGGAATAGGATTGCATTGACTTGCTCCATGTTATTGTTTGCCTGGTCGCGCATGCATTGCATCCCGGCATTCATGCCTGGAACGCCACATATCGCAGAACTGCAAGCGGCGGACGATGGCCGCCTTCCATGTAGGCCAGGATTTCATCCTGGCGTTCACGTATGCAGGCCGGGATATTTCCATCCCGGCTGATTTGCAGGATGTGCGATTTCCTTGTCATCTGTTTTCCGCGGTTCTCAATCTCGCAGGTACTATTTCACATCGCATGTTTCCTGTCAACAAGAACATGATCAAAAAGATAATGAATTGATCCGGCGGGAAGATGGGACCGACCGAACGTCGGTTCTACTCTCGTCGGGAACCGGGAAAGACGGCGTTCTCCAGCCGAGGTGTCCCGGGCCTGCCTCTGGAACCATGCCGAGGGACCTTGCCCATCGGCAGCGTGTCTCATGGCGTGGGAAGAGGTCGAATCCCGCAACTCTTTCAGTGCTGCCGCCGGCCCGGAGCTTGGGCTTCGACCCTACGCCACGCTGTTGCCGTCCATCGAGCCCACCTCGATGTTGAGCTCTTCGCGCAGGGATACGCGGCTGATCTTGCCGTCAACCAGCCAGACCACCCTGTCGGAGGCGGCAAGCATCTTGTGGTCGTGTGTGGCGCAGATGACGGTAGCGCCCATTTCCCGCTGACGCTCCTTGAGGAGGGCGAGGATCTCCTCGCCGGTCTTCAGGTCCAGGTTGCCAGTCGGCTCGTCGGCCAGAATTACCGCTGGTCTGTTCACGAGAGCGCGGGCCACGGCCACGCGCTGCCGCTGGCCGCCGGAGAGCTCCTCGGGCCGGTGGGTGAGCCTGTGTCCGAGCCCCACCTCTTCGAGCATTTTTGCCGCCCTCTTCTCGGCATCGTGCCGCGAAGCGCCGGAGAAAATGAGGGGAAGGGACACATTGCCCACCGCGCTCAGTGTGGGGATGAGGTTGAAGCTCTGGAACACATATCCGAGGCGGTTGCCGCGCAGCCAGGCCAGCTTGCTCTCGCTAAGCTTGGTTATGTCCTCCCCATCGAGCAGTATTGACCCGGCGGTAGGCCTGTCAAGTCCTCCGATCATGTTGAACAAGGTTGACTTCCCGCTGCCTGAAGGGCCCATGATGGAGAGGTATTCGCCGCGGGTTATGTCAATATCAACCCCGTCGAGGGCGTGCACGGTTTCTCCCTCGAGCTGGTAGGTCCGTCTGAGCCCCTTTGCGCTTATAACGAGTTTGCTGTTTTTCATGACAATACCCGGGTTATTCGATTGTGCCGACCTTGATGTTCAGCGACTCGCGCTCCTCGATCCTGTCGCAGCGCCCGTCTCTGATCCAGACGACGCGGTCGGAAATGCTCAGCATCTTCATGTCGTGCGTCGCTGTTATAACGGTGACGTTGTGCTCCTTCTGCAGCTCCCGCAGGAGCCCGATGATCTCCTCTCCGGTCTTGGAATCGAGGTTGCCTGTCGGCTCATCGGCGAGAATTATGGCCGGATCGTTTGCGAGCGCCCTGGCGCAGGCCACGCGCTGCTGCTGGCCGCCGGAGAGTTGGGGTGGTTTATGCTTGAGGCGCTCGCCGAGCCCGACCCTTTTGAGGATGGAAGCCGCCTTGTCCCGCGCGTCGTCGCTATCCATCCCGGCGAAGACCATCGGCAGCGTCACGTTTTCAATACAAGTCATCACCGGTACGAGATTGAAGGTTTGAAAAATGTAGCCGATCTTGCGGCAGCGCAGCCAGGCGAGTTCGAAGGCGTCGAGCTGGGCGATATCCACCTCGTCAATGAACACCTTGCCGGATGTCGGCTTATCGAGTCCTCCGATCATGTTGAAGAAAGTGGTTTTCCCGCTTCCCGACGGGCCCATGATGGAGAGGTATTCGCCGGTGAAGACATCAAGCGTGACTCCGGCCAGCGCCACCGATTCGCCGCCGGCCATGGGGTAGACCCGGCGCACGTCACGGGCGGAGACCACGTTCCTGCGCGCGCTGTCCTGCTGGACATCGAGCAGTCGGCGGACGGCCTCGGGCCGGGGAGCCATGTTTGACCGATTGTTTGCTTCGCTCATATCTTCACCTACACGTTGCTTCTCAATGCGTCGGCCGGGATCATCTTTGCTGCCACGCGCGCCGGGTAAATGCCGGAAACCATGGCGAGAGCAGTTCCCACCAGTATACAAATCGCCCCTGCTGCGCCGAGCCATTTGAGGTCGCTACCAGCGGCCAGCACCCTGAATCCGTACCCGTAGCCGTATATTGCCGCCGGCAGCAGAAGACCGATCAGCATTCCGAGGAAGGAGCCCGCCATGCCTATTATGGCGCTTTCTATCAGGAAAAGTTTTATCACGAATGCGGAGAGCGCGCCGAGACATTTCATGGTGGCTATCTCGCGGAATCTCTCGGTCACGGACATGAGCAGAGCGTTTGTCACTCCGCCCACGGTGATAAGCAGAGAAAGCGTAACGATCCAGTAAAGCCTCATGCGCGTCTGCGCAGCGCGCGCCGCGTCGTCTTCGTGGCCTGACTCGATATGCAACGCGCGGTGCGGGATTTCAGCCTTCTCAAGATGCGCCAGCACTTTTTCCGGGGGCAGTTCGAAGTAGACGATTCTCAAGTCGGAGATATTCTCCGCGGACACGCCGGCCGGGAGCGAAGCGCGCGCGCCGCCGAGAAGGAGAATGAGTTCCGCCGAGGAAAGCTCCTCCAGCCTGATCTCGATGTCATCGGGGTGGTATATCAGCTCAGCCTCGGAGCTCTTGAGAAGCTCGATGAACCGCGCATCCTTGCGTGAGGTCGCCTCTCCGAATATCGCGAAGCGCTTGCCGCGCAGCTGGCCAACCTCCCCGCGCAGCAGCGCAGAGCGGCGAAGCATCTCGCGGGACAGCTCCATTTCGTAGGCGAGCACGGTCCTGAAATGGAACCCGGTCAGCACGGACATCAGGAAGGCGATGCCGAGCGCTACTCCGAGCAGCGTGATGGCGGATCGACCGAGGCGCGTGCGTATACCGCTCATGCAGAGCTGGAACGCCACCCCAAATGGAAGGACGGTCTGGTCGCGAGAACGCTGTTCGTAACCGCCGGTATTTATCTGCTGCTGTGATGATTCGCTCATGACATCTTTTTTAAATATCCTTTAAAACGGGCTCTGTGAGATAGCCGACATAATCAATCGCAATGCAACGCCGGCCATTCCAATGAGTCCCACGCCAACGAAATAGCCGGCGAGCAGAATGGGCGCGAATCTCAAGAAAGCCTTTTTGCCGTATTTCTTGTGGAACCAGTAGCGGGCCACGAGTCCCCCTGTGAGCTGGAGAATCAATCCATGGGGCAGACCCTCGGAAAGGCCGCGGGCCATTCCGTACACCAGCATAGTGGGCCATTTCAGCGCCGAAAGGACAATGAACGTTATTGAAGAGAAACCGAAGCCAACGCCGATCAATTCCGGCTTGAAGGCGCGCTGGAATAGCGTCATCGTTCCTTCTTCGCCCAGGGTGGCCGACCACATGATCATCTGGTTTCGTGCCTGCAACTCCCACATGCGCTGGGCATAGGGATAGAGGGCGGACGGGATGGGCCCGTCCTTCCATAGGAAGCTCCAGAAGATGAAAGAGAGAATGAAAACCATAGGCGTTGTGAGCAGCCACAGCTTGATCTGGCTCGTGAATTTTGTGCCTGTCAGCTCGAAAGTGCGGAAGCCCTGGGCCATGCTGCCGTAGTCGTTTATCGGCATCGGCGCTAACCACGGCTCGACTCCCTTGACGCCCGACAGGAGAATGAAGCCCTCACGGACGAACGGAATCCCCGCGTGCTGTCCCGCGATGCCGGCCAACCTTGCTTCAACATAAGAGATCAGCGGCGTGTAGACGAATGCGAAAAGAACCAGGAAGATGATCGAAAAATCGGGAACCAGCATCTTGCATAGGGCAACCAGGGCGCCGGCGACCACGAAATAAACGATAAAACACCATGACAGGGGCCAGTCTCCGCGCCCCTTGGGAGTTGACCATATGGATATTCTGGGAGCGCCTGCTCCCGCCTCGGCGCGTGCCATGCGTGCTTCGCGCAGGGAAACACGCAACTGCTTAACGGTCTGGTAAATGCTACAAACGGCAATGCCGAGCGCGATGCCTATGTTCACGCTGAAATAGAAATCAACATTATTTGACAGCTGGGTGTTGATAGTATCCATGCCTGGCTGCCATGACTTCAGTACCCCGGTGTGGTAGAGAATCGGATTGAGAATGAACGTGAACATCACGGAGAACGCGCTGCCCACCAGCGCCCAGAACGGGATCACGAACCCGATGAGAATCAGGCCCAGGTCGAATATTATTCCCGTGGGCGTTGCCGGAAGCACGCTTTGAGTAACGCGCGTCAACTCGAACCACGGGATGGGTATCACCATGATTGGTTTATCCAGAAACGCGCTGGAAACGGCTGGCAATCCCACGTGGATGATTCCGAAGACCAGCCCCAGCATGGTCCCGACAGAGAAAGCTGTCCACCGCCAGGTCCGCTCGCCGCGCTCGCCTTCACACAGAGCCGTGATGCCCTGCGCGCTCACGGGCGCCATTGGGAAAGGCAGCCGTTCAACGTCGGAAGTTAGCCGGAACAACGCATAGCCGAGGGTGAATTGATTTACGAAGCCTACAACTGTCATAAAGAGCAGCAACCCTATAGGCATAATCCACGCCGGGTGGAAGAACGTGCGCTCCACGATGGCGGCGCTGTCCGGCGGCGGCGAAAACCAGGCGGGGAATCGTCCGTAAAGCCCTATGTCCTTGACAGCGTCGGAGGTTACGAGGTATTGACGCCATATCATCTGTCCGAAAGGTCCGCTGCCGCCGATCATTGCTCCGGCTGCCATGAGCAGAACAACCATTTCCTGTTTACTCATGGTCTTCATTGCGCGCCGGGTGATCTCGGAGAACACGATCAGCGTGACCCACGTGGCGGCGCCGCCTATGCCCACGCCTGCGAGCAGGCTCAGGTAGATGGCGCCGGGGAACATGAGCAGGCCGCAGAAGATCGCGCCGGCAACGGTTGTCCACGTGAAGCCCTCGGAAAAGCTTGTGGGGGTGTCAATCAGGTCGCGATAGACCTCAAGCTCTTTATCGAGGACGAATTCTTTTTTCTTTTCTTCAGCCATGGTCAACCTTTCAAATCCTGGGCAAGGGCTTCCTCCAGGGCCAGCCTGCCGCGAGTCATAAGCCGCTCGCGCATATCGTCGGGGATCGCGCGCCAAGTGAGAAATCTTTTGCGCAACAGCCCCACGAAGGAGTGGCAGCATCGCTCCCATGAGCTGAGATCGCCGCTAAGCCTGGTCATGGTTACGGTTGCTACGATGCCCTTGCCGTCGGGCGCGCGTCGGGACGTGACTTCCACCCTCTGGCTCACGCCCAGGTCGTAGGGCTTGAGCCACACGGTGGTGCGCACGAAAGGCGCGGCATGGTCGGGATCGCCGTCGGCCCTGGCGCCGCAAGTGGGCGGATCGCAGATGAACGCACCTGACGAACCCTCGCCGAAATCCTCGAACCAATCCGTGAAATATGCCACCAGCGCTATTCTGTCGCGCCTGTTGAACATGAAAGGAAGATCCATCTCGATCAGATCCCCTTCGGCAGTGGCCCGTTTGCGGACGAGTGTCTCTGCGGGCGCGGCGAGGCGGGATGCCATGCGGGCCGGGAAGAGGCTCGAAATGAAGACGCAGGCCATGACCGCCAGCGTCACGCCGATGCTCGAAAGCGAGGCGTAATTCATAGTCAGCCCGCCGGTCAGGTTGAAAGCGTTGAGAAGGGCGGTCGTGCCCTGCGCCAGCAGGTAGCCGCCTACGGCGCCCATGACGGCGTAGACGCTGGCCTCGGCGAGGAAGAGCGCCATGATATGGCTTGGCGAAAGCCCCACGGCGTTGAAGACGAAGAGCTCGTCGCGGCGTTCGTAGACGCTTCCTCGCATCGTGTTCAGCACTGCCAGGCCCGCCACGATCAGTGGTATCACGAGATCGAGCAGGCCGCTGAGCGAGCGGCTTCGGAAGCGTCCGCCGTAGTAGGCCACGCCGTCCAGTCCATAGAAGGCCGGTTCCCCGGAGCGCTCGAGGTGAGAGACTATCAGCCCGCGCGCCTCCCTGTAATCAAGATCACGGAAGCCCACCGCCACGGAGGCGACGATTCCCGGTGTTGCCTCCTGGGGGGTTATGACCACCACGTCGCCGGGCAGCCGGTCCACGTCGGGCGGCACCTCTGTCGCATCGTCGTTCGCCGCCTGGTTTTGCAGCGCCGGGTTCATGAGGGCAAGCACGTCAACGGGCAGGAGCGACTGGCCGTCAACGTCCATTATCATTTCCAGCGCCCGGGGATCAAAAGTGCCGAGCACCTGGTAATCCTGCCCGGAGAATTTCACCGTTGCCTCCCCGTTCATGATGTCCCTCGGCGTGATCTGGAGCGCGCCTGCGACAGTGTCGGGAAGGAAGCAGGAATACTCCCGGTCATCCTCAAACCAGCGGGATATGACATTGAAGGCATTGGTGACTCCCGTGAGCTTTGGTTCGTCCACGCTGAGCCCGAGTGCGGCGTTCACTTCAACGCGAAGCCGGCGTTCGCCGGCGACGCGCGTGACGTCCATTATGCTCCTCTGTGCGCTCTTATTTGCGCCGATTTGAAAGGTTCCCACCCATCTTCGGGGCGCCACGATATGCTCGCGGCCGTAGCGCTCCTGCAGGGGCGCTATCGAGGTTATCATGTTGTTGAAATTGGCATCGCGCACCAGCATGCCGGTGTAGGGCGCCTTGCCGAGCGCGAAATCAATTTCAACCATGTCGGTTTGAACGGAGGTGAAAGCCAGCATCACGAAGGTCGTGAGGATCAGCGTGGCCACGGTGAGCCCGGTGCGCACCTTGCGTCGGCGCATGTGGCCCAGGCCGAGCACGAACGCGGCGGCCGCGGCCCCGCCGCGCGAGACGTCAGCCACGCTGGCCTCGTCCCGGACCTGTTTACGAAGCTCGCTCAGGTTCTGTTTAAACCGGGCCGACACAAAAGTCGCCACGAAAGCAGCGAGGGCAAAGGTTGCGAAGCCGAGCAGGATCATGAACGAGCTGCGCACGAGCTGGTAGGCGGGGTGCAGAAAGCGAAGCGCAAAAAAGAAGCAGAGGAAGAACCCGCTCTGGATGCCAAGTTGCCAGCGTATATCGGGGTGTCCGAAGAAGAGCTTTTCGGCGAAAATGGCGAAGGGCGCGGCGAGTATCAGGTAAAAGAGTATTCCCACCACGGCATCGCTGATGGTCTCTCGCAGTACCGGGTGCACGTTCTGCGCATAGGCGATGGCGTCCTGCGCCTTGTGACGAGCTGCCACCACGTTCCGTTTTTCCATCAGTTTCTGCGCGGCCTCGGTTTCCTCGATCGCCTTATCGTGGAATGCGACCGTCATGGCGTCGGCCATATCGTGCTGCTGCAACAGTTTCAACCGCCTGTTGTTTACCTGGCACATGCTTACCGCGGCGTCAATCTCGATATTTCTGATGCGGGGATTGTCGGCCGCCAGGTAGCCCTCGCCCCAGATGTCGGGACGGCCCTCGAGGTGCGCGCCGTCAGGAGACCCCTTGGCGCCGAGTGCGAAAGCTCGGACGGACGTGAGGTTGGGGTTGCGGAACGAGCCTTTGCGGAAGGTGAAATAGAGCGTGGAATAAGGAGGGACGAAGAACACGCGCAGGTCCGGCACTGTCTCCTGTTTGTAATCCTTCGGGGTGGCCATTGCCTTGCTCTCGATTATGCCCGTGGCGGCGTAGGGCCTCAGCGTTGAAGGGTCGGTCATGGGCACCATTTCCACGGCCTGCGCGCGAAAAACCACCGGCATAGCGAGGCTCTTTGCCATGTTGTCTATTTCAACCATCCTCACGCTGAACTGTGCGGCCGGGCCGCTGTCCGATTCGTTGAGCGTCCACTCTATAACGCCTTTGTCCGCGCTTACAACGGCGGCATCGAGCGAAATAGGGGAGCGCCATCCTGTAGAAAGCGCGGGACCCCACACAAGTCCGTATTCGAACCGGCCTTTCTCGTCAGCGATTTTCCACAGATCGAACCCGCAACCTGGCAGCGGGGCGATCGGTGTGCCCCAGCGGTCGGGCGACGCCAGGCGGACGAGGGCTCCGGGCATGGTCTGGCTGGGGGTCAGGTCATCGCCGATCCTGCTCACGACCATACCCTGAAGAGTATGGGTTTCGTCCGATAACTGGACGGGCAGCAATATACCGAAACCGCATGCGAGTCGCAGTGCTGATGCTGTGGCGAGGCGGGTGTTCTGGGCAAATATTGCCAGAGGTTCTTCTTCCCCTTCTTCTTCCTTCGACAGGTTAGCAAGGAGGCGTTCTAATGTGTCGAAAGGAGTGCCCATGAGCTTCCTGTTGTCCTCCATGGTTGCGAACATAAAAGCGCTGTGTCCGGTCCACAGGAAAGGCTGTGATGTGTGATAGAGCATCGAATTGCCGTGTGAGAATGCCAGGCGTGACTCATCGCCGTTGCGCACGAGGTTCACGGATGAGCGACTCCCGTCGGCCTTTTGGACATAGATTTGTTCTTCCGGGGTTCCGGCCGTCTTGTCAAGTCCGTAGCCTGCCTCTGTCACCTGGTTGAATATCTCCAAATCGGCCGGAACAGTACGAAGCGCGAGATCCGTTATGCCGCAGAACATGGCAACGCTTCCTTCAGCCGGGGTGAGGTCGAATCCAAGATAAAGCATATGCTGGTGGTCCGGGATACGCTCGGCCAGCTCCAGGTTGGAGCGCGCAATGTCCATGAGCTTTCCTGCGTGCGCTATTTCGGTGGATATCTCATTCGACGTGCGCTCGGGCATGTTAAGATCCATAAAAAGAGGGTGTTCCTTTGCCGAGCCGGGCGGGGTTCGGATAAGCTGGAGCAGCCTTCTTCCGGCGAGCCTGATCTCATTATAGCGAGTGAAAAGTGAGGCCTCTCCGCCGGCATCGTCAACAACGGGCATACCGGCGCGGAACCAGTTGACCTGCGCCACGGATTCCTTGTCGAGCTGTGTCATCAAGTTCTTATTGATGACCCTTGTCAGGAGCTCTTCGAATTCGGCTCGCTCTTCGGACGTTCGACTTTTCCAGTATTCATCGTCCGCCGCCGTGCCGGCTGCGGCCCAGTAGTTCGGGTCCGAGGCTGTTTGCGAGGCGGACCGGGCGAGCTCCAATTTGGTTTCCCGGCTGTCAAGCGTATTTCGCAGTTGCTTCAATGTCTCGGCGCGGCGTTCCTTTCCGCCGATTATCCGTGCGAGGGCCCGGGCGCCTTCCAGGCCGTGTCCCTGCGCAGCGGTGGCGGCCACCATGACGTGCCGTCCCAGGTTGTCCTTTTCTCCGGCCAGCCGCCGAACCGCGGCAAGCCAGGAAACGAGGCCGCACGCCTGGCTGACGCCTGGCGCGCGGTCGGGCAGGTAGCTGTAGGCATCATAGTGGCAGCCGAGCATTAAGAGCTCTTTTGCATTTGAAGGACCCGGCAGAATTCCGATGATGTTGCGGGCGGTGATCTGCTCGATATCAACGCGTGCCCGCACGCAAACGGTGCGCCCTATCAAGGCGGAAATATCATCGTCTACCAGGAATCTCGGCACGTTAACCGAGGCCGTGAGGCTGTGTCCCCAGTTCTGGCCAAGGTCAGCGCCGTGATCCTCTTCGTCGAAGTATATCACTGCGGCCGCGCCCATCGCCGCGACCGTTTGCCATGGTCGCCCCATCGGAAGCGCCACTATGGCGCCCTCGATATCCTGGCCCTCGAACTCGCGGGCGAGTCCAAGCTTGCCGACAACCAGCTTGCCCGTGAGCCCCTCGGGCGGGGTGGTTGGCGTTCTGAACCAGTTTGGCAGCATGGGGAAAATTTTCAGCGTTCGATCCTCGCCTTTTTCGGGATCCTTGATTATCATTTCGGCCCAGTGAGTGACCGGCACGCAAACGGTGAAAGGCTGTTCGAAAACCTCGTAGCCCAGCTCCCGCAATTCGGTGGCGATGGCATCGGCCGTCTGCTCCGCGCCGGGCGACCCGGTGAATCTGGACCCGGCGCCTGCGATCGTTTCAAGATCCGAGAGCATCGTGCGGGGTGTTATCTCGGAAAGAACTCGCGCGTAGTCAGGATCCCTTGCCCCGCCTGCGGCAGGCAGCTTGGGTGGCGGCGCGGCGAGCCTGTTAAAGAAGACGAGCACGGCTATGGAAAGCGCGCCCGCTGCGAGCGCCCAAAGCGCATTCGATAGCACGCCGTTTTTTGAATTTGAATGCGATTTCATGCCGGGTTACATCAACAACGTAAAAACTTCTCTAACGCCGAAGCCCATGGCGGCGGCGGCGATAATATCCCAGAGCAGCATTGCCCCTATGACCCCGCAGAACATGCCGGCGAAATAAGGCATCATCTGCTCGCGCACGAAGCGTGGCCCTCCGATCTTGAGGCTTATGAATTTAATTACGAAAGCTGTCAGCAGCGAGCCCCAGCAGCTTATGAAATGACTGTTGGCAAGTACGTAGCCGATCGGGTGCAGCCAGAAACCGGAAATCCACGTCCGCAACGCAGCAACGACAAGCGTAACCGTCGCTCCGGATCCAACTGCGATCATGGGGCCCCATCCCTGGCTCATGCGCGCGAGGCCCTCCCCGGCGCCGGCGGCCTGGGCGACGGAATAGGCGTCGGCCTTGTTGAGCGAACTGTAGAGCGAGCTGAAATACCAGTGCTGTCGTAGCGCCCACGTTCGCATATAGTCTATATTCTCTCCGCCGCGCCCGTAAGCCCACACAAGCATCACATAGCCGCCCAGTATCAGCCCAGCCACGATGCCAAAAGTCACGCCGAGCGCCAAACCCCTCCGTGAGACCTTAAGGCGGTTTGCAAAGTGCATCATCTCCACCTGCGTGGGGGCGAACATCAGGAACTGCGCCACCGCCATGAACCCGCCTGCGACATACGCAAGCACCATGGTCTGGGGGCTGAACACGCGCAGGCCGCCAAACAGGAAGAAGATCAGGAACGGGTTATATGGTGTGAAATACGTGCCTGGCGCGCCGAATTCGGTGCGTATTCGCGCCGCTACGAAGCCGCAGACGAGCATAAAACCGAAGAACAGGAGCGCGTTCCACGGTCCCATCCCCGACATGCTTCCCCATAATGCCATGGCGGACACGCAAAGAAGCACCAGAATGGCGGCCGTTCGGTAGCGCATGATTTCCTGCCTGTCGTCCCACCCGCCGGGCCGGCCCACTATGGTATTGAACACGCCGACAAGGTGGCGGCGCGATACCCACAGGGCTACCACAGCCAAGCCTAGAAAAGCGCCTATGTGCTGTTCGTGGGGAAAAGGGAAGTTGCCGAAGTCGCCCGAGATGTTCTTCCACCCAGTCATTTCTCCCAGTGCGTAGGGAATGCGGGCAAGCAGGAAGAAAACCAGCATGCTTGCCAGCAGTTCCAGGTCAACGAAGAACGCCACAGCCACGAAAATCCACAAAACCTGGAAGGTGAACCCCGTCATTCCCCGCATGAATGCGGAGAGAACGGGATGCGAGGCAACATAGTTCAGCAGGTTCACGTTGATTTCAAGCGAAGGCGCGCCGGGTACGTAATAGGCAATGCCCCTTATCAATCCCAATACGAGAGCTGTTATGACGCCTGCCTTGAACATCTTGGTGTGAAAAATCGGGCGCTGCACCGTGCCGTTTTTGTCGCGTTCCTCCAGGAACAGGCTTGGCAGGCGCGCTATGGGGAACCCGAATCGCTCGACGTCCTCCCACTGGCGGCGGAATATAATGGCAACGCCGTAGAGCGCTCCGAAAATGGCGAGGACAATCGCAAACCAGTACAAGAGCGGTTGCAACCACTGGGAATAGGGAATATAGCCCTTCAATATGTACAGTATTCCGCGAATTGAGAACAGGTTGTCCGGACGAATGACCATCGAGTTTCGGTCGTTGACGGGGATGAGAGGGATATCCGATTCGCGCACTTCCATGCAACCCTTGTACATGCGAGCGAGCGCCTCGTTGCTGAAAAAACAGATATCGGTCAGCGCCGCGCGGCCCGGTCCTGTGAGGGTGAAAACCAGGTCGGCACGATCAACCATCCGTCTTGGAATTGTGACATAGGGCGTTACAAAACGCTGGAATCCGCCCGGAGTGCTGAAAGCATCAGGGATTTTGCGGGTGAGAGTGCGAATGGTCTCCATGCCGCCGTCATCGGTGTCCAGATCCACATCAAGCCGGGAGGAAACGGCCATATCCTCCAGCCTGACAAGCATTGCAAAATAATACCGTTCGCCGGGAACCAGTCGTTCCCGTCCGGCAGAGTTAAACCGCTTTATCGGAATGCGCAGAATGGCAGTTTCATTGTACTCCGCCGATTCAGGGTTAACCAGCTCAAGTGCGGTTACTGCGCCGACCGGTGTGCGTTCGGCCTTGAAAAGGCGCGCGCGTTCCGCAGGCTCGATTTCAACTTCTTTCAGCCCCTTTGCGAAGCGGCGGTTGCTGATAAGCTGCTCGCCGTGCGGCCAGAGTTTTTCGGAATAGCTATCGGTGAGCCGCTGGTAATCGGGAGTGAGCGGAATGGCGGACACAAGCCCTAGGAAGCGATGCCACATGCCCTGGCTCATGATTGGCGCCGCAGCCACCAGCATTGCGTAAACGACGGCGAGCTCACCGCGGCTCAGGCGAAGAGAGGGGCGCAACCGCGCAAGCAGGACACCAATCCCGATAACGCCGAGCAGAACTCCAACAGCCCCGGCGGGCGGGCTGTTCTCCGCAAGGATATTGGCCATCGGCACGAGGACTTCGTGGAAGTGGACCCACACGGCGAGGATGATAAGCGCGAATGTACCCACCGCCACGGCGCGGAAAGTGAAAGCTCGTCCAGATTCCATTGTTATGTTCTCGGCCATGGTGGAAAAACATTGTTTTCGCCATTGAGCGAGGTGAGCCTAGTCAACCTGGTCAGCCTGCCGCACGAATCCGGTGAACTCTAACAGGAAACCGGGTTGGGTGCAAAGGTTAATTTTAGATTCCGCCGAGAAACCCCTTTTTCGGACGGCAACATCACACCATGTCGGTATGACGGTCGGGCAGGTTCTGCCGACCGTCTTGTTTCCGACTTTTTCAGCAGAATCAATTTTATGAAATCCGGCTCGCCGGGTCAACGCTGCCCGGCGGCGTTTCGCACGGCTTCCAGGTAGCCCATGCCGTGAAGAGTGTCGGGCTCCAGGTAGCTACCCTCGCTCCATTCATTCCAGGCGTTGACCGTTATCAGGCGCGGCGCCAGGCCGCGCGCGTCAGTGAAATCCATGGCCTGCCGTAGAAAACCCCCGAAGAGATCGGGCCTCGCATCTGTGATGTAGTCCTTCGATGCCGCCTTGAAGCGCGGATTGGTGTCCCATCCTACGGATACATGAGGGAAATAGGGTATGGAGAATTCTCCGCTCCATTGGGACCATGCCTCGATAGCTTTACTGCCCCAGTCGGCATATGTTCCGGTCGGCCTGACGTAGTGACACCACTGGTAGTTGGTCAGGCTGTCGAAGCCTAGGAAGCGTATTGTGTTGTCCTGTGTTTCCGACCCGATAAGCTCCGCCATTCCCGGCGACTTGGGGATGCAACTCCAAAGAATGGCCTGGAGATGGAGTCCGGGGAAACCCGCTGCCCGCGCCATTGCCCGCAGGTCGGTGAGCGCTTCGCGGGCGGATTCCAGTCCGCCTAGCCCAGTTATGAGCCTGTCCAGGTCATATATTGATAACACGGGCTTGCCGTCAATCTTGTAATAGGACGGGTGGGGGAAGAAGCGGGTGACAAGCCGCCTTGCAGCATTTTCGAAGGTCGCGCGGTCAACAGCGCCTGGCCAGACAATGCGGTTCTCATGGGATTGTTCAAGATTCCACAGGGTCGAGGCGTTGTGGTTCGCCCACATTATGAAAAAACGCACCTGGTCGTTATTGCGGGCTCCGAGAAAGCCTTTGTCGAGCGCTTCTTCAAGGAAGGGCTGGTTTTCGTACCAGTACCAGTCAAAAACGAACACATTGACACCATGATCGGCTGCGGCACCGATCTTTCTTTCCATCACCAGGGGGTCGGATTCGTCCAGATAGCCCCAGGCCGGGACGCGAGGCTGAAGGTGGCCCGGAAATTTAGGGACGGCCTTGCGGATGGTTTGCCATTCGCCCTCGCCCTCGGGCATGAACCGACGCCAACGAGGCTCATCATGATAAGCCGGCCAGTAGTAAGCTGCAATGTCATAAGTGTTCAAGGTTCCACCTTCGCTGTTGTTTAAACTGCTGCAACTTACTTCGTGAGGGTGTGTGCTGTCAAACAGAAAGGTGTAACATAACTCACCTATTCTCGAACTCTGAACCCTGAACCCATATCCATCTTTCTTCCTGGGCGGGTTTTGTGCTTGCCACGCCATGGTGTTGAGTAAGCCATTGTGAAATTTATTTTGTCCTTGTGTGTAAGCTGCTCCTGTGTATTATTCAGGAAAGAAAAGAGCAGTTGGAAATCATCAGAGGAGGGCTGGCTATGAAGAATATCGCGTGTGTGTTGCTGGCTGGATTGATTCTATCGGGGTGTTCCGGGGAGGGGCGGGTCAATGCGGCAAGTCCGGATTCATCGAATTCCGGCCAGGATTCGTTTTTGAGCTTGTTCGGAACAAACCTTGTCAATGCGAAGATGGAAACTGTTTCCGCCACCAACCTGGTGGGTAAGAAGGTAGGCGTCTATTTTTCTGCCCACTGGTGTCCGCCATGCCGGGCGTTCACTCCTGTTCTGGTGGGGTTCTATGAGAAGCTGAAAGCGGAGGGCAAGGCCTTCGAGATAGTCTTCATGAGCGCGGACCGGACGAAGAAGGACATGGCAGCTTATATGAAGGATATGAAGATGCCCTGGCTGGCCCTCCCGTTCGAGAGTGAGAGGAAGGATGCGCTCGGTTCAAAATACGGCGTCAAGGGGATTCCCGCCCTGATCATCCTGGATCCTGACGGCAAGGTGCTATCGGAAGACGGCAGGAGCGACGTTATGGAACTCGGCGCCAAGGCTTTTGACAAGTGGTGATCAGTGACCCGGCGGCGGATCAGCCGATCAGGGGAATCTCCGTTTCGGCGCCGCGGTCCTGCGCGGATAGATATGCCGCGTAAAGGGTGTTGACAGTGTCGGAGGCCAGCTCTATTCCGCTCTGCGGCTCGCGCCCGTCTCTGAGCGATTCCATAAAGTCCTGCAATTCCTGCGGATAGCCGGTCATCCAGTTCTCATCCGGCGAGGGAAAGCTCCAGCCCTGCTTGGTGCCAAGCTTCTCCGTGAGGTACACGTCCTTGAGCTGCTCTTCCCTTGGATTGTACAGCACATTGGCGTCGGTCGGGTTGATGTTGCACCGCATGCGGTGATTGTTGGCGTAGACCTCCAGCCAGTTGTGCACTCCGCCCATAACCAGCTCGCACGAGAAGATGTCGGCCACCATGCCGTCCTCGAAAGTCACGTGCACCTGCACGAAATCCTCAACATCCTTGTAGTCCGTGCGCAGAAAGCCCTTGTCGGCGAACGCAGGGTTGCGCGTGATCTCGTGCGTGCGGCAGCTTACGGTCTTCGGACGGATTGGCTTGCCGCCGACACTCGGTCTGCCGCAGTTTCTCTGTCCTTCGACCCGCTTCAGGTACAGGGCGGCGGTTAGCGGATGGCAGCCCTTGCCGACCAGCGAACCGCCGCCGGATAGACGCCAGTCACCGTAGGCGGTGCTTATGCTTCCGCTGTGGCTCTCCTCTGCGTGCATCCAGAGGATCTGGCCGCGCGCGGCTCTGAGCACCTCCGCCTCCTTTTGAACTGACGGGGCGTAGACCCAGTTTTCGGCATACATAATCGTCACGTTGTTCTTCCTGGCGGCATCAACCATGCGTTTCACCGACCCGGTCGCTTCTTCGAGGAGAACGCGTTTGTCCGCAAGGTTCCCGCGCCAGTCGTCGGTCCCTGGGCCATACGCGCCGGTAAAAGGTTTTTCCACGATAACGTGTCTGCCAAGCTCCGCTGCGCGGACGCAGAAAGGCTCGTGAAGTGCGCCCGGCACGCAGAGGTCAACGACATCGGACGCGCGGGCGAGATCGTCGAAGCTGTCGAACGCTTTGATTCCATGCTTCGCGGCGAAGGATTCCCTGCTCTCCCTGCTCTTGGAATAAACGCCGACCACCTCCAGGCTCACGCCGCTTACGTGTTTGTAGGATTCCAGGTGAAAGCCCGCGGCGAAGCGTGAGCCCACGATGCCGATCTTGATGTGCTTATTCATGGTTCCTTTCTTTTCACCTGCGCCCGCGCCGGCGCTTTTTCTTCGGTTGTTCCCGGCGCGGCGGGCGTTTCTCGTTCGTCCTCGCCCGGCGGCTCCCCGTCTGCTCCGGCGCGCCCGACAGGGCGAAATCAATTTTACGTTTGTCGAAATCCACCTTCGCGACGTGCACTTTAACGCGTGTGCCCAGGGCGTACTTCTGTGATCCATCTTTGAGTGATCCGCTCTTTTCGTCGAAGCGGACGTAGTTGCCGGAGATGCTTGAAACCGGCACGAGCCCCTGCAGACCCAACTCCGTGAGTTCCACGAACATGCCGAAGCTTCGCACGTTGACCACGATGGCATCGTACTCGATCGGGCTTCTTTCCCGGATCTGTTGCTCCAGGAATCTGTATTTTTTGATTTCTACGAGCGTCTTCTCCGCCGTTTCTGCCACCTGCTCGGTCTTCGACGACTGCGCGCCGATTGATTCAAGTTCCGCATGGCCGTAGGGGGTGCGCCTGCCGGCCAGAATCGCGGCGAGTATGCGGTGGACGACCAGGTCCGGGTAGCGCCTGATTGGCGAGGTGAAGTGAGCATAGAACTTCTTAGCCAGGCCGTAATGCCCGAGCGGGGCGGGGGAGTAGACCGCCCGCATCATGCTCTTCAGGGTTAAGATTTTGGCATCGTACTCAAATGGATGTCCGCGCACTGACTTGAGAAATTCGGAGAGATTGCGCCTGTGCGACAGGTCGCCCGGCTGGAAGCCCATCTCTATCAGCTGGGCGGTGAGCAGCTCGATCTTGTGCGGGGCGGGCGGCTCGTGGACGCGGCGCAGCAGCTCCACGCTCCTGCCGCTCAATTCCCTGTCAACAGCCTCGTTTGCCGCCACCATGCACTCCTCGATCAACTGGTGCGAGATGTCGGTCACGTTCTTCCTGATGTCGGAAATCATGCCATCCGGACCCATGATCACCTCATATTCCGGCATATCGAGCTCTAGCGCGTAGCGGGCGAATCGCTGCGCACGCAGCTGCTGTGCGAGCGCGTGAATGGCGCGGATCGTCGCCATTGCGTCAGCGCTTACCCCGGCCTCGGGATAGCCGCGTGTTGTTCCCTTATCGAGCGCCGCGAGGGCCTGTTCGTAGGTGAGCCGGAGCTTCGAGCGGATGATGCTGCGTCGAAATTCCGACCCAGTGTGCCGTCCTTTTTCGTCAAAGGTCATCATCACCGAAAACGCCAGCCGATCTTCGTTCGGCCTCAAGCTGCATAGCCCGTTAGAAAGTTGCTCGGGGAGCATGGGCAGGACCATGTCCGGCAGGTAGACGCTGTTTCCTCGCCGTTTAGCCTCGGCGTCCATTGCGCCGCCCGGCTTCACGAAGTGCGAGACGTCGGCGATATGAACGCCCAGCTCGCGCCGCCCATTGCTCTTGATTTCAAGGGAGAGCGCGTCGTCGAAATCGCGGGATGTCGCCGGGTCAATCGTGAAGATGAAGCGGTTGCGGAAATCCTCTCTCTTGCCCGGATTGTCCATCAGCTCCGGGGAGGACTCCGCCTCGCGGACGGCCGCTGCCGGGAGCGACTGAGAGAGGCCATAGTGCTTGATTATAGCCAGAGTGTCGAGTGACGGGTCGGTTTCCGGCCCGATCCTCTCAATTATCTCGGCCTCTGGACTGACGTGCCGGTTGTCCCAGGCGGTGAATTGGATCACCACGCGGTCGCCGGGCTTCGCGTCCTTCGTATCCGCGACATAGAAGTTGTCGGCGTAGGCCGGATCCAGCGGGACGACGCAGAAGAAATTGCCGGTCTTCCTGAGGGTGCCGGCGATTGCCCGGCGCGAGCGGTCCAGGACGCGCACTATCTTGCCGGCCCGCTTCACGGTCGCGGTCGCCTCCCGGCCTGGCTCGATGCGAACGAGAACGCGATCGCCCGGAAGCGACGTGCTCATGCCGGCCTTGGGAATGAAGATGTCGGCAGAGCCGTCCTCCGCGGCTACGAACCCGTTACCCGAGCGCACGACTTCCAGTGAGCCGGCCACGAGGTCGCCCGGCCTGCCGAGTGAGTAGCGGTCGCGCGCGATCCGCACGATGTCGCCGCGCGCGATCATGGTGTCGAGAACAGGGCGGAACTGTTTGCGCGCGCGCCCCGTCAGGCCGAGCTGTTCGGCAAGCTGCGCTTCGGACAGTCCCTCCTTGTCGGCTTTTAGAAGCAGTGCCAGAAGCTTGTCCTGCAGGTCGCGATCGGGTGTCTTGTTTTTGTTCATCATTTGTGTCCGTTTTGTTATTGGTCTCATTCTTATTTTCAAGACGGCGGATCAGGTGCGCTCTGCCTCCTTCATCGCTATTTCGCCCCAGCGCCAGAGGCGCGACGGGTCATTGCGCACAGTGCTGATATCCTTCATCACGAGCTCCACGCTGCAGCCGCGGGACTGATCGAGAAGCGTGCGTAGTTCCCGGCGCGCGCGGTCGGCGTTGAACGAATCCTCTGCGAAGATGGCGGGGTTCGGCTTGACGGAAAGGACGTAAGCGCCAGCCCCGTTTTCCAATCCTTTTGGGATATTGAACCAGGGGCTCACCGATATCTTGCGCAGGTTGGGTATCCGCCTCATGAGGTTCATTTTCATATGCAGCTGTTCGCAGCATCCGTAGTAGGTCAAGCCCCAGCGCTCGAGCCAGCGAATTTCGTGCTTGAGCGAGAATTCCCAGTGCATTTCGGGCGAGACCTCGGAGAATATCTGCGCGTTACCGCAGCCCCAGAGAGCGCCGCAGCGCAGCGGATCGCCCGCGCCGGTCTCGGCGGGCAGCTTGCTGCAATAGCCGTAGCCGCCGGAGCCAATGCGGTAGTTCGCGGAGCCGGCGTCCAGCAGGTCGAGCGCCTCCATCTGGTCAAGCTCGTGCATCTTGGCGTCAACGTAGCGTGAGACGAGGGCATCTATGAATTCCGGCCGGTCTAGCATGTCCATCATGATGTTCTCGATGCTGACCAGGCGTATCAGGTTGTCCCATGGCGTGAACCAGATGTGGTTTATCCCGTTGACGCGCACGGGAAGAATGTTCCCGAATACGTCGTCGAGAAGAGCCTTGCGCTCAGCAGTTTTCGCCGCGTCGTAGTTCACCTCCGGCATTTTTATTTTGCTGATGTCGTCCATCCCGGTGATCTGGGGGGTGAAGCTCTGCGCGGCCACCGCGCTGTGATGGATCATCGAGCCCTGCTGCGAGATGCCGATTCCGCTGCTGGTCCATGCCTTTTGGCAGGCTATCTCCGGGCGGATAACGTTGTCAACAGGGTAGTGGCGCCAGCGGTAGAGGGCCATGCGCAGCGAATGCTCGATCGAGCGCAGGAGCGGGTCGGCGCAAACGCACTTCAGCTCCTCGCATTCGAGTTCCGGCCCCGGCTCCTCGTTGATGTAGACCATGGGGCGCACGGGTTGCATGTCGTTCAACCTGCGCCAGAGCTCCGCCTTCTCGCGCTGGACGGGCAGGCTGCCGACGCGGGCTATTTCCTCGCCGAGCCGACGGAGGACGGTTTTTTGCGATTCGTCAACGAATGAATTGCTATTGTTCATCTTGATTATTTCCGGTTGTTTGAGGGCATGATCGGATGGCGATGTGCTGGAATGACCGGTTCAGGATTTTATTTCGAAAGAGTCGAAACGGTCTGTGGCTGCGCCGAACGTCTCCGCGCAATTGGTTACGAGCGCCTGTGGCGGGCCGCGCCGACAGGCGGCGACGAACTGACGGACGGCCTCCTCGTCGCCCTCCGCCATGACCTCGACGCTGCCGTCAGCCAGGTTTTTCGTCCATCCCCGCACACCGAGTTTCTCCGCCTGCTCCCGGCAATAGTAGCGGAAGCAAACGCCCTGCACTCTGCCGCTTATGATGAGTTGTGCAGACACGTTCATATGGGCGCACACCTTCTCAGAGCGTTTTGCCTGCTTTTACTTCACAAAAAACATAGCCATTGCGGGGGTTCAAGTCAAACAGGATTCAGCAATTTGTATTATGGTGGGCGCATCTGTGATTCGTTGCCCATCGCCTGTAGCGTTGAAAAGAGAGAAGGCTTCAGGTTTTAGAACTGTTGGTTTCTACCGCAAACTCCTCCCCGGTTCTGTTCTTTCGCCACCACGGCCGCGTCGCAGCTCCGAGCACGAGGATGGTTGCGGAAAGGCAGATGAGCGCGAAGAGGTCGCCATGCCGTGTATAGAAGGAAAGCGGCATGTCCGCGCCAGGCACGAATACCGCCCCGGTGGTGAAATCCGGCGCGCTGAAATGAGAGTCCATGGCTTCAAGAGCGCCGTAGACTCGTCCGTTCCTGTCAATGAAGCAGGTCAGCCCCGTGTTGGTGGCGCGGACCGCTGCAACCCGGTTTTCCACGCAGCGGAACACGCAGTGGGTCATCTGTTGACGGGCCGCGCCTGACGGATCGAACCACGCATCATTTGACTGGTTGATCAGCAGCCGCGCGCCGTTGCGAACGGCGGCCCTCGCTATCCGCGCGACGGTGTCCTCAAAACAGATCAGGACGGAGAAACTCACGCCCGAATTCTCGAGCCGGAAGACAGTCCCGGTTCTTCCCGCGGTGAAGCTGCCTTCTATCGGGGTGAGGCTGCGGATGAAAGGGATGGCGTTTTCGAACGGGATGTATTCTCCGAAAAGAACCAGGTGCTGCTTATTATAGGACTGCGGCGGGGAGCCGTCCGGCATGAAGAGAAAGGAGCTGTTGTAATATTTAGGGCCGGTGGCGTAATCCTCGTAATCCATCGAGCCGACCAGCAGGGGTGTGGCGCCGGC
>CAYWJE010000014.1:0-25777 GCA_964458525.1 uncultured Verrucomicrobiota bacterium
ACGTCTCCACAATGGTTCCGCCCCAGCTTGAGTCAATGATGCCGATCATGACACCAAGCTCCTCATTGAGCTTTTTCGCGAAATGATAGGCGACCGCGGAGAAGTTACCGGCTGTTTCGGGAGCGGCTATCTGCCACTTGGCATCCACGTCGTCTCTGCGTCCGGCCGTGGCCAGGCGGGGCACTGTTAGCATCCTGACGGGGACGCCTGATGATTCGCGTATGGCTTCCTCGCCCTGCGGGCCGCTTGCCGCAAGGGTGAACTGCATGTTTGACTGACCGGAAGCGACCCACACTTCGCCGATCCACACATCGCTTATTTTGACGGTTTTCCCGGGTTCGCTGACCTTGAGGTCGTAGGGTCCGCCCGCGGGCATGGGCGGAAGCCGCAGCAGGAATTTGCCGTTCGCACCGGTGACGTGCTCCGCGGCCCATTCGCCGATTTGTGCTTTCACATGTGTTCCGGGTTTCGTCCATCCCCACACCGGCGCCGGTATCCCGCGCTGCAGAACCGCATGGTCGCTGAACAAGGAAGCAAGTTTCATCTCCAAATCTCCAGTTTTGTTAATACACAAGGCTCCTGAAATCCCTGATACGGTGAAAAGTGATCATATTAGTGTCGTGCGGATTTTTCGCCCTCACGTCGCCGCTGCGGCTGAGCACCACGAGGTCGTCGCCGTCAATGCACATGGCGGCGTAATGGCGGGAAGCCTTTTCCACGGGACCGATCGCCACAATTCCGGCAAAACACCAGTCAATCATGTTTTTCGAGAATTGCAGTTGAAGTCTTCGCCGCTCGTTATTTGGCAGGTTATAGCGGTCGGCGGGCATTCGATCCGGACGGATCATGCTGTCCGTGGCCTGTGTGGAAAGCAGCCAGAAGAGTCTTGTGGCGTCATCATAAATCACGTGGAACTTCATCTGGCCGCCGGGGCAGGGGACATAGAGCATTGTCTTTCCTGAAGGCGCTTTTTCGAGCATGAACTTCATCGGCCCTGTTCCTGGCTTCTCTCCCTGTTCGACAACCTTGGCTATGCAGGCGTAGCCTGTGCCGCCCGTATGGGCACGGCTCCACAGGTGGAATGTGCGGCAGGACGGATCGTGCCAGATGTGGTTGGGATCGCTGAACTGAACCACTCCCGTCTCGAGCCAGCCGATGGGAGCCATCGGGCGGCCTGGCGCGGCGAGGAATACTTCTTCCTGCAGCGATGTGAAGAAGGGCACGCCGAACCATTCAAGGTCATTGGTCTTGACGACATCTCGAAAAGCTGGTGCGTCGGCGAATGTCCAGTTTTCTCTTTTTGTCAGGTTGTCGCCCAGACGCCCGCGCATAAGGACCGGAGCCTCGACGTCAACCGGCCAATAATGGCCGTGAGGGTGGGGGCGCTTGTTCATGACGAGGTAGACGCAGCCGTTGGCGTAGTGAACGTTACAGGGCGCCTGCGACCATTGGTCGCCATTGGTCAGTTTCGCCGGCGCTGTCCAGGTTTCTCCGTCATCATCCGACTTTATGATCATGAGATCGCCGGCTATACCGAGCGCGTAGAGTGAACCGCCTGCGGCAAACGGGCGAGACATCATGAAAGGGTAGTCAACCCTGTGCTGCCATGTTTTCCCGCAGTCATCCGAGGTGAATAGTTTCGACTGTTTCGGATTGCCGTAGCGAATGCCCTTCGGCTCGGGCCAATCCTTCATTCCGGGGCCGCCCAGGTCGAGTGTGGCAACCAGCCTGCCACTTTCGAGGCGCGCAATGCCGGGGCTGCAGGTGTAAATCTTCTGCGGATCGGGCGAGCGGTAGACCACCACAAACTCGTCGGCGAGAGGGCGGATTGCATACGGGCTCGAACTGTTAGCTGCGCCTGACGTGTTGTCTTTCTGCTGCACTGTGTTTTCTCCTGCAAATGCCACCGTGCCCGAGAAGATGGCGAATACAAGAATGCGATTTGCACTGTTTATTGTCATCTATTTACAGTTCGGACCCGGAAGGTCAATATCAGCAAGATGCCGATGCCTGCAAATGCTTGATCTTGAGCGATGTTGCGAGGGTCTTTGACGAAATCTTTCTTTCCGGCGTGAATCGAAGTGTCCGGGACTCGCCTGCAATGAGCGTCACGGCGTTATCGTCAAATACGCCGGCGATGCCTTCTGCGTCCGCGGTTACGAAGAAGGCAGGCGCATCGCTCCTGATTTTCACGATGAATCCGCCATTCTTGGCCTTGACGGATGTCCTGATCTTGGCGGGAGGCAGCGGACAGCGCTTGTACTCCGTGAGAAACAGGTCGTTGCGCACTTTTCCCTCTTCTGTCGTCATTTCAGCCAGCATAAAGGCTTCATTCGGGGCGGCGGGCAGTTTATCGAGGGGGTAGAGAGCTATCCTGTGCGAGGAGCCGGCCGGCAGTGTGAATTTTTTTCTGTCGGTCCACAACGTACGCCCATCGAAACCCACAAGCGAGACGCGCAGCGAGCCTGAGCGCTTCTGTTGCCGGTCGTTCACACCCCACAGCTCGACGGGCTGTCCGTACTTGCGCTGGAATATCGTGAGCATCACCGGCGAAAAAAAGCGTCTGGCCATGTAATGCAGGATCTTCCATTTTCCGCCGTAGTTCAGGCTGGACCAGCTTGCGACGGGCCAGCAGTCGTTGAGCTGCCAGAATATGGTTCCCATGCACACCGGTCTGAGGCTGCGCCAGTATTCCACGGCAGTGCGGATCGCCACGCCCTGCTGGACCTGACTGAGATACACGAAGTTCTCGAAGCCCTGCGGCATGCGGAAATAGCGGTTGAACATCTCGATGATCTTCGAGTTCCCGCCTCCGTTGCGCTGGTGATGTTCCATCACCGGCGCGGTCACGTTGAGCTGATCCTCCGAAGCATAAGTGCGCACGACGTCCATCGAGGGGAAGGACTGGTAGCCGAACTCGCTGCAGAAGCGCGGCGTCTTGTCGTAGTAAGCCTGGAACGGTTTGCCTCCATGCCAGACATCCCAGTAGTGCATGTCGCCGCGTTTGTCGTCGTGGAAGCAGTCTGAATAATCACCGCGCCCGCCGCTGGGCGAACACGGCCAGTAGGTGCGGGTTGGATCACAGGCGTCTACTGTGGCTCCGATGACGCCCTCGTAAAGGCGATCATAATCCACCAGGTACCGGTCCCGGTTCTCGCGTGATTCCCGGAACCAATTCAGGGCGGCGAAGTTCTCGTTGTTGCCGCACCAGATTGCGATGCAGGCGCGGTCCCGGAGCCGCTTGACCTGGTGAGTTACTTCGGCGCGAACGTTGTCTAGAAAATCCGGCGTTGCGGGATACGGTGAACAAGCGAACATGAAGTCCTGCCATATCAGCAGACCTTTCGCATCGCACAGATCGTAGAAGACGTCTCGCTCGTACTGGCCGCCGCCCCATACGCGCAACATGTTCATGTTTGCATCGGCAACGCTCTGAAGGAGATTTTCGTATACTGCGGGGGTCTGGCGCTGGGGCATGGAATCCGCAGGGATCCAGTTGGCGCCCTTGCAGAAAACATCCACCCCATTGACGCGGAATAGCATCGAGAGACCTGTCTTATCTTCCTTGTTGATCAACTCAAGCGACCTCAGCCCGATCTTTCTGTTCCAGGCCGCCGAGCCGAGGTGAACTTTGAGATCGTAGCGGTACTGCTCTCCATACCCGTTTGGCCACCAGCGACGGACGTTTCTGACGCACAGTGTACGGGTTATCCTGTTCGCGCCCTTTTCCAGTTTCACGGAGGTTTTCAATGATGCGCCGCCGATTTCGATATCGAGCGGAACCGGTCCGTTTTGCAGGCCCTGCGCCTCGATGATCACCTTTACAAGCGCGTCCTTCCCGCGAAACGCGGGTTCGGTCATTACGTAATCGAGTCGCACATCGCTTGCCCCTTGCAGCGAAATGCCGCCTTGAATGCCGGAGACCATCAGGCAGGGACCCCAGTCCCACCCGCTGTGGCACTGCACCTTGCGTATCATGTTGCGGTGCATGGACTGGACCGGATTGATGCCGTGCGGAGCGGGGTGCGACAATGCCTTGGCGAGTTTGTTGCTAACCGGCTCGTGCGCCTTGATGTGTATGGTGATCGTGTTACTGCCGGACTTGAGCAGCTTTTTCACCTCGAAACGGTAGCGCCGGAACATGTTATCCGTGGCGCCGGCACGCCTGCCGTTGATGCTGATTTCGGCCACCGTGTCCACTCCGTCGCAGGAAAGTGCCACGGAGGACTCTGCCAGCAGCTTCTCCGGGGCTTCGAAGTCGCGGGTATATATCCAATCGCTCGAACCTAGCCACTGGAGGTCAAGCTCGTTGGTCCCGGCGTAGGGATCGGGGACCAGACCGGCGTCTACCATGGCGCTGAGGTTGTCGCCTGGAACGAGGGCGTCCATCCGGCGTCCATCTTTTCCACATGTGAGCTTCCATTTACCATTCAGATCCAATTCCATTTTTAGTTCCTTTCCAGTTTTCTGTTAGAGTCCAAGTCTGCCGAATTGCTCCTCCGGGGCGTGATTTGCGCGCATTTCGCGCACTAGATGTTCGATCATTTCCTTCTCCAGTTTGTCATCGTGCAATGGGTTCGCCTGCTTCGGGTCCGATTCTATATCGAATAGCATTGTGCCAAAATCATGAGCCGCGGCCCATCCATTCCTGCCATTGGCCGCGATGCGCATAACCGGGCAACCCTTGGTAAAGGGGAAGGGCGGCGCCATAACGGCGGTGCGCATTTCATCCAGCGAAAAGGGAGTCTTCATGTGCGCGGGCATATGAGTGTACTGGAACAGGGGTGTATTTTCCGCGCTCACCGGCGCGCGCATGTAGACATGGCGTCCATCCGTCACATTCACGTGCGCTCCGTGCAGACCGAAGAGCCCGGCCGCGCGAACGGGCGAATCATCGGCGATTGTCTGACGGAGCGGGCGCCCCTGCATATCCGGTGGAAGCTCAACTCCGAAGAACTCGAGCAACGTGGCAGGCAGGTCAATTGTTTGCACCAGGTTTCTTCGCCTGCGTCCGGCGATCTTTGTTCGGGGATCCCAGATGAAGAGAGGAGCGTGCGCTATTTCGTTGTAGAAGGGCATGCGGCACTTGGCCCACCAGTCGTGTTCTCCCAGCAGGAAACCGTGGTCGGTGTTGACGATCAGCATCGTGTCCTCCCACAGACCGAGGCGGTCCATGGTGTCCAACACCCTGCCAATATGATGGTCACACATGCTTATCAGCGCGGCATTCAGCATGCGGTAGTGTTTGCTGAGCTCGCTGTCGCCCTCCTTGTTGAGTGTCCGGTAATCGGGCCAGTCGTTGTTGAACCGTGAGTAGTCATAGTCGTAAAGCTGTTTGAAGCGCTCCGGAACGAAGTAGGGCTCGTGCGGGTCGAATGTCTCGATTTGGAGGAACCAGTTGTCACAGGAGTGATTGCGTTCGAGGTACTCGATGCCCATGGTCATGGTTTTCGCCTGTGGGAGATCATCTTCGCTGCGCATATGAGAACGATTGATCCAGTCCTGACGTATCACCGAAGCGGCTCCTGACCTCACCGCGCGCTCCGGGTTGGACATCGGATAGTCGGCGGGGTCGGCGATATCGCTGTGCCAGGGATCGCCTTCCTGACCGCGCGAGATCTGCCAGTTGCTGTACTTAGTGTGATAGTTCGCGCCGCCCTCCTCCCAGTAATGGTAGTGGTCGCTGACCAGGTGCGAGGGGATCCTGTTTCGCTTGAGCAGTTCCGGCATGGAATCGTCGAAAGGCTCCAAGGGACCCCAGCTCCTGTGGAGAAAGTTGTAGCGGCCCGTGTGCAGTTCGCGGCGAGCCGGCATGCAGGGCATGCTCCCCACAAAACACTTGTCGAAGGTGCAGCAATGCGCCGCCAGGCGCTGAAAATTGGGTGCGCGCACCCAGTCGCAGCCGTAGGGCGGCAGCATGTGGCGGTTCAGTGAGTCGAACATGAGCATGACTGCTTTCATAGCTTGCTCCAGAATGCCTGCCAACGCATGAAAAGTGATGTGGAATTTAGCAGTTCAAGGTTCAGCGGTTCAAGGATTAAATGCCATTCTCTCCCTGCCGCATCCATGGCGTGGAATCATGCCAGGCGCGAAGGCGGGCGATGAGGGCTTCTGCCCCTGCATCAGGCGGGCCACCTGACGCGAGGTTGTTGAATTGATATGGGTCTTTCGCGAGATTGAAATAGGACTCGGGCTGACCGGCGAGAGCATGACCGGGCGCTGTGCACGGAACTGTGCATGCGTGATCCGGCGAACGGATGGTAATGGCGCGGCTTGTCTCGATGAAGGCCTCCCGCGGGGCATCGGACGAGCGCCCGAGGCACAATGGAGAAAGGTCGCGGCCCTGCAGGTGAGCCGGGGTTTCAATCTGCGCAAGCGAAAGAAGGGTGGGTGCCAGGTCCACAAGGCTGGCGACATGCGAGTGGTTAACGGCCGGCGCCATTCCGTCGCGCCCCCGCGCACGCAAGATCATCGGGATGCGGATTGATTCATCGTTTGTGCCACCCTTCTGAACCAGGCCGTGGCTGCCGAGGTTATCGCCGTGGTCCGCCGTGAATACCACGATCGTGTTTTCGGCGAGGCCCGTGCGGTCGAGCGCATTGAGCATGCGTCCCACCATGGAATCCATCCAGGTTACCATTCCGCAGTATTCCGCGATTAGGTGGCGAAGTGAATAGCCCTGTGGCAGGTGTTCGGTATAGGGCAGATGGAGGCCGTAATAGCGGAAATCATAGCGATAGACCCTGAACCAGTAGTCCTCCCAGGCCAGAGGAACATCAGAATTCACATTTAGACGCAAAACCACATCCTCCGGCCGGTACATGTTGATGAACTCTGCCGGGGCGTCGGAAAGCGGACAATGAGGCACGGGGATGTTGTAATAGAGGAAGAACGGGGAGCCGGAGCGGGTGCTTTCCTCCAGGAACTGCTCCATGCGGGTTGCCTCGAAATCAGTGCTGTAGCCGGGGGCGGCGAATTCCGGGCCGCCATCCTCGATAAAGAGTTGACCCGTGTGGCAATGGTGAACGCGCGGGATAAGGTGATGATCGAAGCCGACGTCATGCGGCCAGGAATGAATGTGCCACTTGCCGATGGCCTGGGTGCGATAGCCGCCGGCGCGTAGAATTTCGGGCAGTGTCGTGTCTTTCAGGACGGGGCGGTTTCCATACGGGTATTCTGGCATATTGAAATCGCCGGGGCGGCCCGGATAACAGATGTTGCCTATGCCGCCGGTGCAGGTGCGGTTATACTGGCCGGAAATCAGTACGGAGCGGGCGGCCATGCACACGGGATAGTTCGAAACAGCCGTCTCGAAGCGGATCCCCTCCGATGCCAGCCGGTCAACATTCGGTGTGCGTATCATGCTGTTGCCATAGCACCCGAGTTCAAAGGGGCGCAACTGATCGGCTGTGCAAATGATAATGTTTGGCCTATCCATCTTTCAACTCGCTATCTCGGGTTATCGCGCCACCGGCAGGAGAAGTGGTAGCTTCCGCTGCCGGTGTTCAGGGTTATGCAATCTTTCCGGCAGGCGCCCGAAGTCACACCGTCAACGCCTTCGCGGAAGCCCTCATGCCAGACCGTTTGTTCACCCTCGAGAATTCGGCTGTCGCCGATGCTGCGAAGGGGCAGCCGGATCTCGGCGGACGTGTTCGCCGGAATGGATACTTCGAGCTTGAGCGTTTCGCCGGCGCGCTTCCAGGCCGACGATATCCGGCCCCGCACGGTGGTGATGGCGGCGCTGACCCATCCCAGCCCGGCGGGGACGAATGGCTGGATCAGGATGCGTCCGTAGCCTGGCGTTGCGGGACGGATGCCGGCCAGTCCCTGGTAGAGCCATGTATCAATGTGTCCCCACATGACATGATTATTCGTTCCCGTTCTGTTCCATGTTTCCGAAAGGGTGGTGTATCCCTCGGTCATGTAGCCGAAGCTCGGATAATCAGTTCGCGTGGCGAGATCCCACAGGACATCGTTCCTGTTTTCTGCCATAAGGAGATCAATCGCGTATTTCGCCCCGAGGATCCCGACGCGCAGGTGCGCGTGGTTGGTGTGCATGATGTTGCCGATCAGCCACCCCAGCAATTTCTCCCGCTCATCATCCGGCTCCATCTCGAGCCAGAGTGGCATTATCTGTTCGCACTGGGTTCCTGCGCCGTAGCGGCACGCTGCGGGCGAGAAATAGCGTTCGTTCAGCGCGCTTCGAATTGAACTGGCGAGTGCTGCGTATTTCGATTCAACCGGTTCCCGGCCGAGAGCGGCGGCCATCCGCGAGGCGAGAAGGGCATCGTAATAATAGAACCATGTCGAAGCCAGAAGCGGCTCACCCCTGTCGTGACCGTCGGCGATGGACAGGTGGTCGCCATAACGGTCCTTCGGCAGGATGTGATCCTCCGCCAGCGTTGAGAGATAGTCGACGTATCGGCTGACAGGGTCCAGGTGCTCTTCCAGCAGCGACCTGTCGCCCGTATGCTGATAGAGATACCATGTCACGAGGGGATAGGCGCTGCTCCATGCAGCGGTATGCGAAGCCGGTGAGAAGTAGGGGCGTGGAACGATGTATGGAACGCTGCCTGTTTGTGGATCCTGGCCGCATTTCATATCGCGCAGCCACTTCCTGTGAAAACGCGCGGGCTCGAAGTTGTGCATGAACTGCTCGGCGGCGAGGTGTCCGTCCGCCATCCAGCCGAGCCGCTCGTCGCGCTGGTTATCATCGGTGGGGAGCCCCATCATGTTGCTGCGCTGGCTCCAGACCGTGCATCGGTGTATGTGGTTGATGAGTCCATTCGCGCATTGGAATTCGCCGGTCTGCGGGCTCGCTGTGTGAATGACGACACCGAGCAAGCTGTCGAGAGTTGGCGCCCTGGGAAATCCGCGCATCTCTACATAGCGGAACCCGTGATAGACGAAGACCGGCTCGAAGACCTCCGTGCCTTCGCCCTTGAGAATGAACCGGTCGAGGTTTCTTGCCAAGTTGTTTGTCCCGACATCCAGCGTGCCGTCAGGATGGATATTCTCCGCATGGCGCAGGGAGATTTCGGCGCCGCGCGGACCCGAGGCGGTCACGCGCGCCACCCCGCTGAAATTCTGGGCCATGTCGAATATAAAGACGCCCGGCGCGGCCTCCCACATGGACTTCGGGCGTATGCTCTCCATGGCGCGGATCGGCTCGATCGAGTGGAAGCGCAGTTCCCCGCCGGGTTCGTCAACCACATTGGCTGGAGTCCAGGCTTTGTCGTTAAAGTTGACTTGATCCCAGCCCGGCTGTTCCAGCCTGGCATCGTAACGCTCGCCATCGTAGAGACAGTGCTCGCGCACGGGCCCGAGAGCGGTGTTCCACGAGCCGTCGGTGTCTATGCGCGTCTCGCTGCCGTCGTGATGCTGAACGTGCAGCTGAAGTATCGCGCGCTTCGAGCCGTGCCATTGCATGTGCCAGTCCCACCACCGTTTATTCGGATTATACCAGCCGTTGCCGAGGACGATGCCGATCGCATTCTTGCCTTCGGCCAGCATGCCGGTCACTTCGTATGCATCGTATTGAACCTGCTGCCTGTAATCTGTTTTTGAAGGAGTATGGACATTGTTGCCGACCCTCTTCCCGTTGATTCGCAGGCGGTAAAAACCCAATCCGCACACATAGACAAAAGCCCGGCTCGCTGGCTTGGTAATGACAAACTCGGTGCGCAGCAGGGCCGATTCATTTTCCACATTGATCTTGTCCTTGGCGCTTCCCGAATCGGCTGTTTGTTTGATGAAATCCTTATCCAGGCGCTCGAAGTCGAGGCGCGGCTCGGTCTTTGGTCCACGTCCGATCCAGTCCGCTGTCCAGTCCGATTTTTGGAACAGGCCTGTTCCAAAGCGGGCGGGCGGGCACCACTGGCCGTCCGTCGTTCCGGCCTCCCACAGGCCGACCTTCCACCAGAAGATGGAGGCGGGCGCAAGCGGCTCGCCGCTGTAAAGTATTTCGCGGGTTCGGTCCGAAGTCACGCGCCCCGAGTCCCATAGGATGCCGGTTTCGCGGTTCAGGTTTTCCGGCGAACCGGCCACGAGTATCCGGAAAGCAGCCTGTGAAGCATTGCGGCCCTGCGCGAGAGGTATCCAGGAGAAAGCAGGCGTGCCGTGATCAAGCCCGAGCGGTTCGGGATCATTGTCGACTCTCAAGTCTGATGGAATCATATTTCACTCCTTATGCTGATTGAAGAGATCGAAAGTTGTAATGGCAACGTCCTCCTTGCGCGGCGATTTTGAGTGCATCAGACAGAGGATGCCGTCGAACGCGCGGACATAGACATGGTGATTATATGCATAGTCGCTGCCGTTGTTCAGTGGGACATATATTGGAACGGTTCCTTTTGCGCCCAGGCTTGTTCGCGAAGCGTTGGATAATTGCGACCGTGCGCAGAGGCGCCTCTAGGCTGCGCCTGTTCCTGACTTGCTGCCCGGTTCCAATGCCTCGGAGGGATCAGGCAGGCCGCGCTCCCTTATGCGCCGGCCCACTTCTTTCAGTGTTTTTACATCTTCCGGGTGAATTCTGCCGTCCGGCAGGGGCCCGACATTGGCGAGCAGGTTGCAGTTGTGGGAAAGTGCGTAGGCGAGGTTCCGCCACAGAGTGTCGGCATCCTTGTGGGCGCTTTCCTTGACATACCCCCATCCGTTTTCCTGCAGAGTCATGCAGATCTCGTTGTGCTTCGCGCGGTTCTTCTCCCATGCCGCGTCGGCAAGAGCGGCTGCGACCTCGTTGCCCTGCCGTCGGAAACCTTCGCCCTGGGACGCGAAATGGAATTCCGGCGCGGCGAAGTCCTCCATTCCCGTGGCGCCCTGCTTGAAGGATATTAGCGCCTCGGGGCGTTTCCGGCGGATAAGCGCATAGGTTTTCTCGATTGGTATCAGATCAGGCTGGACGTAATAGGCGGCGATGATATCGAGCCAGATGCCTGCCAGCGGAAGATCGAGCTCGGCCAATTCGGCGATGCATGCGTGCGCGTATTCCCAGTATTGCGCGTTCTCGCTTACATCCTTCAGCCTGTAGCGGGGATCGCCGTCCGGATAGTGGGGGCGTGCCGACCCAAGCGTGTCAACCGGGAGCATGAAGGGGTGGCGCCAGTTGAGCACGTGGGTGTAATAGGTGAAGAACCCGAGCCCCTTCTTGTCGCATTGCGCCCCGAGCTCGCGCACGAGATCGCGCCGGGCGGCGCTCCAGCTGTTGAAGCGCTCCGTTTTCGATTGCCAAAGGCAAAATCCCTCGTGGTGACACGACGTGAGGTTGACGTATTTCATGCCCGCGTCGAGGGCGAGGTCGGTGATGAAATCCGCGTCGAATCCCCTTGGATCGAAAGTATCGAACAGCTTCTCATATTCCGCGACGGGGATCTTCTCCCTGAACATCACCCACTCGTGCCTGCCGAGTTGGGAATAGAGCCCGTAGTGGATGAAAAGTCCGAAGGCCGCATCGCTGAACCAGGCCAGGTTTGCGCCGCGCGGTGATTCTTGCCATTCCGTTCCGTAATTGCGCAAGTAGTTCGGGATTGCCCCGTTCGCTTTATCTTGTGATGACATCGTTTCGCTCCTCATTCGAACAGCTTTTCCCCATATCGTATTTCCAGAACCTCGCCGGCGAGGAAAAATGAGCCTGTTATGCAGATGACGCCTCCTTGTCCGCCGGCCCATTCGGCTGCATCTTGCAGGGCGCGCAGGACCGTGGATTCCTCCGCATCCCATCCGAGACTCCTCGCCTTGGCCGCGACTATTTCAGGCGGCAGGCTCCTGTCGCTTCTGATGGGAACGGCCCAGAATTTTTTAACCATGCCGGAAAAAGAGCGCAGAAATCCGGAGAGGTCCTTGTCGGAAGCCATGCCGAACACTAGCCCAATGGGGGCGCGCGGAAAGAAATGAGCCAGCGCATCAGCCAACGCCCGGCCTGCCTGCGGGTTGTGCGATCCGTCAACGATAACCGGCGGTTCGTGTGAAAGCAGCTGGAAGCGGCCTGGCCAGATCACCTGTTGAAGGCCCTTCTTCATAACGTCCGGACGAATCTCAATCGAGGATTCCGGGGGAAGCGCTTCGAGAGCAGCAATCGCGATGGCGGCATTTTCAAGGGTCTTCGAGCCGGGCAGGGGAATGGTCATTGTTCCATATGAGGCCGATGCCGATTCGATGCGGACCTTTGTTCCGTCCTGATCCTGAGCGAGAAGCTGGATTGAAACAGAACCGGCTGCCTCGACCAGGCGCGCGCCGCGTTCCCGTGCAATTTCGCGGACAACGGCCATGGCTTCCGCAGGCAGCCCACCCGTGATGACCGGCCGGCCCGGCTTGATTATGCCGCATTTCTCGCGCGCGATGCTTGGAATGTCGGCGCCGAGCCAGGCAGTGTGTTCAAGGGCGATGCTGGTGATGACGGTAACGAGCGGATCAATCACGTTCGTGGCATCAAGGCGTCCGCCCAATCCGGTCTCGATGACGGCTATATCAACGTCCTGGTTCCTGAAATGCTCGAAGCATATAGCGGAGGTGAGTTCGAAAAAGGTGGCATGGCGTCCGCCGGGCTTGCGCGCAGCGTCATCTGCCGCCTGCTCGACTCGCGCGATGAGCATTGCCAGTTCGTCATCCTTGATGCAACGGCCGTCAACGCGGATGCGTTCGTTGAAGCGGACGAGATGGGGGGAAGTGTAAAGCCCGGTTCGGACGCCGGCGGCGCGCAGAGCCGATTCGATCATGGCGCATACAGAGCCTTTTCCGTTGGTCCCGGCCACGTGAATGAACCGGCGTCCGCGTTCCGGGTTGCCGAGCTGGTCGAGAATGGCGGACATTGTCTCCAGGCCCAGCTTGATATCCGAGGCGCGCAGCCGGTAGAGGCGGGCGAGGGTTGCTTCGAGCTGCTTATCCATGCGGCGCTCCTGTTTCCTGGACGCCTAGGCGCTGGATTCCGCAGCACTGTGGGACATGTGTCCGAGGAGCCGGACAAGCACGCTTTTAAGGTCCTTCCGATGGACTATCATGTCCAGCAACCCGTGTTTGAGCACGAATTCTGATCGCTGGAATCCGGGAGGGACGTCCTCCTGTGTGGTCTGCTTGATCACGCGCGGCCCGGCAAAGCCTATGAGGGCGCGCGGCTCCGCGATTATTACGTCCCCGAGCGTGGCGAAACTGGCCATCACCCCCGCAGTGGTGGGATGGGTGAGAACGGAAATATAGGGCAGACCCGCCGCGTCATGGCGGGCTACGGCGGCACTTGTCTTCGCCATCTGCATGAGGCTGAGCATGCCTTCGTACATCCTGGCGCCACCGGAGGTTGAGATGATTATCACGGGAATCCGCTCGGCCGTGGCGCGCTCTATAAGACGGGTTATCTTCTCGCCGACCACCGACCCCATGCTGCCGCCAAGGAAGCTGAATTCCATTACTCCCAGGGCAACTCTGTGCGGCCCGATCATGGCGCTGCCGCAGACCACGGCATCCTTCATGCCGGTCTTGGCGCGGCTTTCATCCAGTTTCTGCGCATAGGATGACTTACCGGTAAACTGGAGAGGATCGCCGCTGATGAGATTGGCGTCCCATTCCTCGAAACTGTTTTCCTCGGCAAGCAGCTTGATGCGCTCATGCCATTTCATGGGGAAGTGGTAGGAGCATTTTGGACAGACCCCCTTCGCTGTTTCGATGTCGCGGGTATAGACTATCTCGTTGCATTCCGGGCACTTCACCCAGAGTCCGCCGGGCAGATCCTTCTTACGGATGTTAATCGAGGCATAACGTTTCCTGCCGAATAGTCTCATGAGTTATCCTTCCCCTATGGGCACCCTCGGGCAAATGTCAGAGCGACCACCCGCCGGGCGCCGTCCGCCTTCAAGGCACGGGCGCAATCGTTCAGCGTGGCACCGGTCGTCATTACGTCGTCTATCAACAGGATGTCCCTGTTCTCGAACCCGCGTGCGCCTGTTACGACAAACACGCCTTCAACATTAGTCTTTCGCTTTGCTGCTGTCAAATGCGTTTGTGTATTTGTTTGTCTCGTCCTGCGGATTGATCCCCCGGCCAGAGGAACACGCAGCGCAGCTGCGATCCTGCTGCCGAGCAGGCGGGACTGATTATAGGAACGCTCCCTGAATTTCGAATGGTGAAGCGGAACGCATACCACAAATTCCGCGTGGAACCCGCGCATATGCGTTTCAAGGCAGAGGCGCATGAGCGCGGCGAGGTCCGGCGCAAGCCAGGTGGCACGGTGATATTTGAAATCCTTCACGAGCCGGCAAACGATCCCGGTGTAGCGAACGGCGGAACGCGCAATGTCGAAGGCTGGTGGGTTTCTTGCGCATGACGGGCAGACGAAGCCATCCTCCACCACGCCGTCCACCGGGTCGCCGCAGACGGCGCAGAAAGGCTCCTTTATCACGGGTAGCTTGGCAATGCAGTCCCAGCAGAGATGGGGCGACTCATTCCCGGCGGGCCCTCCGCAGCCGGCGCAGGTGCGCGGGAAGATGATGTCCAGTAATGCGGTGGTTTCCATTGGCCTGCAATTCTTCAGTAAATGCCCTTGCCAAATGATACGCCATGGGCTATTATTTTAAACATTCGTCCGAATCGGACCGCGGTAGCTGCATTGGCGCGTATCTGCGCGGCCCTGAATCCAGACAGGAATGACGGCAATATGTTATTCGATAACGACCTGAAGGACAACCTGATTATGAACGGCGATGGCGGCCGGAAGCGGCGCGGCTTGAAGCTCATTATTCTTGCCGTCCTTATAGCTGCCGCCGCCGCGGTGTTGTGGGGCAGGGGAATGCTGCGCCGCATCCGTCCAGAGCCGGAGCAGGTTGTAATTGCTGAACCCATGCCGGAGACAATAGATATTGCTGACCCCGGCATGCAATTGCTCACCCAAGTGCGCACCCTGCATGATTCCAGAGATCTTGTGGCGGCCCGTGACAAGGGATTGGAATTGCTCGGCGCATCATCGGATCCCCACGCGGTGGAGGAGGCGAAGAAGCTGCTCGGAGAGATAAATATTGAACTTGTCCAGACACCGCTCGCCATGCCGGAAAAGGAGAACTATCTTGTAAAACCGGGCGATTCCCTGGAGCGCATAGCGAAGAATTTTGGAACGACGGTCGAACTGATCGGCAAGAGCAATACCATACGGAGCAGCATGATCCACCCCGGGGACGTGCTGCGTGTGTTCAAAGGCACGTTCCTCATAACGGTGAACAAAAGCCGCAATGACCTTCTTCTCACCATGAACGATAAGTTTTTCAAACGCTATCGGGTTGGGACGGGCAAACATGGCACAACCCCTGTCGGCGTGTTCGAGATTGCGGACAAGATCGTCGAGCCGCCCTGGTGGCGTCCGGACGGCAAGGTGCTCGCTTTTGGGGATGAGGGGAACGTTCTTGGCACGAGATGGATGTCTATGGGCGCCATCGAGGACACCGAGAAGGTGAGGGGATACGGCATCCACGGCACATGGGAGCCGGAGACGATCGGGTATCAGGAGAGCCAGGGGTGCATCAGAATGCTCAATGATGATGTCGAAGAGCTTTTTATGCTGGTTCCGATGGGCACCAGGATTGTCGTCGAGGAATAGCCGACCTTCAATCAGGAGATTCTATGGCTAACTATCTGCTGCCGTTTGAAAAGCCGATTCTGGAGATGGAGTCCAAGCTCGCGGAACTCCGTTCGTTCAGCGAGGCCCAGAATATTGATGTGTCCCGGGAGCTGACCGAGCTCGAGAACAGGATACTCGAGACCAAGAGGAATATTTACGGAAATCTCAAGGCGTGGGACGAGGTACAGCTTGCCCGTCACCCTCAGCGGCCCTTCACGCTGGACTACATAGGCGAGATGTGCGAGGATTTTCAGGAGCTTCATGGGGATAGGGGCTTTTCCGATGACAGGGCGATCGTGGGCGGGTTTGGTGTCGTGGACGGCGAAAAGGTCGTTATCATCGGGACCCAGAAGGGCAGGGACGTAAAGAGCAACATCGAGCGTAATTTTGGGATGGCCCATCCCGAGGGATACAGGAAGGCGCTTCGCCTAATGAAGATTGCGGCGAAGTTCAGGCTTCCGATATTCACGCTGATAGACACCGCCGGCGCCTATCCCGGGGTCGGCAGCGAGGAGCGGCATATAGCCGAGGCGATAGCCGTTAATCTGCGCGAGGCATTCCTGCTGCCCGTGCCGGTGATTGTGACCGTCATTGGCGAGGGCGGAAGCGGCGGCGCGCTTGGAATAGGGATAGGCGACAGGGTACTCATTCTCGAACACGCCTACTATTCGGTCATCTCCCCGGAAGGCTGCGCCGCCATTCTGTGGAAAGACAGAGCTTTTTCCGACAAGGCAGCGGAGGCGCTGAAGTTGACTTCCCGCGATCTGATTGCGGCCGGACTTGTTGACGAGATCGTGCCGGAGCCGCTGGGCGGAGCGCACTGCGATCCGAAGGCCGTTGCTGCGACCCTCAAGAGCGCCCTCCTGCGGAACCTTTCCGAGCTCAAAAAAATGACCGTTGACGAACTGCTCCGTAAACGTTATGACAAGTTCCGTGCTATGGGTGTTGTGTACGAAGCACCGCCTGAGCCGGAGCCGAGGCCCGAAGCGGAAGCCGTTGTGCCGGGCGACGCCGAGGTGGCTCCCGAGGAAGAAGCGACGCGG
Source organism: uncultured Verrucomicrobiota bacterium (assembly GCA_964458525.1). Lineage (GTDB taxonomy): Bacteria > Verrucomicrobiota > Kiritimatiellia > JAAZAB01 > JAAZAB01 > CAYWJE01. The sequence continues at coordinate 16,639 of CAYWJE010000014.1, forward strand.
GAGGACGCTTTACCGAAGGATGATAATCCTGAAGATTCCGGCAAGGAATGACAGCGCGGACTGGTTGGTCACGCCCGCCATTTAACCCCATAACTCTTGAACCCATTCGAAGCGAAGCAAAGCCTATGCATCCTTATAGAACTCATAATTGCGGCCAGTTGAGACTGTCGGATATTCCCATCAATGCCAGGTTGTCCGGATGGGTGTTCAGAAAACGGGATCATGGCCAGCTGCTGTTCATTGATCTGCGCGACCATTACGGTGTGACCCAGGTTGTAATTCGTCCCGACAAGCCCTTCTTTGAGGAGTGCCAGAGGATGAAGCTGGAGAGCGTGGTCACTGTCACCGGCGAGGTGATCGGACGCTCACCCGACACCGTTAATCCCGGCATCCCAACGGGCGAGGTGGAGCTCGTGGCCGACGATATGCGGGTGGAGTCGGCCTGCGGACGCCTGCCGTTTCCAATTGACTCCGATGTCGAGGTGCCCGAGGAGCTGCGCTTGCGCTATCGCTATTTCGACCTGCGCCGCGAGCCGATGCACAGGAACATCATGCTCCGCTCCGGCGTGATTGACTTCATACGCAGAAAGATGCGCGAACTCGGGTTCTTCGAGTTCCAGACCCCGATCCTCACCAGCAGTTCCCCCGAGGGCGCGCGCGACTACCTCGTGCCCAGTCGCGTTCACCCCGGCAAGTTCTACGCGCTGCCCCAGGCGCCCCAGCAGTTCAAGCAGCTGCTCATGGTGGCCGGCTTCGACCGCTATTTCCAGATCGCGCCGTGCTTCAGGGACGAGGATGCGAGGACCGACCGCAGCCCCGGCGAGTTCTACCAGCTCGATATCGAGATGTCGTTCGTGACACAGGACGACGTGTTTGTCGTGGTCGAGGCCCTGCTCGCGGATGTTTTTGCGGAGTTCGGCGGATTCCCGTCCACCAAGCCGCCGTTTCCCCGAATCCCGTTCGCCGAGGCGCTCCTGAAATACGGGTCCGATAAGCCGGATCTCCGGATTCCCATCGAAATCCGCGATGTGAGCTCGGTCTTCAAGGGCGCCGGGTTCAAGACTTTCGCGTCCGCAGTGGAGCGCGGCGCCGTCGTGCGGGCGATTCCCATACACGGCATTGCCTCGCGGCCGAGGAGCTTTTTCGACAAGCTAGTCGAGTACGCCATGGGTCTGGGCTCCAAGGGGCTTGCCTATCTCGTGTGGACGGACGATTCAGTGAAGGGGCCTGTCGCCAAGTTTCTCGCCCCGGAGCAGATGCGCGCCATCGAGGAGCAGTGCGACACAGGACCGGGCGACGTGGTGTTCTTCGTGTGCGACAAGCCCGGCGATGCAGCGCGATTAGCCGGTGACATCAGGCTGAAGCTCGGCAGGGATCTGGGCATTGTTGAGAAGGACGTGTTCAAGTTTTGCTGGGTGGTTGACTTCCCTATGTTCGAGACGGACGCGGAAACCGGGCAGGTCGGTTTTTCGCACAATCCTTTTTCCATGCCGCAGGGCGGATTAAAGGCTCTGGAGGAGCTTGATCCGCTGCAGGTGAAGGCCTACCAGTATGATATCGTCTGCAACGGCTGTGAGCTTTCAAGCGGGGCGATTCGGAACCATTCGCCCGAGATAATGTACAAGGCGTTCTCCATCGCGGGCTACTCGCGCCAGGATGTTGATGAAAAGTTCCAGGGCATGATCAACGCCTTCGGACTCGGCGCGCCGCCGCATGGCGGACTGGCCCCGGGAATTGATCGGATAATCATGCTCCTGAGCGGCGCTCCGAACCTTCGCGAGATCACCGCGTTTCCCATGAACCAGAAGGCGCAGGATCTCATGATGGATGCGCCTGCCCCGGTTTCGGAGAAGCAGCTCCGTGAGCTCCATATAAAGCTGAATCTTCCCAAGGACCCCTCTCCGGAAAAGAAAAAGTGATCAACTCGCGCCGGTGATCGGCTCCTCGGTCTCGGTCCGGTCGGCCAGGTTTTTGATGCGGACGGCGCCGCGCGCCACGTCATCGGGCCCGATGTACACGGCGTTAAGGCATAACCCGTTTCCGGACCTGGCGAAGAAGTGCTTTGCCTTTTCGGCATGGAGTCCGAGGTCAACGCGACTGCCCGCCGCACGGAGGCGCCGGGCGAGGTTTATCGCCGCCGGTCGCTGCGCATCCTCCATGTAGCCGATGGCAAAACCCATGCGCTCCTCGCGCTGCCCCTTCTCCTTCCGCGTGAGCAACTCGCCGATGACCACGTCCCCGAAGCCCAGCCCGACCGCGGTCAGCGGGCTTGCCCCCATATCCTCCATCAGTCGGTCATAGCGGCCGCCGCCGAACACGGCCCTGAATTCGCGCGCGGCATCGAAAGCCTCGAACACGATGCCCGTGTAGTAGTCCAGTCCGCGCACGATGGTGGGATCGAATTTGATGCTGTCCCGCACTCCATAGAGTGAGAGCTTGTCAAGTAGGTCGCGTATGTCCTGTAGGGATGGCGGCATGCCGCCGAGCAGCCGCGCGGCATCCTCGACCGAGGCTGTCGCCGCTATCCGGAACACGGATTCAATCTCACCCTGGTCAAGTCCGCTCCCCTTGAGAAGCGCGGCTATTGAATCGTCATCGAGCTTGCCCTTCTTGTCGAGAGCCAGGAAGACGGCGGGCTGCTTTTCCTGGGCTATTCCGATCACTGAAAGGATGTCGGAGAGCAGCGCGCGGCTGCTCAGGTGTACGAACACCTCGCCGGGCTGCAGGCCGAGGAGTGAAAGCGAGTGAAGCGCGCACGCTATTATTTCGGCCTCTGCCGAGATGGACGGCTCGCCGACGACGTCGAGGTTCCACTGATAGTGCTCGCGCTTCCGGCCGCGGCTGGCGCGTTCATACCTGAAGCACTGGGCAATGGCGAACCACTTCAAGGGAAAGGAGAGCGAACCCTGGCGTGCGGCTATCATGCGGGCGAGGGTGGGGGTCATCTCGGGACGAAGCGCGAGGTCGCGGTCGCTCTTGTCGCGGAATGCATAAACCTGTTCGACGATCTCCTGTCCGCTCTTGTGCTTGAGCAGTTCGAGAGTTTCGACCACACAGGAATCATACTGGGAGAACCCGAACAGACGTGCCGCCCGGGACCATGCGTCGAAAACAGCGTTGCGCGATTCCACCTGTTCGGGGTAGAAGTCTCGCATGCCGCGGGGAGCTTCGAAACGAATCCTCATCTACTTAATGCGGGCCTTCATAATCCGGCCCATCTTGAACTTCACCACCTTGCGGGTGGGGATCGTTACAACGTGGGTGGGCTTGTTGGGGTTGCGGCCAATGCGCGACTTGCGAACGCGGACCTCGAACACTCCGAAATTCCTGAACTCGACGTTTTCGCCCTTGGCAAGCGCCGCGATGATATAGTCCAGCGTCTTCTGCAGAACGGTGACAACGTCCTGCTGAATCAATCCTGTCTCCTTGGAGATGCGTACAACCAGCTCTCGTTTCGTCATGACCTTCTCCTGTCAGAGTTATCGGTGACCAATGAATTAACTGACGCTATTACAAACAATTAACGCGGTCAAGAAAAAAAATCATCACATTGGACGGGCGGGGGTTCCGCACAGGGGACATCGCGGGTTCCTGGCGAGTTTGACGCATCGGAACTTCATCTCCAGGAGATTGAGGGTCAACATCCTGTTGAGAAGTCCGCCGCCGAGCGAGAGCAGGTGTTTCAGCGCTTCCGCGGCCTGCACTGCTCCGATGATGCCGGGCAGCGGCCCGAGCGGACCCTCCGGAGCAGTTGCATGGTTATCGACCGGCGGCCCGTCGAAAACGCAGCGATAGCACGCAGTGTTCCCCGGGATGACCGTCATTGCCTGGCCGGTGAACCGGACTATGCCGCCGTGGCAGTATGGCCTTGACCCTGCGTGGCAGAGGTTGGCGACCAGGAACTTGGATTCGAAATTATCGGTCGCGTCTATCACGAAGTCATGTGCCATGACAAGCGCCAGCCCGTTGGCCGTCGTTAAACGCTCAGGGATGGCTTTGAGGTTGAGCTGCGGGTTGAGCGCGCTCAGCCTTGCGACCGCCGATTCCGTCTTGCGGCGTCCTATATCCGGCGTCGAATGCAGAATCTGTCGCTGCAAGTTGCCCAGTTCGACGTCATCCCCGTCCATGATCGTCATGAATCCTATCCCGGCTGCAGCGAGATAAAGAGCGGCGGGCGAGCCGAGTCCGCCGGCTCCCACAACGAGCACGCGTGCTGCGAGAAGGCGTTCCTGTCCCTTCTCGCCGATTTCGGGCAGAGCGATGTTTCTTTCGAATCGTTGCCGTTGTTCATGTGTGAGTGGCATGGCGGCTTTTCGCGCTTTCAGGGGCGCGACAGAAAAGAGGTGAGGGGACTGGTCGGAACGGCGGATTCTCCGCGTGACATCAGCCCGGCCAGCCTGGCAGCCCTGCCGGCCTTGACGGCGGCCGCGAAGGCGGCTGCCATCGCGGGCGGGTCGCCCGCCACGGCAATGGCGCTGTTCACCAGCACTGCGGCGCAGCCCATCTCCATGGCGGCGGCGGCCTCGGAGGGCGCGCGCAGTCCGGCATCCACTATGACGGGGACATTGCTGTCCCTGATGATCATTTGAAGCATGGCCGAGGTGGCAAGACCCTGTCCGCTCCCAATTGCCGAGCCGAGCGGCATCACGGATGCGCATCCGACATCCTCGAGGCGCTTTGCGAGCACTGGATCAGCCGGCATGTAGGGCATCACCACGAAGCCCTCCGCTGCAAGTATGCGAGATGCCTCGTATGTTTCCACAGGGTCCGGCATAAGGTGGTGCGGGTTCGGGTGAATCTCAACCTTGATGAACGGGCTGCCGCACAGCTCCCTGGCAATCCGGGCAGCCTTGACCGCCTCCGCGGCGTTGCAGGCGCCGGACGTGTTTGGCATCAATGTGATTTCCTTTATCGCGGAAAGCTGTCCGAACAGGTCTTCCTCGATACGGGTTTTGTTGAAGCGCCTGAGCGCCACGGTTACTAGCCGTGCGCCGGATGCCTTCACGGAGCGGATCATCGTCTCGACATTGGAAAACTTGCCGGTGCCGATGATCAACCTTGAGTCAAAGGAATGGGAGCCGATGTTGAGCGTATCAGTCATAATCCTTTCATCCGCCTCCTGCGAAAACAAGTATCTCCACGCGGTCGGCATCCCTGAGCTTGATTGCACTGCGGCCGGAACGCGGCATAACCAGGTCGTTCACCACCACGGCCACGCGGTCCGGCTCAACGCCCATATCGCGCAGCAGGTTTTCGACGGAAGCGTCGTCATCGCACTGCCTGTCCTCGCCGTTTACCGTGATCTGCATGCCTGTTCCGCCGTGAATCCGGGTCAGACGATTGTCACGTCGTGACCGAGGTAGCGCGTGAGCGCCTCGTGAATCGGCTTCATTATGTGTCCGCTGGTGCAGCTCACATGGTGGCGGTGACCAAGGTAGCCTATTGTCTGAAGCGCCTGCTGGAGGTTCGGAATCTTCGCCACGCCCGCGCAGCCGAAGAAATCGGCCGGGATCGGGTCATCGGTGAACCGGCCCTCGCCCAGGTAAAAGTTCAGCCGGCCCTCGCCGGTGAGCATGCTGCCGAAGGTGAAAGGATCGGGCGTTATACGCCCCGCGTTGCAACCGAACGCGTTTCCTTTCCCTACCGCGTTGCACAGGATTTCATGATCAGTAATTCTGCCTTTTGCGGTCATCATGCTTGGCGGCACGGGTCCGCAGTGGAAGAGGATGCACTTGTCGTCTTCGTCGGCGTAGTTGTTGTTCCAGTCAAGACAGGTTGCGGCGTTTCCAGATGCTAGGTGCAGCGCGTGCATCGTGACGGCGTTGCCGACGTCCACCTCGCATGCTGCTGGTATATCGTTGTCGTTCAGCAGTCCAAGCAGCACGCAGGGCGAAATGCCGAGCTGTCTTTGAAACTCCTCCCAGCAGCGGATGGCGACGGCGTCCATACCGTATTCTGCGATTACGGCGTCGAAAACAACACCGGTCCTGGCCAGATTGCTGAAAGCTTTTTTCGGAACGCCCTTCCAGCTTGCGCAAGACAGGAGTGCTTTTGCTTTTTGCCGGACCTTTGGGTCGCTATCCTTTAGAGCTTCAACCCGCGCAAAAATATCTGAAAGATCAAGTGTCTCCATCGTGATGCCGTTGCGCTGGAGCGCGAGCTCGTCAATGCGGACCGTCTTGAACGCCGTGGTGCGGGCGCCAATTGCGCCGACCACCATGTTCTTGAGTCCATTGTAGACCCGGCAGAGCCTGTCGAAATAGTCCACCTGTCCGGCAAACCGCTCGTCGCAAGGGTGAACGGTATGGGGCGGCAGGGCGGTGAACTTGAGGCCGTACTGGGTGAAGACGTCCATGACCGAGAACTTTCCGCAGAAGGCATCGCGTCTGAGCGCGGGCGCCATCTTGTCGAGCTCGTCGGGAAATGCCTGAATAAGGATCGGCACGCCGGCGTCCTTGAGCGCCGCTATGGCGCCGCTCTCGTCCCCGAAATTCGGAAGCGACAGAATCACACCGCCGAACTTGCCGCGGTTCTTTCTGAGGAAGTCGGCGTAGACTGCGCCCTCGGCGGGAGTTTGCACGGCGCCGTGCCTGGTGGCCTTGGGATCGAGATCTATCACCTTATGTCCGAGTTTCTGAAGTGTTTGGGTCATCTCTCGGCGTGCGCTTGCCTGGAGCGAGGCCGGGAAGAATGACCTGTTGCCGAAAAAGAGAGCAAAAGTAGTCTTCTGTATCTTCATGCCATATACTCCTCTGTTATTCAGGTTTATTTCCGAAAAACAAGAATACCGTTTCTGCGAATCAACACAAGGCAAATTCATGCCGCCCCTCATTCCGACATGATATCATCGAGGTTCTCTTTCTTTTCCTGCTCCTTGCCGTTTATCGCTGCGACCTTCGCCTTGGTGCGCTGGCCCGCATCAACAGTGGTCTTTCCGGTCATTCCCTCGATGGCCTGCCTGGTCAGGGATTTTTCCTGCGCGGGCGGCGGCGCTTCCTCGTGGGTTGGTGTTTGTACCTCGTGTTTTTCCACGTTGCGTTTTCCGCATCCGGAAGCAAGCATCGCGAAAACCATGACGGTGACTGCGATCATCATTTTCATAATCAGGTTCCCCTTTTGAGAAATCGCCCGGGGTCCGTCGCAAGTTCGAGCGCCTGCTGCGCGCGGAGCGCCTTCAACCTGTCGTCAATTTCCTGCAGCAGGGACTGGCTCGCGGCCTCGGATATGACGTCGTTCCCGGCGATCTCGTTTATTTTGTTCTTCTCCGAGGCGAGAGCCGCGCGCTTGAGTGTCCATTCCTCGGCGGCGAGGAAGTATTCGGGAAACACATCTTTCAATGATTCAAGCCTTTTCACGGCTGCTGCGGAAAGCTGTTCATAGAACCTGCTGCATTCCTGCTCAATGACTGTGGGGGCTGAGTGCGGGCCGGACTGGCCGAGCTCCTTTTGCGCCTGTGTGCACGCACTGAGCAAGGCGATCTCCTTCTCAAAGCTGTTGGCCAGAATGCGATGCCTGTGTTTCTGGGCGATCCTGCTGCGCGGGAGCGCATGGGCGATCCAGGTGACGGCCGCGCTTGTCAGCCAGGCCGCTGCGGGTCTTCCGGCTGGAATTGGCGGGGGGATGTTTCCGTTCTTGATCATATCGCGACGGCGTTCGACAGAGCCGCTCAGCTCGAACATGATAACCTCGGAGATGATGCCGTTTCTGAACATCGCGTAGTAGACACTCAGCTCAACAGACAGCATATCGGACCAAAGGATCTGGGCCTGTGTCCCGCTGTCCATTCCGTTCGCGCCGAGCTTGGAGATGTCGTCGTCCGCCTGCTCGATGAGCCTGCGGTATTCCTTTTCGGCGCTGTCAATTACGACCGGGGCGAAGAAACCTGTCACTTTCAGGGCCGCTATACCCTCCATCCCTTTATGCCGGGCGGCTTGCACCGTCTGCAGCCGGGCAGTTTTCTGCAGTATGTCCGGTCTGTCCAGCCCGAACCAGTGCATCAGCGGCCTGATAGTCGTGCCCTGGATGAATATCGTGAAGAGTACTATCCCCAGCGTGAGTTCCACGATGAGCTGCCTGTATGGGAAATCCGGCGCCAAACTCAGGCACAGGGCTATGGGAATCACGCCTCTAAGGCCGCCCCAAAAAATAATCGTCTGGTTGCGCAAGTCTATGTGCTGCGCGCGCGGCATGTGATTGAGGATGGGAACCACGCCGTAGACCACCACGATCCTCGCAATCGTGACAGCGGCAATGGCGAAGAGCAGGAATCCTAAAATGCCCGGCACCGGCGTAAAGCTATGTTCGAAGAAATGCTCTGTAAAACCGAGCAGCAGGAAGATGAAACTGTTGGCCACGAATGCGGCATAGTCCCAGAAGTGGCGAAGGTGCTGGCGGACCTCAGGCGTGAAACGCGTGGCGCCAAACCAGTTGATAACGATGCCTGCGCCGACGACCGACATCACGCCGGAGACGTTCAGATAGTAATTAGCCACTATGAACGCGGCATAAGCCACCACCATCGAGAGGGCTGTCTCTATGAGAGGATCGTCCTTTGCCAGAGAGATGATGCTCATCATTACGAAGCCTATGAGGGCGCCGACCAGCGTGCCGCCCGCGAAAACGAAGATGAAATCCCACGTGCCCTTGAGCAGGACCGAAGCGCCCCATCCGCCCGCGACTATTATGCCCATTACGATCTGGAACATCACGATGGCGGTTGCGTCGTTAAAAAGGCTTTCGCCGTCAACCAGCATGGTGAGCCGTTTCGGGGCGCCTATTTCTTTGAACAGCGCGATCACCGCCACGGGGTCGGTGGCCGAGATGAGCGCTCCGAAAAGCATGGCCGGCCCGAGTGTGAGCGGGGTCAATACCGTTACGAGGCCGCCGACTATCAGCGTCGAGATCAGCAGGCCGGGGCCCGCCAGCACGAGTATGGGCGAGAGGTTTTTGAGAAGCAGCCGGCTGTCAATATTGATTGCCGCATCGAAAATCAGTATTGGCAGGATGATATAGAGAATAATGTTGGGCGTAAGCCGCAACTGCTGGAAAGTCTTCAGAATCTCCACATGCTGGGCGGCGATTCCGGCGATGATGCCCACTATTACAAGGCCTATCGTGTACGAAAAGCGCATGCGCTGGA
>CAYWJE010000015.1:0-24361 GCA_964458525.1 uncultured Verrucomicrobiota bacterium
CGTCGAGCAGACCGTCCTTCTCCGAGATGATCATCTGCGATTCCTTCATCTTGCTCCTGGCGGATGCCCGGCCGATGCCGCAAGGGCCGGCGGCGGTTCCGGCTGTGCCCGGGGCGCTCAACACGGAATCGGCCGAGTCCCGTTTCTACATCGCCCTCAGAACGCGATGGGCCTTCACAAGAAGGGGGACTTTCTTCAGCCGGCCGGTGTAAAGTCCCCAGATATTATCAAGCGTATCCTTCGGATCAAAGGAGCGTCCGCCGCGCGAGTAGTGAGGCGTGAGAACCATTTCCTTCTCCAAGGCCAGCCGCAGCGCGCGGTATTCTCTCCAGGCATGCATCAGCTCCCGGAAGCGGCGGACGCACGGCTTTCCGAACATCTCCATCTTCTCCAGCGTGTTGTGATAGTCGTAATTTCCGACGTTCCACGCCCACGGCGTGAACGACTTGACCCTGTACTTCGTGGTGAAGTCGTAGGACAGGCGCGCCGCCCTCACCGCCGCGCGGAGATACTTAAAAGCCTTCAGCACAAGATCAAGCCGCTTCATCGCAACCGCGTCGCCGCGCGCGAGGCGCGCCGCCCTGTCCAGGGCCGCCCCGGCCCGCGCGAGAATTCCAGGAGTGAAGATGGCGCAAACGTTCTCATGCGCGTTGCGATGGCCGGTTATATCTATCGTGGCCGGACCCGGGCCGGTCATGGCTTTGTCCATGATGGCCGCCTCCATGATCTCGAAATACTTCTTCACAGCCGGCCCGGCCTTGCGGAAACAGCGTTTATACATATCGTCGAGAATCCCGGCTGGATCGCGGTTCACGTCCCAGAGGAGCGCGGCCAGGAGATAGTAGTTCGCCATGTTGACGCCGAAATCGTTGGCGTGCTGCGTGAAATAGTATCGGACGCCCTTCTTGTAAAAGAACTTCAGCTCGTGCGAGATGATCCCCGTGAGCGGGCGAACGAGGCCGGGCCAGCTCTGATTGAGAATGTAATCGTAGATTCCAACGTGCTTGGCGCAGCGCGTCCAAGCGGTGATTTCATCTTCAAGGATCTTTCGGGCGCCCTTCCCCTGCCAGTTCGATTCCGGCTGACTGCAGTAATCCACCATCACGTTGTCGCGCAGCTTCAGATTCTCGGGCGGCTTCTTGGTGCGGGAATACGCGATGGTGAGGATCAGCTTATCCGGATGCGTTGCCGCAGTCCTGGCCGCCACGCGGTTTGTGAAGTCGAACACGCTGCGGGTGACCCACCAGGGGTTCTCTTCGCCTTTTTCAGGCTTGCGGCCGAGGTTCGTTTCGACGCAACGCGGACAATCGCAGAAGTTCTCGCCGTCGTTCGGGCAAACACCCACCGTCAACTCGTCCGGATTCTTCTCAAAATCGTCCAGACAATATCGAACAGCCAGGCCTTCCACTCCTTTCCGGCTGAGACAGAGCTGATAGCCGGATTTCGGCAGGCGCTTGCCGTCAATCATGACCGCATAAGTTGGATGCTTCATGAGCACGCTCTTCGGAGCGATGGCGCTGTAGGTGTGAATTCCCCTGAGCGGCGGTCCGCCCGTGAGCTTTTTGCGCTGGAAATCAACGGGCCATAAAGAGAATTGCCGGGTGATATAGGAGGGGGTCTTCACCGTGTTCAATCGTCCGACGCTCAGCCTTTCGCGGCGCGGGATATCCTCGCCGGCGCGGCCGGGAAAGAACCACCGGCAGCCGAGCCGCTCCTCGAGGAAGGCGTACAGCGCAAGCCACAGCGCCCCATCTCCGCTGCCCGCGATTTCCAGGCGCGCCCTGCCGTCGCATTTCCATGCGACGGCATCAAGGATTTTCGGGATACGCCTCTTGTACCGGAGCAGGAGGGATGGACGAATTGCGAGCGCCATGGCGGGGCAGGCGCCTGAAACCTTGGCGATCTCAAAGGAAGCGCCGGTCATTTCCTTTAAAACACGCCGCAGCTCCCTGGCCTGAGGCATGAGGCGCTTGGGATCGGCCGATATATCAATGACGGCTTCAGCCTTTCCGTTTCTTGCGAGCAGCATATCAAAATCCCTCCTCAATGTCCGCCGGATCGAAAGTTTTTTTGAGGCTATTTTACTTTTCCAGAATATCCGCTGACCGCGGCGACGAAGATCGCCATTTCGGCGCTTGCGTCGGACTTGAAGGTAACCGACTTGATTTCCTTGTCGGGATTCGGGTTTTCCCACTGCATCAGGTGCAGATTATAGAAGTTTCGTTTCGCGCCGGCGCTCACGGGCGAGAGCACGTAGCGGACGTTATCGGTGTAAATGCGCGTATTCGCGTGGTACCAATCGCCGGAATCCTTTGTGCCGATGAAGTTGATCTTGTGCGTCGAGCCGTCGGCGTAATTTATCATGAAATACTGCTCTCCTCCCGGCAGAGTGTAATAAGTCGCATAAAGGAAGAACAACGCGGCGGCCTTGCGTCCTACCGGGACAGTGGCCTGCTCCGGCAGCTGCTTTGTGAGGTATCGCTGGGAAGGCAGCGCTATGGCCGTCTTGTTTTCGTTGTCGCCCGGGGCGATGATGTTCATCGGAACGCCGTAGAAGGTCCTGGCGCCGGTCTTGAAATAATGAAATTGAACCGGAGCCGTGAGGCCGTCCTTGGAAAAGAGATTCATGTTGCAGGACGGCTTCAAATCCACCTGGAACCAGTCTTTGCTCGATGCTTTTTCCGCCAGACTGAACTTCAGGCGGTCCTGCCGGGTGTATGCCTCATCAGCGTCCTTCTCCACAAACGCTTCCGATGTTGACGGCATCAACGGCGATGCGTCCAGCGGCTGATACTCCTGGGCGAAAACCGCGCCGGCCATGAACAACCCCGCAATGACCATCATGCATCTGTTCTTCATGATATGAATACCTCCTTTATTGTCCTTGGCGCCGCGGGTTTGCCCGCGGCGCCGTTCGATCCGCATGTCTTGTGTTACCATTGCATCATCGTGTACGGGTGAACGAACCCCTCAAGCCAGTCAATGGGATACAGGGTCTCCCTGTCATCCTGCAGGAACGGGTTCGGGTACAGATCCGCCGATCCGCCCTGATTGATCAGAAGAGCGGCCTGAATCTGCATCGCCTTCATGATCTGCCAGCGGGTCTGGAAGGTGCGCTTGTTCAGAACGTGCGCGATGGCTTTCTCGCCCTCGGTCTGAGTATAGAGATATTTCGCTCCGTCCTTGCCCTGTATCACGGGCAGCTCAACGTTGCCCTCGAAATACAGGTCGGCCAGGGTGACGCCCCATGAGATCGGGCCTTCCGGCCGATCCGCAATGAAGATCGTCTCCTTCTTGATGTCGAGTCCGCTGTCCTCCCAGCCCTCGCGCACAAGATCAATCGTCTTGCTGACCACCGGCTCCGTCGCCTCGGTCATGTATTCGATGATGTTGTTCACAAGCCTTGTGCTCACGGGATCCTTGCCGTACCGGCCGTGGACGTCAACCTGGCAGAACATGATCCTGCCCTGTCCCGCCGCGTATTCGAGCAGCGAGGATTCCTGCAGGTCGAAACCGCACGAGAGAAGCGAGCGGAACGCGCCCACTTGCGGCCGTGTTATGGCGACGGACACAACGGTGTTGTCGTTGCCCCATTCCGGATAACGGTCTATCGCCATTCTGCCGAGGTCCTCCGCATGAGGACCGGGATAAGCTTCCACGAGGCTTGCATCCCCGCGCAGGTACTCCAAGTCGGTATCCGACAGCCCTTCGAGCGCGGGATGTCCCTTCGCGGTAATGAAGCTGCGTCTCCAGCGCGTCTCCTCCGTGTTCAGTCCCCATATGTTGTCCAAGTCCTGCTCAAATACCAGCACCCGCATTCCGTTGCTTGTGTTCACTCGGACGTCGTAGGTCATTTCCACGCGAATAAAGGCCTTGAGCCGATTCCGGTGCTCTTCATCCTTCAGCGCGTTGCGTCCGACGATCAGAAGGCTTCCCTTCGGCGGCGGAAGGGTCGTCTCCAGCATTTCATATTTGACCCCTGCCGCATCGAGCATCTTCTTCGTATCGCCGACCGGGTCGTAGAGATAGAGTTTAACGTCTTTCGAAGGCGAAGCCGGCTTTTCCTTCGGAAAGACCGTTATAGCCATCGAGTTGCTCATGTGGCCTTTCACGTTCGCCTTACCCTCGAAAGAGAGCGTGTAGTCGGTGCGCTCCTTCACGTCGGGCGCCTTGAAATCTATGTGCAGCCTGGCCGGAGCCAGTTCGCCGGGCTCGAAATCAATCTGCTTCAGCGTTCCGCCCGCGATCTTCTTGCCGCCGGAATCCGTCAGTTGCCAATCCCCGCCCAGCTTGGTCGGCAGTCCGCTGTCATTGACGACGGCCACGGCCTTGCGGATGGTCTCGCCCGCATAGAAGCAGTGATCCTTGTATGCGAACTCGCCATCCGGCCCGCCTATGAAGGCCAACAGGGGCGAGAGACCTTTCTTCGCCAGCTCGCCCTCGCGAGTCACGGGGCCGACTGACCAATGCCAGACCATATGACTGCTGTCGGGAACCGGATCAGGCCGGCGCGGATCGAGGTCAACCGCCGGAATGCTCATGCGCGGCTCGTCGTAGTAGCGGAAGAACATGCACCAGAAGCCCAGGTTGACGCCGTAGGTGCGCCACGCCCGGAAGACCGGCTCGACGAAAATATCGCACGTGGTCTGCCACGACCAGGACCCGCCGAGTCCCACGCGGCGCGCCTTCGGATCGGGATCGCACCAGGTCGCGATGTTCTCGCGCGGCTCTTTGATATACGGCTGCTCGCCCAAGTGAATGGCGGCGGTTTCCATGATGAAGGGAATGTCCGTTTCCTGTCCGCGCGACGTCCGCTTGTACCAGTTCTTCTGGAACGACGGAACCTCCATCTCGTTGATGGCGAGCGGTTTCTTCCTTGTCTTGGCCCATTGCGAAGGCCAGGTCTCATGAACCTGCAAATCGGCGTCAATGGACATGTAGTTCATTGAGGAATGGACAGGCTCATACTTGCCCCCGCCGCTTCCGGCAAAGGCTATCCGCACGGGATCGGCGGCCTTGATAACGGACCGCTCCTCCTGGATCGGGTCCTTTCCGAAGAACTTCGCCTTGTCGAAATCCTCGCCCAGCATTGAAGGCGTGTAATCGTACGTGGGCGGATAATGGTGGGTATTGGCCAGGTGATAGAAAGCCAGAGATGGACAGTGCCGCCGCGGAAGAATCAACGCCGTGAAGTGGTCGCGCGCGGATTGGCGGATTTCGGGTATGTTCATAAAAACCGGATCGCTGTACATCAGGCTGGGCGTGTCGAGCGCTATGAAGAAGCCGATCTCATCGGCGACTCGGAAGAGCTCGGAATCGTCGGGATTGTAGGCTCCCCTGAGAATGCAGCAGTAGACCCCGAAATCCTTCCAGCGCTGCAGCGCTTTCTTCGTGTATTCCTCGTTGACATAGCGGCCGACCGGGAACTTGCCCGGTTCGCGGCCAAGCGCGGAATGGAGGTCCATCGTGAGGCTCACGCGGTTGCCGTTGAGCATGAAATCGCCGCCCCTGATCCAAATCTCCCTGAATCCGAATCGTATCGGGAATATCCTGTCAACGACCTTGCCTTTAGCATCGGCCATTTCGACGTAATAGCTGTAGAGATTCGGAGTGACAAGAGTCCAGAGCTTCGGGTTTTTCCAGGAAAAAGAAGCCTCGATCTTCCACCCGTCGCCGTCCGCTTCCACGGGCATGGGATCGCTCTTCTTGACCATCTTCTCCGGCTGGTTATACTCGGTTATCACAACCGTGAGCTTTCCGTCGGGCTTGCCCTGGCCGGCGGCGCGTATCGTGCATTCCATGTTCCGGAAGGAGGTGGTCAGATAAGAATCGGCGATCCGGTAGCCCGTGGGCTCGAAGGAGCGCAACCATACACCGCTCGTCAACCCCTGGGTTTTGACCGTTATGCGGTAGGGCGTGTCCTTGTAGGGCTTTGGTATCGGCACGGCATGGGCGCGGTACCCCCAGGCATAACCCATCAACTTGCCGTCGAGATATATCTCGCTTTGACCATACGTGTTCTCAAAAACCACTTCAACGTCGCGGTTCTTCCATTCCTTCGGCACGGTGAATTCGCGCTCCACCCACGCCGTTGTATGCGCCATGTCCCGGACATCGGCGCCCAAGTCGCTCTTCTCGGCGGCGGAGCCGTCTCGTTTCCTTATTGTGAACGCGCCGCCGAAGCCTGGAGCCTTTCTGTACAACCAAGCCGACTCGTCGGAGGGCGGCGCCTTTGTGTAATCACCTTTCTCGTTTCCCTTGGAGACGACTTTGCCCTTGGCGGAAGCATACATCCATCGCCACCAACCGTTCAGTGTGATGCTTGAACGAAGCCCGTTATGGGTCTGATAAGCCCCGTCATACGACCAGTTCGGGAAGTCGGCTTTCTCCTCCTCTTCCTTCTCCGCCGCCCGCGCGGGAATCCCCGCAAGAAGCGCCATGGCAAGAACCGCGCAACCGGACACGATGAACTTGAACTCAAGCCTCATTTTCATACACCCTCCTTCTTGTTGCTTGTGCGTACAACAGCTTCCATGAACATATAATTGCACGGGGAAACAAATATGCAAGTGTTTTTCTTGTTTTTTTTCTTTCTTTCTTCTTGCATTTTTTTTATGTTTCTTGTAAGATGGAACAAGATTGGAGATGGTTGTACGCTCATGCTCATGCGTTGGTTTGGAGCAGTATTTTCAATGGTTCGGAACTTATGTCCGATCTCGATCGGTCAATCCGGAGTGCGCGTTTTTTGGAGAGGAGCGGGAATCCACGACCATGATGCATCTTCTGACAACTGCTCATCCTGTATGTCTGGCGTTGCTGCTGGCTCTTCCTGGTATTGCTGCGGCGAACGACTTGCAGATCACGAACGTCACGGTCGCGGGACGCGATGACAGCACCGCGTTCGTCAATTTCGACATCTCGTGGGAGAACTCGTGGCGCTGGACCAACATCAACCACGACGCGGCATGGGTTTTCTTCAAGGTTCAACAGGAGGGCTCGATCGAGTGGCATCACGTTGTCATCGAGGGGTCGGGGCTCAATCCGCCGGGGTTTTCGCCGGGCCAGGGCACGGCCATCGAAATGATCGTGCCGGAGGATCGGGTCGGTTTCTTTCTGCGCCGCTCCGGAGAAGGCGCCGGAGCGCTGCTGGCCACGAACGTTCAGGCTGTATGGAACTTCGCGGCGAGCGGGTTCACCAAGAACAGCAAGGTGCGCTTGAAAGGGGCGGCTCTCGAAATGGTGTATGTGGCGGAAGGCGCTTTCTATCTG
The DNA here is from genome assembly GCA_964458525.1 of uncultured Verrucomicrobiota bacterium. Classification (GTDB taxonomy): domain Bacteria; phylum Verrucomicrobiota; class Kiritimatiellia; order JAAZAB01; family JAAZAB01; genus CAYWJE01. The sequence goes on from CAYWJE010000015.1 coordinate 7,270, forward strand.
GGTTGCGGCGGTCTGACGAACGAAGTGACAGGCTCCTTCACCGACGGAGCGTGGACCGGCGGCACGTCCACCAGTTTTCCCTTTCTCGTCACATCCGAGAATCAGATCGCAATCGGCAACAATCCCGGCGAGCTGTGGGGCACTTCATCCAGCGGCAAGAGCACCATCGGGGGCGCGGGCATCCTTTCGAATGCGTTTCCGAAAGGCTATGCGGCCTTTTACTGTATGAAGTACTATACCACGCAGGGCCAGTACGTTGACTTCCTCAACAGTCTCACCGAGGTGCAGGCGATCAACCGCAATCCGGCCACATGGCACACCGGCATTTATGACGGCCTGAACGGGTACACGATAAGCGGGAGCTGGCCGAACTTCACGGCGGGCGCGCGCGACAGAGCGAGCAATTTCACCAGCCGCCTGAACTGCCAGGACGGTTTCGCGTTCGCCGATTGGGCCGGATTGCGGCCGATGACGGAGCTGGAATATGAGAAGGCCTGCAGAGGGCCGCCGAACCCGACGCCCGCCGAGTATCCCTGGGGCACGACCAATCTGACGAGACTTGAAGGCTTCTCTGGCGTGGATGGAAGCGGAACCGAAACGGCGACCCCCTCGACCGCCAACTACAACGGCGGAATTTCATGGATGAGAAGACCCGTGCGCATGGGCATTTACGCGACAGCGGGCTCAACGCGCGAATCCGCCGGCGCGTCGTACTGGGGAATTATGGATTTGTGCGGAAATCTGTATGAGAGAACGGTTTCGGTGAAACACGCATACGGGCGGGCTTTCACGGGACTGCACGGCGACGGCGTCATTGATGAAGCCGGACTTCCTGACGTTCCCGGATGGAACACCACGGGAGATGCCACCATGTGCCGCGGGGGCGCCTTCGAAACCGCTTTGACCTATGCGCGCGTGTCGGACCGCGGTGACTACTATAGCGCTCACGCCATTGGGAATCAGGCTAACTTCGGAGCCGGCAGGTTCGTGCGAACCGCGCCGGCATGGCTGGAACCATGAAGAGAGACCTAAATTCTCGACCCTTGACCGCGGTGTCCCGCATGGCGAACAGAAGCCTCGCGCGGCCCCGGGTGAGGCGCCGACTGCTGAAGGAAAGTAATTTCGTGAGCCTTCGATGGAAATTGATATTGTTCTTATTGATCGGCATGGCTCCCGCCTTCGCAAGGGCGGAGTCTTGGAGCACGAACCTCGCATGCTTCAAGGGCGGATTGTACGACGGATGGGACATGTTCACGATGAACGCTTACTCGACCCTTGGCGGCGCCGTCGTGACATTGGCTTCCGAAAGCGATCAGTTCTTCGTATGGAACCAGCAGACTCCCGTGCCGCTGGAGCCCATCGCCATTGAGACGGAAGATCCCAAGGATGCTTTCAAGGCCGGAACACGAGTGACATTGCTCATGCCGGCAAAATGGCTCAGCCGCTTCGACCAGAGCTCGACCCTGTCCTTCTCGGGCGACGCAGCGCATAAAATAGGCGCCTGCTCCTTTTCCGGCGACGGCCGCGCTTTGCACATCAACATCATTTCGGATTTTGCGGCTCATGATGCGCTGGTGTTGTCCGGGCTCCGGCTGATTGATCTGCATCTCGCGCCTCACGGCTCGGCTCGGCTCGGACTGGATTTTGACGACGATGGAACGGCGGACGCGCACGATGCCTGTGTGCTCGATGTGTCGGTCTGCTGGGACGGCGGCTCGTACGACGGATGGAACAGTCGGGCGGCGGCTGAATATGAATTGCTTCTTCGTCCTCCGATGTCAATACTCACGTCCTATTGACACGGTGTTATTGTTGTTGGTCCGTCTCGGGATTGTGACGCGATGAAGATCAAGACAATCATCTTTTTAATAATGTTTCTTGCCGTTGCCGGAGCGCGGGCGAATAATCTACGGGTCAGCAACGTGTCCGTCAGGGCGCGGGACGGAGAGACGGGCTATGTGACTTTCGACATATCATGGGAGAACTCGTGGCGCTGGACCAACATCAACCACGACGCGGCATGGGTTTTCTTCAAGGTTCAACAGGAGGGCTCGATCGAGTGGCATCACGTTGTCATCGAGGGGTCGGGGCTCAATCCGCCGGGGTTTTCGCCGGGCCAGGGCACGGCCATCGAAATGATCGTGCCGGAGGATCGGGTCGGTTTCTTTCTGCGCCGCTCCGGAGAAGGCGCCGGAACGCTTCTTGCCACGAATGTTCAGGCTGTATGGAACTTCGCTGAAAGCGGAATGAACAAGCGCACTAATGCGATGATCCAGGCGCTGGCCATTGAGATGGTTTACGTGGCCGAGGGCTCCTTCTATCTCGGTTCCGGCGGAACGGAAAAGGGAAGCTTCACGGACGGCGCATGGGAGGGAACCGACGGAGCCACGCCCACCATTCCCTTTCCAATCACAAGCGAAGACGAGCTGCTGATCACGAACGCGCAGGGCCATCTCTGGGGCACCATCGAATCGGACAGCATTAGCGGGGTGGGCGGGGCGGGCATCCTGCCGGGCGCGTTTCCGAAGGGATACGCGGCGTTCTATTGCATGAAATATGATATAACTCAGGGTCAATACACGGACTTTCTCAACCTTCTCACCCAGGCGCAGGCGCTGACATGCAAGCCCACTTCGTTTTCGACTTCCCATGGCTACACCATAGACGGCGACTGGCCCAACATAACCAATGGCGCGCCGGACCGGTCCTGTAATTATCTGCAACAGGCGCATGGCGGGTCGTTTCTCGACTGGGCGGGAATGCGTCCGATGACTGAGCTCGAGTTCGAAAAGGCCTGCCGCGGTCCGCTTGATCCCGTTCCCAACGAATATGCCTGGGGCGATATAGCGATCATCAGCCAGGCGGGACATTCCGGCGCTTACGGCAGCGGCACGGAGACCGCGACTCCCACCAACGCCAACTGCAATACCGGCGGAATAGCAGGGCCTATTCGAGCCGGCATCTACGCGAGGGAAGGCAGCACGCGCCGTCAGGCTGGCGCCTCCTACTGGGGAATCATGGAATTGAGCGGCAACCTGTACAAGCTGGTTGTCACCGTGAAACACGCGAACGGCAGGGCGTTCACGGGTCTTCACGGCGATGGTGTGCTCGGTGAGGACGGCTTCGCGAACGTGCCCGGGTGGAATGCGAATGTGCTCGGCTGGCCCGCTGACGCGAGCAACACCTATATTTGCCGCGGCGGGGCAAGGGCGTATACCGCCACCTATGGGCGTGTTTCCGACCGGTCGAATTACTACAGCAGACACGCAATCAGCGACACGGCGAATTTTCACGGCTGGCGCGGCGTCCGCACGGCGCCGCAATGGCTGGCGCCGTGAGAGCGAACGGAAGAAGGCCGCATTCCAAATCCTGCTTATCTGGAGAATAATATGAAACACAGGGGTGTTGCGTACTACCCGGAGGCGTGGCCGCCCGAACGGTGGAATGATGATATAAGGCTGATGCGCGATGCGCATATCAACTTGGTGCGCATGGGTGAGTTCGCATGGGCCAGGTTCGAACCGCGAGACGGTGAATTCTCCCTCGACTGGTGGCGGGATATCTGTGGACGCATGCGGGATTCCGGGATCAACATCCTCGCGTGCACACCCAGCGCGGCGCCGCCGGCGTGGCTGACGAAGAAACATCCGGATATACTGCCTGTTGACGAGTTCTGTAGAGCGGCAACCCACGGCGGACGCCGCCACTATTGTCCCTCATCCGCCGTCTATGCCGAATACGTGGAGAGGGTGAACAGGAAACTCGCGGCGGCGGCTAAGGACAACGAAGCCGTCATCGCGTGGCAGATTGACAACGAAATCGCCGTTGCTCCGTGTTTTTGTCCCCGCTGCGCCGCCGCCTTTCGAGCCTGGCTGCGGCGGCGCTATGGAACGCTTGATGAGTTGAACAAGGCATGGGGCAATGAGTTCTGGTCCGGCGATTTCTCAAGCTGGGACGAGATCGTGCCGCCGCGACACCGTGTTTCATGGAAACTCGACTATCGTCGCTTCCAGGACGACGCTTTTGCGGAATTCATCAGCCGCCAGGCGGAGACTCTTCGCGAGGCGCGGCCAGGATGGCGGATTACGACAAATCAATGGGCGGGCCTCAATCCGGCGGCGGATTCGATAAAGTATTTTGAGAACCTTGACGTGGCTTCTTACGACGGATACTGGGATTATTACGCGAGCCGCGAGTTTTACTCATCCGTTTGGGATTTCTACCGAAACGTGAAGAGTCGGCCTCGTCCTTTTTGGCTCGTGGAGACCAATGCATGGAACCCGGCCTCGGCGCGGGAGGGCGGACTTCGCGCGCTTAGGCCCTGGGCTTACGAAGCCTTTGCGAAAGGTTCTGAGGCGCATGTCTTCTTCCGCTGGCGCCAATCGCGCATGGGCGAGGAGGATCACCCTGCGATACTGGATTGGAGCGGACGACCCGGCAGGGCCTATGAAGCGGTGCGCAATCTGTTCCGGGAAATGGACGATATCGCGCCGCGGCTGAAAGGACTACCCCTCCCTCAATGCGGGGTCGCGATCCTCTTCGATTACGATTCCGCGCTCTGCGGCGAGCTTGAGAACAGGGATTATCGAGATCATCTTGTGCGTATCAATGCCCTGCTCGGACGAATGGCGGTTCAGTCCGATATTCTTCCTGTGCGCGGGTCCATGAATATCGCGGGGTATCGTCTCCTGGTGCTGCCTCAATTGGAGATGGTGGATCCGTGGCTCGCGGACAGGCTAAAGGAATTCGTGCGAATGGGCGGCTGCATTCTGGCCTTGACCAGGCTTGCGACTCTTGATCGGAACGGGAAATACACGACCAATCCCATGCCTGACAACATGACCGACCTGTTCGGTCTGACGGTGGCGGAACGCTGCCCGATACATGACGAATCTCCAAAGATGATGAAATTGTTTCCCGGCGATTCCCCGGGGAACGATCCATCGGTTAAGATCGGGCTCAATCTGAAGAGCGGTCGGTGCGAAGGCCGCGGGGTTCAATATATGGAAATGCTTGAACCTGCGCCCGGAACGGCAGGGATCGGTGTTTACGAGTCGGGCGCGTTCAAGGGCGGAGCGGCGGCCACGCAAAATGAATACGGAGAGGGTTTTGCTTTCTACCAGGGATGCCGGCTCGATATGAGATCGTCGCATCTTCTTCTGCGCCATGTGATCGAGAAGTCGGGCGCCGGCGTTCCCGTCGAGACGCCTCGATACGTGGAAATACTGAAACGGGGGAATCTTCGCTTCTACCTCAATCACGGCGCGGAACCCGCTGTTGTGAGCAGAATGCGTCCGGGAGAAGTCATCATCGGCGACGCTGACGCGGAGCAGGTCCGGCTCGACGCGTTCGATGTGTGCATAATAGAAGAACCATGAAAGCCAATACCTCCGGCAGACCGGTTCAGCTCGCAGTGCCGCTTCATAACCGGTCAACGTCCCCGTTCGACCGGCAGCGATGCCGGCGGGGATTATCTGTCATGCAAACAACATGGATTGTTCCATACGCGGGCGATAAGAGCTTCGCGCTCGGCATTCGGCATTGGCGTAAAGCTTCTGGCGATAGCGATGTTTTCACGCAGCTGGGCCACGGAAGATACGGCCGGAATGGCCACGGCGATATCCTCGCTCAGTGCAAACCTCAGCAATTCGCCGGCGCTCGCCTGGTTCGGCCCGTTTCCCACCAGGTTCGCCGGATCCCTGCCGCCGTAGACCTTCATTGCGATAATACCCATGTTTTTCCGGCGAGCAACGGGCATCTGTTCTTCAAGCGAGGGCTTTGCCCGCTTTGATGGATTGATGAAGCCCATGAATGTGTCGAAATCATCGCAACTTTCAAGACATTCCTTGACCCTCTCAAATTCGGGGTGTCCTGTTATCCCCAGGAAGCGTATGGCCTTCTGATCCCGCAGAGAACGCAATGCCGCGATCGCGCCATCCGGCTTCTTCAAGGCCGACAAATCCTCATCCTTGTCAATATGATGGATTTGCAGGAGATCGATGCTATCCACCCGCAACTCCTTCAGGTGTCCGTCAAATTCACGCATTGCGCCGTCATAAGTTCTTTTTTTGACCTTGGAGGCGATGAACAATCTTTTGCGGTGGCGAGTGCCGGTGATCATGCCGAGGTTCTCCTGACAGCGCCCGGGGTACGTATCGAAAAAAGTGATGCCGGCGGCGAGCGCTTCTTGCAGGATGGTCTCCACGCTGTCTTTGTCGCGAGTCTCGCTCATCCACCACGCGCCGCCAAGGCCCAAAGCGCAGACCATCACGCCTGTGCGCCCCAGTCGTCTTTTGGGCAGAGGCTTTTCCGCCGGTCCGCTCATTCCAAGCTCGGCCAACACAGCGCTCAGTGGCAGGGCCGTGGCAGCAGCCAGGCAGGATTGCAGAAAAGAGCGTCTGCTCATATCCCGCCCCGTTTGTTCATTGAGTATGCGCATATCACGTATCCTAACGAACCCATATGGGACTGGACCATGCTTTCTGATGATCGCTCTGTGTTACTCTGAGCATATACCACCCAGGCTCGCCCGATGTATCCCGCCAAGCGATCGAGCAGTCTTCCGGCAGGTTATGAACCGAGTGGACCACTCCGCCGTTCTTGATGATGTCAACACTCGCAACGGGCGCGCAGGCACGGACGTCCGCAACGATATCGGGATTGGTCTCGCCTAAAAGTTCATCTCCCATGAGCGTTCCGGACATGCGGAAATCAAGAAGAATTCGCGCGCCGGTTGTTGCATAGGTTCTCCTGTTGCGAAGGGCTTGCACGAGCTCCGTTCTGGTCAGCCCTGGCAACAGCGCCGCTGTGAGTCCGCAACGGTATTTCATGTTAGGGGAGAAAGTATGCGGTGTTTTGCCCTGCCCGTCGGGATCCTCCACCGAAAATCCGCAACGCCCTTCATGGCAATCACCTCCCCCGGTAAAACCGATCTTCGCGCCCTTGTTGAGAATATCGAAAGCAAGTTCTTCGTAATTTCCCCACATGGAGTAAAGCTCCATGAATCGCTGAACATCCGGATTGTGGCAATCGAAGAAATCACGCGTATGATGAACATGGGGACCGGCCGCAACATCGTCATTCCCGGTGAAATGATCGTACACAACATCGAGCGTCTTCTCGCCCGGGGTCATGCCCCTGAAGCGGTCGAGTCTGTCCCCGGATGTATAAACGTTGCGGTGTCCTTGTTGACCCGCCCATTCATAGCCGGGCAGCGTGACGAATTCGTGATCTTTGTTAAAGGCATTTACTACGTCCTGCATCCATTGCCACTCATTATCGGTATGATAACAGGCATGGTCCGCGGCGGCCGCGAAATCGAGCGTCCCGCACTCTCCGGCATGAACAAAAATATTATGATAATCACCGCTTCCGTCGCTCTGATCGGAATGGCAGTGGATTTCGCCCCAATATATCGGTGATATTTCACTGTCATCGTTCAGTATCTGAAGAGGATTGCTTTTTGCAATCGTTTTTCCGTCATTTCTGTTGATTGCGGATACGCGATAGACGCCGCTTTTCAAGCCGGAAAGAGCGATCTCAAAGCGGTACCAGTGCGTAAAGGATTTTTTCGCGGACAATGGCGTCCGCTTGCCGTCGCATTCAAGAATGAGGTCAAACTCAAACGGTAGGAGCGAGCGGGCGGGAATATTGCGGTAGTGATCGGTGAACAGACCGACGAGTTTCACTTTTGATTTCGCCTTGATCCTTCCGGGTAGAAATAGAAACAGACGCTCTGCCGGCCCCGGCTCCACCTCAAGGCTGTGTCCGTTGGCTTCAAGCGGCGGGACAAATACTTTTCTCCCGTCAACGGCAATTGCCGGCGCCATGACGGGAAGATGGCTCCACCAGTAGCGCCGTTCCATGGTTTTCCATATCTTGGGAAACAGGTAGATAAAGCTTGTGCGATATTCAAAACGCAATGATTTGCCCGGGGCAAGATCGGCCTTCAATCTATAGAGCACATCAGTTTGCGTGTGGGATTCCGCGGGAGTGTCCATGGACAGGAATTCGACCGCGTCACCGTCAAGAGATGTCAGCCAACCGTCTGCTGTTTTATCCTGAGTCTGAGGTTTGGATAACGCTTTTGCAAAGGTGAGTCTGAGAAGCGTCCCGGCCTTCAGCTGCCGGGTCCCCGCGGTATAGGTCATGATGAAGGTCCCGGACGCGCCTACTTCAGCCCGTGAAGGCGAGAGCGTGGTCGAGCCGGCGTCCTTCCTGCAGATTCCCTGCAGGGCGTTTTCCGCATGTTCCACTCCGCCCTCAAGTTCAACATCGGTTTGCGATGTCAGGACGCAGCAACTTCTCAATGCGTGCTCAACCGTCAGGCCGTAGAAGCGAATGATGCCGAACCGCGGGATTCCCAATTCATCCGGGTCTTCAGCAAAAGTTCCAAAGTCAAGCCACATTCCATCCTTGCTTTTGCCGACAGCGCTGAAACGCCGCGTGTTGATCTCTATTTGACACTCGTCAGCTTCCGTTCTCAGCCACATCCGAATCTTTCTCCGCGCGAGATCGTCGGCCTGATTAATGCAGAGAACCATGTCCACAAAGGAAGAGTCAGGATAGGACGAGGCTTCGCTCAACGGGTAAAAAAGGTTGATGGCGCTGCCGTGTAATTGTTTGGTCATTCATGTCTCCTTATCGGTGGGGATTCGCGTTTTCTGCACGGCTGCCGCGGCTATTGAGTCCCGCGCGTTCGCAAGGGCCCGCATGCTCGCATCCAGCCTGCTCTCGAGATTCTGCTCACGCCATCGTTGTCGGTGCCATTTCATGTCCTCCGTTGAACGGTCAAGGTATTCGTTCAGCAGCGTCATGAGAAGCTTCTCGCGGCCGGGCGCGGGGCCGCCGCTGTCCCAAGCGTACTCATACCAAAGCCTCACTCGCAGCGCCAGCGCCAGCAGCCGGTTGCTGAGCATCACCAGGTCCCGGAGATAATCCGGCCTCGACGGTTTGCGCACTCGAACACTCAGCATCATGGCGTTTGCGAGCCGCATATCCCGAAGGAATCGTTCTATTCCCGGAAGAGTTATCTCGCCGAACCGGCGGGCGAGGCTGCCGCCCGCCGCGGGATCGTCCAGCAGCATGTTCCCGAAAGGACAGGCGAAAGCGCGGATTTTCGGAGGCCAATACCGCGGATTCTGCTGGGCCGTGAACATCAGGCTCAGAGCCTGTTCGAAATTACGGTTTCGGCGGCCAAGCACCCCGCGCGCGAATGACCGGAGGAATTCCTCAAGGGAAAGTCGACCCTTGTTCAGCCGCATCAAAATGAACTGATCGCCCAGCACGGATGAAATATGCGGGTTCACATTGAAATTGGAGCCCCAGTCGGTGATGATGAACCCCTTAGCGCCGAATCGGCTCGAAAGCGTCTGCCAGATGCGGGTGTTTTCATTCATCCTCTGAAACGAGGGGAAAATGTACTCGGCGTGATTATTGCCGCAGACCCAGAGCTCATGTCCGCGCGATGCGAGGCTCGGATGTGCCGCGAAATGTCCGTTGTCGCGTTCGTAGATGCCGTCGCGGGTTCCGTAGCCCCAGTTGCACAGGATCGCGTCCTTCGGAAGCAGATCAAGCAGTTTCGGATGCCAGACAGCCAGATCGGGCCATATCATCATGCGCAGGCCGCGCTGGCGCAGATAATTATTGAATTTCGAGAGATAGTTCGCCACGGCTTTGCTGAAGCCCAAACGCCGGATCGCGCCGCGGCTTAGTCCCGCGCCCAGCGACCATACTTCGTCGCAGCCGACGTGCACGAACGGGGGATGAAAATGCGGCAGTATTTCGTCGAGCCATTTGAACAATATCTTCCGCACGCGCCCGGAATCTATCCGGAAATTACCGGATGCGGCGCGACTCCCGGCGGGCAGCTCTCCCATCCATTTGAACGCCTTCATTGCCAGAAGCGTCTGCTGATGACCGAGCACCTGGATGATGGGTGTGAGCAGGATGCCATTGTTCTCGCAGAGTTGTTTCAGCTCCTCCAGGTAGGCTGCCGTCAGGGGCGTTTTGCCGCAGCCGACGCCGGGCAGAACGGCCGTTTGGACCACGCACTCCATGTAGAGGCAGAGCATATTGAGGCCGTGCGGTTTCAGCCGCTCGAACCTGTCGGCAATGGTTTCAATTTTCGGCACGCGTCCGCGGCTCACGTCGTATTGAATAGCCTTGTATTGGAACTTATGCATGGGCTCATTCCGATCTGAATCGCACCATTCCGGGCTGAGGTTCGGGTTTTTTCATATAGGGAGAAATAAAAGTTCCCTTTGCGATCATGCCTTCTATGGCAGAGACGTTTTCGGACGTATGAAGGTGCACTATCGAAGCATCTGTAATGAATTGGTCGGCATTATCAATCGAGTGAGCCGTGTAATCAATGAAATAGACGGTATCCCGCTGCCCGTTTTGCCATTGCAAAGTCAGTGTTCTGCGAGTTCCTTCATGGTTCAACTCGGCTGTCAATGCCGGATGATTATGTCCTTTGAAAGGCACTATCACCGTTGTCCAGCTGGATGCCCGATCAATCGGAGCGGCGGCGAAGCTCAGCTGCGGGGCCGGCGCATAGCCGTTGTCCCCGCGGATCCAGCCGCGTATCGGTTCTTTCTCGCCTTCGTGGATGTTCATCACGGTTTCCGGGGGGATCTCCGGAAACAGCATAAGGACATTGCCGTCCGAATGATTCGTGACAGCCCTTCTCCGCTCTCTGTCGAGATCAAGACTGCCGGCGGAGAACTGCCAGTTGCTTTCTATCACGGGCGGTGTTTCAAATGCGTCATGCAAAAAACTGTCAAAAACCATGATACAGCATTCATGAATCCATAAAACTGTTCTGTGGTGTTCCGCCCAAGCCCCAGCGCCGCGCCCATTCGGGTAGCACCACGTGAAAGGTCCCGGCCAATAGCCTCCATTGTAAAGACCAACTGCAAGATCGTAGCCCGGAATGCTCTGAAGCACGAAGTCAGGATTGTTTCGGTTCTGATTCCATCCGTTCAGATTCATCGTGTTGTGTGCGCGAGTGGATTTTCCGTATGCCATCATCGGATCGTTCTCGTCGTAGGTCATGGTGCCGGGATCAACCAGCAGACTCCTTCCGTGGGCATGAACCTGAATGGCATTGCGGCTGAGATGGCAATGACAGCCGCCCCACGTTGTTGCATCGAAGGTGACATAGGTCGCATCCTCATCCCAGCTGTCGCGCCAGCAGGCCTGGCCGGCAGAGGTGAAGTTCTGGCTTGTCAGCGGAAGTTCTGGAGGAAGTCTCGCTTCGGCACGGAACTTGTCACGCTTCTCGCGCCAGGAAGATGGGCGGGACGCGACATGCTTGCCGGCGCTGTCATTCATGCTATTGCGCTCTCCGTTCGGCCTCGTGGACGCCAGCCAGTAGTCATGCATGGCTGCAACTCGCTCGGTTGTCATCGCGAGCCCGAGATCGGGCCGGGATTGTTTGATTCTCCAGTATTTCTCAAACACGTCGGTCATCCACGAATGATATCCGGGGTTGCGTTCGCAATGCACGCCATCTGGAAGAATTTGCCGGTGGAAGGCATCGTTGAGAATATGCACAGCAAGAGCTTTCCAGCTCGGAGCGTCGGGGAGTTGTGCCAGTCTGAGTCCGACGGTAAACAAGGCATCGGCAGATGCGATTCGCACATTATTGCCGGGCGCCATGTTTCCGGTGAGATAGTTCATCTGGCACGCTATCGAGGAGATGATGTCCGCCAATTTATCATCATCAAAGGTCGGGCTGTCGGCGAACCGTTCGAGTGCACCGCTCCATATTTGACAGCGTATGGATAGATTGAGTGTATTATCATACGGAGCCATGGACCAGTCGGCACGGGAAGAATGTGCGCTGATCCAGTCTGTTATGTAGTCAAATGCCGCATCGGGATATCGCTCGTCTCCCGTTTCTTTATAAGCTTCATAGAGATGAGGAATATGGAAGAAACGATTGAGTTGGCATTTCCACTCGCGATGCTGATCGCCAGTCCCGGACCAGTCAATTCCGCTTCGTCCGACCTTGTAGTATTTAACGCATATATGCCTGAAGGCGATTCTGCCGGCCACGGCATTGTCGGCGCATTCCCGATGGAGCGGAAGGGGGGTATCCCAGTAGTAATCGCAGCCTGTTGCCGAGCGGAAAGCCTTGAAGTTCTTTTTCAGGGCATCGCGTGAAATGAACATGTTCTTTCCCTTGTAATTTTATACTTGTCAGGACATCCCACATCGCATATAGTCCACATTTAAGACGTTTTACCATCATATGTCGAGCGGAAAAATGACAATATCTTTACTTGTACGGGCATGTTTGGGCGGCCTTTTGGAGAAATAAAATGCGCAAATTACAGAATATTCTGCTGTGGCTGTGTAAGCGCGATGGATTTGCGGTCAACAAAATGAATATGATGATGCTGCTGCTGGCTGCTCTCGCGCAGCCGGTGTTATCAGCTGAAGAACCAATAATTTCCGATATAAGAGCATTTCACTGGCGTGGACAGACTTTCCTTCAATGGGAAGAGAAGGAGCAGACGGCCTGGACCACCTTCAACGTCTATCGCGCGGATGCCCCGATCAAGTCTGTAGACGCGCCCGGCGTTGAATGTCTTGCGCGCCGAATAATTCCCCGCTCGGGCCGCAGCTTCTATGACTTGAAACGACTTGGATTCAAGCGGGATCTGCCCTGCAACGAAAAAAGATCCACTATAGGCGGATCGCCGAGGGCAGATGTCGAAGTCAAGGGCCTCCCGCTTCCGGAGCAGTTCGGCAAGTCATCAATTACCGGCGGGATTTTTGTTCACACGGCGCGAAAAAAAGGAGCAGGTTGGTATGCCGTGACCTGCACCGAAAACGGAAAGTCGGAAAACAAGACTTTAACAAGCGGAGCCAATTCGCTGCGCGAGCCTGTCAAGGAAGAGACAGGAAATCCGGAGCCTTATCTGATTGACGCAAGAGGAGATGTGCCAAGTTTTGAGTTTGAAGGCAAGACGCCTCTCAAAGTGTATCTCACCGCAATCGGCGGCACGGTTGACGCAAGCTCGCCAGTTGCTTTCGGCCTGGAGAGTTATCGCACATATCTGCTATGGATGCCGCCTGAATTTGGCTGGCGCGAAGGCCTGCCGACGATTTTCTTCGTCAAGAACAACGGAAACAGGTATTACAACTGGATTGAGGTTCAGCCTGATGACAGCAACTTTGCATTCATGGGTTTTGCCAACAGCTGGTGGTTCGGATATAATGAGCGGATTCTCGATCCGGATCAGATGAAGGATTCCGTGGTGCGGTTGTATTCCCAGAAAAAACTGCGTTATATCATCAACTGGTTGTTTGAAGAGTATCCGATGATAGACAGGACATCCGTCGAGCTGATGGGCTCGTCAATGGGCGGAACCGGCTGTCTCTTTTTCGGGCTGCGGAATCCCGATCTCGTGGCTGTGATAAATGCGACGGTTCCGGCGGGCAATCTTCCGCAACTGCCGAGGGCGCGCGAGACTCTCGAGCACCTCTTCGGACCTCTCGATGCCGACATCATGACCGAGAACGGTGAATCCGTGTGGAATGAGCTCAATAACACATGGTTTGTGCGAAACCGCCACAATGATCTGCCCTTTATCATGGTTTTGAGTTCGAGGTACGACACGTGGATGCTCTGGGAACATTCAGCGTCTTTTATAAAGGCGCTTGACGAAAGCGGCCATGCTTGCGCGGCGTGGTGGAACATAGCCGGACATAACGGGAGCTCCGGGTACGCGATCCCTGTTTTTAGCGATTTGCCTTATAAAAACAAAATCGTCACTGATATCTCAATGCCGGGAATATCCGAATTCTCATGGAATGAGGATTACGGGAACGGTGAAATCGAGAACGGCGACAGGTATGGCGGAATGAACTGCTATGTTCAATGGAGCGTTCTCAAGGACGAACCGGACGAATACGCGATTGTGCTCAAGCCCGAAACCGCTGTGGGCATGCAGTTCCAACAGGGATTTTCCCTGTTGTTCACACCAAGGCGGCTTCAGAATTTCAAAATCAAGCCGGGCGACGAGATCAATTACGAGACAAGTCTCGATGGCAGGAGGTCGCTCGACAAAGGCGTTGCGGCCGCAGATGCGAACGGACTTCTGAAGATAAGAATATCATCAGGAAAGAATCGGGGAGATGTGCACGTCATCCTCAAAAGGTAATTGCCTGAAAAAGCGCTTGGATCTTGTTTGTGCGCTTTGCCGGACTTCGCTTTCATAATCCGTCGCTGATCGTCAGGAGCCCTGTTGACCCTGAAAATAGCAATTGGAGGGCGAAGGGTTGCTGTAAGGTACTGTGCGACTTTGAGGGCAAAGTAAGTCTTTAGAGCAACATGGACAAAAAAATGGATACTATTGATGTTATTGAGCAGCTTGAAAGCGGGGACGCCTGCATCCTCATTGCGAAAAATGCCGCAGCGGCCGAAAAATTCGCAGCAACAGAGCTGGCCAACTGCCTGCACGCCGCAACAGGCTTTCAACTATCTATTAATGAAATTGCGCTCAGTGCGGCGCCAAAACATTACAGTGCGACAGGAGGTTTAAGCCTGCTGCTCGGCGAATCTCTCGCCGAAATGGAGCTCGGTGCAGAAAGGCTTGATCTTGTACAGGATGAGGTCCGCATCGAGTCGCAGTCCGCATCCTGTTTCTGCATCTATGGTGGCGGTACGCGTGGTACACTGTATGCCGTCTATGAATTACTGGATCTGCTTGGCTGCCGTTGGTATCATCCATACGAGACATTGATCCCGAAGCTGAAACATCTCTGCCTGCCGCGGCAATTTTCAAGGAAACCGGGATTTGCCTACCGGGAAACTCTCTGGGAATCCGGCCGCGCTGAACCGCTCTGGGCCTGTCGCAATCGTTTGAACGGCTCTCTTCATCAGCTCAAAGAAACCTATGGCGGCTGTCAGAAATGGGAGCCTTTTGTGCATTCGTTCTATAAAATTATTCCACCCGACCAGTATGCCGCCAGTCACCCGGAGTATTACTCTTTCCGGCAAGGTCAGGGACACGTCACCGCCGGTGCACAACTCTGCCTCACCAATCCGGATGTTCTGCAAATCGCGACAGAGTTTGTTTTGAAAAAGATGTCGGAAGCTGATATCCGCATCGTGGATGTCAGCCAGAATGACTGTGCAAGTCCCTGTCAATGTCAGGCCTGTGAAGAACTCGATCGCCGCGGCGGCAGCCATGCGGCTTCGTTGCTGCATTTCTGCAATCGTATAGCAGCGGTCACCTCCAGAACGTACCCGGACAAATACGTCGGGACCCTGGCCTACACATACACAAAAAAAGCGCCGCTCGGCCTCAAGGCTCACAAGAATGTAGCGGTACGGTTATGCAACATGGGGCCCTATTGCGTTGCGCACAGCATTGAGAAATGCTCAAAAAACCGGCCCTATCTGGAGTTGTTGAAAGAATGGCAGCTGGCAGCCGATAACATATTTGTCTGGCATTATGCGACCAATTTCCTGCACCCGCTGCTGTTCGCGCCGTTTTTTGATTCTTTTTCCGAAGATATAAGTTTTTACAAGCAACAGCAGGTTCAAGGCGTATTTCTGCAGGGGCTCGACAGCAAGGGTGTATCATTTGCCGAGCTTCATGCTTATGCCATGGCTCGCTGCCTATGGGATCCGTCGCGGCAGTATATGACTGAAGTCGAAGACTTTGCCAAGGCATATTACGGCGCTGCCTGCGCATCTGTTATGGAACTGATTGACCTGCTCCACGAGAAAGTCAGAACCGGTTGCCATTCATTCATATACACTCATCCGCATGAGGGCATATTTGGCCGGGAACAACTGCAGCGGGCGGCTGTGTGCCTGAAGCAAGCGTTTGCTGCTGTACGCGGCAATCAGAAATTCATTGAACGGCTCGAGATGATACAAATCTGGCTTAACTACTCACGCATCACTGCCGTTCCCGGATTGCGCTATGTCGAAGCCGACTGGTCACGCGCCTCCAGCGGGTCAGTAGACAAAACGTCCGCATCTTTTGCTGTGCAGGCGGCCCCCGGGAGTCGTGAATTGTTTGAAGAGCTGCGTGATCTGATGAAACGGCATGACGTCACGATGATCCGTGAATTCCCGCGGAACCAGCAGGATCTCGCTGAGCGTTTCGGATGGAGCTTGGAAACGCATGAAATGGAGCTGCTTAAGCTAGACAATGATTGGCTGCACGCTGAAATCTGCCCGGAACTCAGCGGCATGGTCTGTACCTTAGTGGATAAAACAACAGAACGTGACCTGCTGCAAAAACCTGCGCCCTGGATACTCGGGTACCCGTACATAGCAGGATATGTGGAGGGGATCCGGATCGGAACAGAAGAACTGGGCTTCCGCCAGGCATATTCTGTCAACCGGAAACTGTCCACTTCTTCCGCTGTGGTTCTCGACGCTGATCTGCGCGATGATCTGCTGCTCAGGCGACAGATGCACTTAGCACCGGAAGGTCCGGCACTGTACATAAGAACCACATTGTTCAATCGGGGGCTGGAGTCGGTCACATACAAACCGTGTAATTTCCTCATTGCCAGTTGCGGGGATCTGGCGGATATCCATTTTTTCCGCCAAGACAAGAACGGAAAGTTCATAGATTTGGAAAATACAGCGCCACGTAAAACAGGCGCAGAATCTGCGCAGTGGGTCAACCTCAGCAATCAGGTGGAACCGCTGGGAGTATGGGGGTTCTTCAACCATTCACTGCGCATAGGCTTAACGCTGAGATGCACCACTGCAGACGCGGTATTCTGCGGTTCCAATGGTTATGAAGATGACCAGCGGATGCTGATCGAGATGTCACTGCCTCCTGCGCAACTTGCTGCAGGTGCAGAAGCAGTACATGAATTTGAAATATCGGTGATACACAATAATCCCTTGAAGCCCGCGGTTTCTGCGATCCACGCACAAGCATGTTCCGCTCAGGATCAGAAATCTGAGAAAAGTCGAAATACGATGTAATTTCAGACTTCCTGATCCGCACCTTTGAAAGGTGCGGATCAGGGATTTAATCAAGACACTGCTACATAGAGCGTGTCCCAATTCCCCCATTTTTCGCCGACGCGTCGAAGCAAGAGC
>CAYWJE010000016.1:0-24292 GCA_964458525.1 uncultured Verrucomicrobiota bacterium
CTGGCGCAAAGAACGCGTATTTACAGCCTGTTCGGGGCATACCTGAGCAGTTACTACAATACAAGATAGCCATTGTCTGGAGACGGCCCGTCTGCAACGCTTGTGCGTAAGCACTGCGGGCAGGTGGTCCCCGCCGTTTTCCATCCGGCCGGGACGGCCGGCTCCAGGAATCAAGACAATCAGTTCCATGCAAAACCTGGGCATCGCGCCTGGAGGCCAGACTGAAACCTGACTTGTCCGCCATAGCCCCGGCGAAGGAGAAAACCAGACACCGTCTCCCCCTGACTTGCCACGAAAATGTGACTCATGCAACAACGTCAAACACCCCGCTACCCATAGAATTCCATGAAGAACCGCTTTTTCAAGGCAGTGTTCGTCCTGTCACAGGATGTCCGTTTTTATCAATTGTGTAATCAAGGACATAAAGGTCGCCTGGTGGTGGCTGATCCGCAAGAGGTTGAGTGCAGCCCAGCAGACACATCTGCAACAACTGCTCCATAACTCGATCAATGATTTCACTGGGCACACCAAAGAAATTGAAATTGAGGGGCATCCCATCGGCCAGCAGCAGAATATCTTTGTAAGGATGCTGTTCACTGGTCCCGGGCGGAAGCGTAGGGCCTGTAAAATAAACCCGGATACGGGTACCCTGACTGTTTTCGGTCAGGGGGTCGAGTAGCGGAAGGGTTTCAAGGCGAACAGGAAAATCCCCAATCTGCGGCGTGTCAGAATTTCGGAATTGCTGTAACCATTGAACAACCGCAGCGAATTCAAGATTCTTGGTTGATCCACTGGCCAGATAAATCCGGTCTTTTGTGCCAGAGAGTAACAACTGCAGCATGGCTTCGGGCTGCATGACCGACAACCCGGTCATGCCGATGATCAGATCGGTTTCAAGCAATGTGGACTCAGGGATCTGGTTGATCGATTCGAATTCCGCCACATCACAGAGCAATGCCCGTCCGGAAGGGTCGACGGCGATATCAATGCCGGCGGTTTGGTTCGCCGCCAGTCGCTCGGTCAGATGACTGAGGACAAACCGGCCAATATTTCCATGAGAACCGATAACAAGCCCATGCCGGAAATACATACTGTCGCCTTGCCCATTCATAATTTCTTCGCAGGCCATCAGTATTGACATGGCCGCTCCGCGTCCCTCTTCTACATTTTTGTAATCGGAAATGGCAATGGTATAAGCGGGATAGGTCAGTTGTCCGCAGGTCCGCTTCACATTAGCCAGTTGATCGTATCCATTACGCGTGTGTTCCACACTGGCCAGGAACGTGTCTTCAAGCCAGTCGGCCAATGGTGCATCCAGTGCCATATCCGGCAACTCGGTCTTTACGGTATTGAGATCCATATGGCTATAGGTCAGGGCATCGGCTATGGTCATGCTATTTTGTGTCCAGATATTCAGAATCGGGGCGACATAGCCTCCGTCTTCAACCAGCAGTACACGCAAACCCTGCTGCTGCGCCTGAATGATCCGGAGAAAAAACAGGTGACAGGCGGTAATACGCATAGCCGTAAAATAATCATTCGGGTTATCGCGCAAAAAATCGGGTAAAGGATGCAGTGTGGCAACGGAAGAGAATTGCTGCGACAACACATAATGCCCGGTCAGCAATTCTTCATCCCCGAGATTATGCAGGCTATGAAATACAAAACGATCTTCCGGGAGTGAAAACAGGGCATCCAGATAGGCATCGGGAGTGACCCCCTTGTACCGGATGAACAGTCCATGAAAATGTGCACACCCGAGTTTTTGAAACGCGCGTATACATCCCAGTGTTTCCGCGGTCAGATGATGAACAAACAAAACGCTGACATTTTTCATGGGTGTTCCTGCCTGAGAGACATAGGTCTCCAGGTGCGGCATGCGGGTGAGGTAGGCATTCAAATCGACGGGTTTGCTTTGGTGGTCGATGGAAATGTTCAGGCACGCTCCGCGTCGGGATAAATGAAGAAAGGCCCTTCGCTGGTTGGATATTAATTCCACTGTGTGGTGTTCTGCGAGAGTATGCAGAATTGTGGCATCTTCAAGAAGAATAAGAATTTTGGATACCAGGTCCTGTATATCCGGATCGTTCCCCATTAGAAATTTGGTCATGCTTTTATTGATCCAGCAAAATCGAATGAGGGCTACGTGGTCCAATCCCGAAATGGAAAGCATCTCAAAGATAGCCGGTTGTCGTCGGGGATCTTCGGTATAGGTCTCTCGTTGGTTCTGGCAGGCGTGATGTATGCCGACCAGGACAATTTGCGCCAGTTTGTTGATATCCTGTTGGTAAAGGTTATGCTCCTGCTCACTGATTAAGCGATGCGGTATCCTTTTCAAAAACAGGCGATTGCTGTTTTGGAATTCAATGGTTATACGGATAAACCCATCGTCCGGTTCATATTCCAGCAGGAGAAAACATCCGGGCTCTTCCTCTGGATCGCCAAATGGAAACAGCCACGCTGCGGGCTCATTGCTTTCGCCCGTGCCGAAGAGAGTGTCGCGCACGCGTTTGCTTTGAAGGGCGTTTATGACCGAGTGTATGTTGTCTGTGAATCGGGTGTGGTTACGCTGGATGGTTGCGGCAACGGAATTC
The DNA here is from genome assembly GCA_964458525.1 of uncultured Verrucomicrobiota bacterium. Lineage (GTDB taxonomy): Bacteria > Verrucomicrobiota > Kiritimatiellia > JAAZAB01 > JAAZAB01 > CAYWJE01. Next base: position 2,595 of record CAYWJE010000016.1, read on the forward strand.
CGGGCAAAGAGGGTAATGTAGTTAACCCCTTCGTGGTACAGTTCAGGGTTGATGTCGCTGTTGACCGCGTGTTGCACCATGATATCTGTTGTGCCGGTGCGGCATTTTTCGAAAAACTGATTCGAGAGCATATGGGCCAGTTCGGGAATGCCAGCAAAGGTTTGGATGCCGGACATATCGATACAAAAGCCGTTCTCGGTCGTTTGACGCAGCGGCACGCCAAAACTGGTCGGACGATTTGTCGAATCCGCTTGGCGAGGAGTGGCCCTTTTTTCAAAACGATCCGAGTGTTTGAGTTGCGAGAGAATATGGCCGATCTTTTTGTTGCTCACGATCCATCATCCTTTAGTCGTAGTTCCGCGGCTTTGCTTTTGAGCCGTTTAAAATAGTCACTGCCTGTGATTTTTGAAACTTCTTTTTGCTGGCGCGTTTTGTCGATCGTAATGTGTAGTTGCCGGACTTCTGCTTTTAATTGTTCTTCCCGCCGCCGGACTTTCACAATCATGCTCTCAAAGGCACCCGCGAGACGCCCCAATTCGTCGGTGCGGGCTTTCAAGGGTATAAGCTTCTCTGTGCCGGCATAGTTTTCGCTGGCTATTTCATCTGCGGTTTGTGTGAGGGTAAGAATAGGGTGGGTAATGCGGCGGACAAAAATAGCAGCCAGGGCAAAACCAGAAATAATCACGAGAAGCGACAGAACCCCGATGGTGTATAGATTTGAGGCGGCCATAGAGGAAAGGGCCCGTCGCCCCCAGATGGTGAACATGCTGGCGGCAAAGGTGGCCAATGCAACCAGACTGGTCAAATAGGTGGTCATGAGAAAAATGGCGATGGGGATGGTGATGATCAGCAGGCGTGCGGCCAGCATGCCCAAAGGGATGATGATAATGGCAAAAAGGGCATCGGTAACAAAAATGGGCAGGAACAACATGAAGAAAGCGTCATGCAGGAGCAGGTGAGTTTTCAGACATTCTATGCTGCAGGAAAAAACATAGGGTATAGAAGTGCTCAGCAAGAGCAGGATGTACAGGGTCTGCATCCCTTTGAGGGTGGTTACGTTACGTGCATGGAAATGACCAGCGAATCCGGGGATAAGCCCCATCAAGCCATTAGCCAGTGCCCAGTGCCATAGTGGTAGTGGATTGGTGCCGGCGAAAAGATATCCCAGGGTATCTCCACATGCCCCGGCAAGAAAACCAAACAAGGGCCCGTAAAAGATGCCCATGAAGATTGGTATGCAGACCTGGGGTCGTAACTCAGCAAAGGAACAGCCCGGAAGATACTTCTTGCCGGAAACATAGTTGGCGAGACCGTAGAACAGTATAGCGCCCAGTAGAATAGCCCATTGTTTTGTCTGCTTCCGGGTTATCATCACTTATAACTGTGTCAGCAATTGACGATATTGTGTGGTGACAGGATGCTCAGGATATCGGGTGACAAATATCTCATGGCTGGCCAGCGCCATAATGTCATCACTGTGAGGAATGATTGCCCCAACCGGCAACTGGTAGGCCTCCTCAACCCGTTTCCGAACGTCAATGGTTTCAAAAGATGCCGGGGTCTTGTTCACCAGCAGAATAATGTTGGGAACGTCAAGCTCGCGCGCTACTTCAACGGTAATGCCTGTTCCCTCATAATCCTGATAGTCTGGTCGCATAACCACAACCAGGGCATTCGAGATAGCCAGCGAAAGCAGCGTTTCTTCATTCAAACCGGGATGTGTATCAATCAGCAGAACGTCCAGATCCAGTTTGGTGGCCAGTGATTTAAAACCATCACTCAATAGATTGATGTCATAGCTATCATTAAGAATACGAGCGATATCCGCCGCATTCGCACTGGATGGAACAAGAAAAAGCCGGCCACTGATATCTGGACCCAGGATGTGCGTGACATCATATGCGGTCTGCTCAATCTCGCAACGTCCCCAGAGAAAATCATTCAGGACGAATTGAAAATCCTTTTCATGCATCTGAAACAGGATATGAATGCCCGGGGACTGAATATCCGTATCGACCACGCCGACCCGTTGGCCATCCATGGCCAGAAGTGCGGCCAGATTCGCTGTTGTGTTAGACTTACCCGTGCCGCCACGAAATGAGTGTATGGATATTATTTTTGTCATACCCGGAATATACCTGAATCCGTGATGGGAATTCGGACGGACACGGCTGTCCGTCCCTACCTGTCACCCGGAAGGCATCTGTTTTGAACCATGCCTTATTTTACCCTGTTCCGTTCTTGCTTGCGCCTTGACAACCAATTCTAAATCAATGCGTTACGAAACAAGACCATCACAAGCTACAAGAGTGAGGATTTCTGAACCTTTTTGGTAACTACTCAGCTCGCGTATAATTTGACGACCGCACAAGGTCCCGACTCCCTACCTCCCGGAGAGTCGGGATTTGAGGTCGGAACGGTCCTACCAGTAATTACGAAGGTAGGGCGGGATCCCGCTCGAAACGGGGTAAACACCACGGCTTGCCACGCCAAAGGCGTGGTCCCGCTGATCTCTGATGCAACCAGCTTCCGAGAGTAGTTACCCTTTTTGTGACTTCTTGCGACTTTTTGTGGCTATAATCTTCCTGTCTTTTCTCTATCTTTTTTCTTGACACACTTTTTCAGTGGCCGGTTATAAGTTCTCTCGCATTTTATAAGTTTTTTTGCATTCTTACATTCAAGTCGTTGAAGTTTGATAACATAAGATAGAGTTGAATGCAAGTAACATCTGTCGGGTCGATGGCTATGAAATCGGCCCGTTTGCCGAGCCTGCGCCGGGATTGGCGTCCGACTTGGCGCGTGAACAGATCGGGCTGGACGATAGTGAATTCCTTCAAAGATTTCCTTTTCCATCCGTTCGCCCGGTGTTATTCTCTTCATCAATACGACCTCGGTTACGGGTCTTTCAGCCGTGGATACGTTCCTCAAGGAAGACGCTTTCCAGCTTCTGCGGGAAGTTCGCGATTCGACCGACGGGACGGCATACGGAAATGATGAGAAGGTGATTATCATGAAACAACGAGTGGGTCGAGTTAAACGAAATACGAGGGAGACGAATATCGAGGTGGTCCTCAATCTGGACGGCTCCGGCCGGGCCGATATTGACACCGGCATCCCCTTCCTGAACCACATGCTGGAACTGCTGGCGCGGCATGGTCTACTGGATCTGAAGATCAGGGCGGCGGGCGACCTTGCGGTGGACTATCACCACACGGTGGAGGATGTGGGGCTCTGCCTCGGAACGGCGCTCGACAAGGCGCTCGGCGACAGGGCGGGCATAGTGCGCTACGGCTTCGCGCTGCTCCCGATGGACGAGGCGCTGAGCAGGGTGGCGCTGGACCTCGGCGGCCGGCCCTGGCTCGACCTGCAAATGGCGTGCAGGCGAAGGAAGATTTTGGACTTCGATCTCGGGCTCGTTCGGGAGTTGCTGCGCGCGTTCACTGTGCAGGCGCGAATGAACCTGCACGCGGCCCAGCTCTACGGCAATGAGCCGCACCACGCATACGAGGCCGTGTTCAAGGCTCTGGCGCGCGCGCTGAGGATGGCCGTGGCCAGGGATCCCCGCGAAAAGGGAATACCCTCCAGTAAGGGGGTCGTCTGATGGACGGCAGCCGGAAGTTCACCATAATCCCGGCGATTGACCTCAAGGAGGGGCGCTGCGTTAGACTCCGCCAGGGGCTGGCGGCAGAACAGACCGTGTACTCCGCTGATCCCGTAAGCATGGCCGCGCGTTGGATCGAACAGGGCGCCGAATACCTGCACGTGGTTGATCTGGATGGCGCCTTCCAGGGCCGGCCCGCCCACACGGCCGTCATCAAGGCGATCGCCGCCTCGGTGCGCGTTCCCATAGAGGTCGGAGGCGGGTTGAGAACCGCTGAGCAGATGCGCGACCTTCTGGATGCCGGCGTGGCCCGCGTAATCATCGGCACGGGCGCCTGCGGATCGGAGGACGAACTGGCGCGGCTGGCGCAGGAATTCGGAGAGAGACTTGCGGTGGGAATTGACGCGCGCGACGGACGCGTGCGGGTCAAGGGGTGGACGGAAAACGCGTCCATGGATTATCTCGAAATGGCCCGGCGTGCGGCAGGAAACGGCGTTAAGACGATAATTTACACCAACATAGCAACCGACGGCATGTTGAAGGGACCGGATATTGCCGGAATGAATGCGGTGTGCAAGGCGGTGGATTGCAGCGTGATCGCGTCCGGCGGGGTCTCGACTGCAGCGCACGTCGCGAGCCTGCGCGAGCTGAACGCGGCTAATCTTGTCGGAGTGATAGTGGGCAAGGCTCTTTACGAGGGAACGGTGACGCTAGGCGAACTGCTGACGGCGTCCAGACAGGGAGGCTGATCTGATGCTTATTGATACAGAGGTAACGGAACTATCTTCCGGAATGCGGGTGGTCACGGCAAGCATGCCGCGCGTTGAGAGCGTGTCGGTCGGCATCTGGGTCGGCGCGGGCGGCCGGAACGAAGCGGCGGCGATCTCAGGCATGAGCCACTTCATCGAGCACCTCCTGTTCAAGGGAACGGAGAAAATGTCGGCCGGCCAGATCTCCCGCGCGATCGAAGGTTGCGGCGGATACGTCAACGCATTCACCCAGGAGGAGATGACCTGTTACTACGCGCGCGCGGCCTACGACCACACATGGAAGGTGCTCGGCGTGCTGTGCGACCTGGTCCAGCATCCGCGGCTTGCCGAGCCCGACATCGAGAAGGAGCGGAACGTCATAATCGAAGAGATCATGATGTACAGGGACCACCCGGAACAGATGGTCCAGGAGATGCTCAGCGAGCTTCTCTGGAAAAACCACACGCTCGGAAGACCGCTCACCGGAACGCCAGCCTCGCTCAGGCGGATCACGAGGAACGATATCATAGCTTTTAAGCGCAGGCATTACGTCGGGCGCAACACTGTGTTCATGTTCGCCGGCAGGATACAGCATGATGAGGCCGTATCGCGCGTGAAGAGTCTGATGAGTGCTTATCCTTCCGCCCCCAGTCCGCGCGTCCAGCCGGTGACGGGAAAGGTGGCCCAGGAAAGGCTGATGCTAAAGAGCAAGGAGATAGAGCAGGCGCAGCTTGCGGCGGGCTTCAGGATATTCGGACTGCTCGACAGGCGCCGCTACGCGCTCAAGCTGCTGAACGTGATCCTCGGGGAGAACATGAGTTCTCGCCTGTTCCAGGTCGTCCGCGAGAAACATGGGCTGGCGTATTCAGTACAGTCCGGCTCGCAGCTTTTCAGGGACACCGGCACCCTGATGATCTCGGCAGGGCTCGACCGGGAGCGGCGCAGCAAGGCGCTCGAACTCATCATTGGCGAGGTACGGCGCCTGAAACAGGACGCGGTGAACAGGCGTGAGCTTGCGCGCGCCGTGGAATACGTGGTGGGCCACATCCGACTGGGCGTGGAAAGCCCGTCGGGACAGATGATGTGGGTTGGCTCGAACATGCTGAACTACGGCTCGCCCATTCCCCCGGAAGAGGTGATGGAGGCTATTCACGGCGTGAGCGCGGATGATATTCAAACCCTTGCCTGCCAGATTTTCACCCCACGCCGCGCGAGCATCGCCCTGCTCTCCCCCGGCCTTGAGAAGCGGGACGAGGAACACGTAAGCTCGGTCATTGATTCATTGCAATGAACAGGAAAAAAGTCATTAAGAAGACGGCGGCGATTTCAGCCATCGTGATCCTCGTCCTGCTTGTCGGGTTGCATGTGTTCCTGTCGCATGGGATCACCGAGTCAACCCGGAAATGGGCGCTGCCGATGATCAGCGCGCGGACCGGGCTGGAAATGAGAGTCGAGCAGGTGAGCGCGAATCCGCTTGCCGGCTCTATAACGCTTCACGGCGTACACGTGGTCAATCCGCAGGGATTTGAGAAAGCGGACATGTTGTTTCTCCGCCGCGGGAGCGTGACGGTTGGCCTGCTGGACCTGCTCAGTGGCAGCGTGACCGGCATCCGGAAAGCGCGCGTCAACGACGGCCTGCTCACCGTGATCAGGAACGCGGAGGGCAATATGAACGTTCGTGAAATCGGCCGCGCCATTCAGCGCGTGGCGGCGCCCATAGCAACGCCCTCTTCGCAGGAGGAGAATCCCGCTACCGGGGCGCAGCCCGTGTCACCTTTCAGGATCGGCGATGCCGCGGCCAAGCTGCTGACGACTTACGTGGATCACAAACTCTTTCCGACGCCGGTCCAGCTGTCGCTTCATCTTGACGTGAGGCTTCAGAACATTGTCACCTGCGGTCCTGCTAACGCGCTCTCCGGCGCCGTATCGGCGCACGCGGTCATGGCCGGAAAGGACGACAGGGGCACGGTGCAGCTCCACGGCATGCTCGGACCGGTGGGTGATCCAACCCGTCTTTCCTTCGTGGCTTCGGCGAAGATTGAGGATCTGTCAGTCAGCATTCTCAGACTGCTCGCTGAGCAGCAGGAATTGAAGCTCGGCTGGATTTCCGGAAGCCTGAATCTCCAGTGCAACGATGGCGTGTTTGACCCGGAAAAATCCGCGCTGCGCATCACCTTTCACGACACGGGCTTCACCGGCCGAATGAAAGAGAAGATGCAGGGTATGGAGAAGCTTGACCAGTTCACGGTCATCGCGCCAATCTCCGGAACCCTGGCGAAGCCACAGGTGGACTTGCAGGCCGCGATGCAGCAGGCCATGCTTGGCGACGAGGTGCTTGGCGCCGTGCTCAGGCACGTGATGGAACACGGTGGCCAGCTCCCGCCGGAACTGCGCGAAAGCGATGAAGACCGGATCAAGAAGGGTAAGTCATTCGATCTCGACGGATTCATCCGTAAAATCAGGCAGGGTTCGAACTAGTGCCATGAACAACAAGGTCAACTTGCGGTTGTCCATGGCAGTGATTGCGGCGGCGTTCTGCGTCGGCCTGGCGCTACTCGCCGCTAATGTTATACTGGGCGATCTGAACCAGGACGAGGGCTGGTACCTGTATGCCGCCCGAATGGTCCGAACCGGCTCCCTGCCCTACAGGGATTTCGCCTACACGCAGGCGCCCGTCCTCCCTTTTGTCTACTCGGTCATTGATCCGCTCGTCGGCGCGCATGGACTGACGGCAGGCCGGGTTTTCACGGCCATCCTGGCCCTGTGTGCCGCCGGCATGGCCGCGGCGCTCGCCAGCCGCCTGGCGCAGCCGGGCGAACGCATGGAAGCGGCCGCGCTCGCGCTCACCCTCATACTCGTCAATGTCTACCACTCATATTTTTCGGCCGTGGTGAAGACCTATGCCCTGACGTCATTTTTCCTGCTTGGCGGGCTGCTGGCGCTGTGCGTGGCGCTGGACAGACGAAGCCGAACAATGACAGTGCTCTCTGCCATCCTTCTCGCACTCGCGGCGGGCACCCGCTCCTCGGCCGCTGTCGTCCTGCCGTTGGCATTCCTATTTCTATGCATTGACCGGAACAGCCGCAGTATGCTCGGCTGGCTCTGGTTCGGACTGGGCGGCGTGACGGCAAGCACGCTAATCATTCTACCTCTTTTTCTGAAGGCCCCCGAAAGTTTCTGGTTCTGCGCGGTGGCCTACCACGCCATGCGGGATTCGGGCGGACTGCTCCAGTCGCTGGTCTACAAGGCTGGCTTCTTTTCAAGAGTGCTCGGCGCCTATTTCGTGGCAATAGGTCTGTGGATCGCGGTACTGCTGGCACGCGCCTTCCGCATGCCGGCAGCGCCAGCGCCACGCGATGCCGGAAAGCAGAGACTACCCATGACGCTGCTGCTCTGGGCAGCGGTTGCGGCTGTGAGCCTGGTTCACTTCACCGCCCCGTTCCCGTACGATGATTACCAGGTCTTCATCTTCCCCATGTTCGCGGTCGCAGTCGCGGTATCCGCGGCGCGCCTTGCGTGCCGCGCCCAGAGCAATGAAGCAGGCCTCCATGCCGTCTCGTGGGTGGTTGCGGCAGTGTTCCTGCTATCGCTCGGTGCATCGGTATCGTCCCCGCTCAACCAGGACTGGTTCGTGCAGGGGCGGGACAGAATATGGTGGCGGCTCAAGGAGCGAACGCCCCTCGCGAAACTGCGGGAAGCCGGTGCCATGCTGCGCTCGATGGCCCAGCCCGGCGACTTGCTGCTCACACAGGACCCCTACCTCGCTGTTGAATCAGGGCTGACGCTCCCGCGCGGTCTGGAGATGGGTCAGTTCTGCTACTTCCCTGACTTCAGCGACGAAAAGGCCGAGCGCCTGCACGTCATGAACCGCGCACGGCTATCCGCGCTGATCCGAGATTGCGACGCGCCTGTAACCGCGCTGAGCGGCTACGCTCTTGCCATTCGTTCGCCGCAGATCGAGCCGGTCTCCGATGAAGAGCAAGCCGCGTTCCGGAGCGAGATTGACGCCCGCTACGAACCGGTCCTCGAAATTCCGTGTTTCGGACAGGCATTCACCACGCTGCACGTGTTCAGGAAAAGGGAGTGAAGAGAATGACGTGGAAAGTGTTGCGCCCCTTGATGCATGATGCCGTCCGTCCAACAAAAAAATGATTGAAAAGAAAGGCATTACATAGTTTAATCTTGCCATGACAATACTACTGGAAAAAGCAATTAATAGGATTTCCGGGTTGCCTGCCAAAAAACAGAACGAGATCGCACACCTGCTCTTGGCCGAGATGGACGCTGAAGCCCATTGGGATGAGTCCTTCAAATCCTCTCAACCTGAACTATCCAAGTTGGCGAGTGATGCGCTTGCTGAACATCGTAGAGGGAAGACGCGCTCGATGGACTTTTCCCATGCTTTCTGAAACCACGGAGCAATTCCGGAGTCGATTACACGAATTACCGACGGAGGTACGTGCGTCGGCCCGACAGGTTTTTCTCCGTTGGCAAGCCGATCCCAGACACCCTTCCCTCCAGTTCAAGCGCATCCATTCACGCGAGCCGATCTACTCTGTCAGGATCGGGATTCATTGGCGCGCCTTGTGCAATGTTGAGAATAACACAGCTATATGGTTCTGGATCGGTTCTCACGCGGAGTATGACATCATGATCAAAAAGATACGACGGAGATGATGCCGGACGAGGGGGTGGAACGTACCGGTAACCCTCGGACGGCTCACCGGTTCGCTCACCCTAACGTTAATGACGTGGAAAGTGTTGCGCCCCTTGATCACAGTTTGTAGTATCCCTGAATCATGAAGACTCCCATCAAAAAGCAGTTGCAGGATATCAGGGCGACCCGTGATCTCCTTGATAAGGCTCTCAAGCTTGCAGGAAAGAAATTATGAAATTTGCTTTGCTTGGTTTGCCCGGCGCGGGCAAGAAGACATTCTTCTCACTGCTTACCGATCAGGATGGCGCGGGGGCCGAAAGCCCCGTCACCATGCACGGACTCCTCAAGCGCAAGGGTGTGCGCAGGGAAGGCGACACACTGATCGGCACGGCCCCCATTCACGATGCGCGCGTCACCGCGCTCGCGGAGATATTCAAGCCCGAAAAGACCGTCTTCGCCGATAATACAATAGCGCTGTGCCCAGACATCATGCCCGGCTCGGGCGACAGGAAATGGCTCGATGCCGCGCGCCGCTGCGATATGCTCTGCATTCTCGTGCGCGACTTCGCCGGGAATGCGTCAAGCGGACAGGATAGCGCCGCAAATGCCACCGCCGATAAATCGGCAATCGAAGCGGAAATGATCCTTTCCGACATGGAACTCATTGAGAACCGCATCAAAAGGCTGGAGAAGGAGAAGCGTGGCACCAAAGCTTCGAGCCAGGACTACGAGCAATTGGCCATCGAGAAGATCAGCAGCGCGCTTGAGAGCCAGTCGGGACTCTTCCCTCTCGCCCTGGAGGATGAGTATCTCGCGCCAGTAAAGAGCCTCGGATTGCTGGCCTTGAAACCGATTCTTTATGCACACAATGTAGATGAAGACCGCATGGCAGGGGAAGCGAATGGCGAGCCGGCGGGGCTCAGGGTGTCATGCCAGATCGAGCAGGAAATCATGGGGCTTGGCTCCGCAGATGAGCAGAAGGCATATCTCGAGGAACTCGGCATTGCGGCATCCGGCCTCGACAGGCTCAACGCTGCCGCCTACGACGCGCTCGGGCTGATGTCCTTCTACACTGTAGGCGAGGACGAAGTTCGCGCCTGGACCGTCCACAAGGGCTCCACCGCACCGCGCGCCGCCGGCAAGGTGCACAGCGACATTGAGCGGGGCTTCATTCGCGTGGAGATAATAAAGTATGACGACATGATCGCCGCCGGAGGCGAGGTTGCAGCCAAGGCCGCCGGCAAGATGCAGGTCAAGGGCAAGGACTACGTGATAGAGGACGGCGACATCTGCCATTTCCTCTTCAACGTGTAGAGTCTCTCACGCAAGCAGTTCACGGTCAACGGGTTAGCCTTGATAAGGCAAACAGATGACGTCTAAACAGATTAACTCGGGCATCTGGGACAATCATAAGCGTGGCGCCATCGGCGACTTCCTTATGGAAAAAATCAAGCCGGGCGCCAATCTGTCGTTTGTATCCGCCTACTTTACGATCTACGCGCATGAAGCCCTTAAAGCTCAGCTTGGAGAAATCAACCACCTCCGTTTTCTCTTTGGGGAACCCCGCTTTATCCAATCACTTGATCCCGACAAGACGGAATCAAAAGCTTTCTGCATTGATAAGACGGGCCTTGCAATAAGCAACCGGCTTGAGCAGAAGCGCGTCGCTCGCGAATGTGCCGATTGGCTAAGAGAGAAGGCGGATATCCGGTCTATCACGAAGCCGGGGTTCCTTCATGGCAAGATGTATTACATCAACAATGGCGGCGTATCCGAGGCGATAATCGGCAGCTCCAATTTCACCGTCCGGGGTCTTGGCCTGAGCGCCAACACGAACAATATCGAATTGAACCTGGAAGTGAACGACAACCGGGACCGCGACGATCTAGAAAACTGGTTTGACGAGGTTTGGAATGACGAAAGCCTTGTCAATGACGTGAAGCCGGAAGTGCTCGCTTACTTGTCCCAGCTTTACCAGAACAATGCTCCTGAATTCATCTACTTCAAGACCATCTACCACATCTTTGAGCGCTTTATCTCGGAGGCTACGGGTAGCGGCCTGCTCGATGAGAAAACGGGATTCTTTGAATCGCAGGTGTGGAACATGCTCTATGATTTCCAGTGCGATGGAGTCAAGGGCGCGATAAACAAGATTCTCAAAAACAACGGCTGTGTTCTGGCCGATAGCGTCGGCCTCGGCAAGACATTTGAGGCGCTTGCCGTAATCAAATACTTCGAATTGCTCAATGCCCGCGTGCTGGTTCTGTGTCCTAAGAAACTGCGCGACAATTGGACTGTTTTCCGGGAAAACGATGAGCGGAACATTTTGAAAAAAGATCGTTTTGCCTACACGGTTCTTTCTCACACGGACTTGAGCCGCGAAAGCGGAAGATCGGGCGACGTCGACCTGTCCACCCATAGCTGGGGCAATTACGATTTGCTGGTTATTGATGAATCGCATAATTTCAGGAACAACGCCGCCGGCAAGCAGACTGATGACGGCGAACGAAGGCGAAGCCGCTATGAACGGCTGATGCAGGACATCATCCAGTCGGGCGTGAAAACGAAAGTACTCCTGCTTTCCGCCACTCCCGTGAACACGAACCTGCGCGATCTCCGCAACCAGATTTACCTGATCTCCGAAGGACAGGACCGCGCCTTTAGTGAAACACTAAAGATCTCCAGCATCGCCCAGACGATGCAGGTTGCTCAGACACACTTCACCCGCTGGGCGGACCCTAAGAAGAGCAAGGATCGAAAGATCTCTCAACTCCTGGAGGCCTTGGACTCATCTTTCTTCACGCTCCTTGATGAGCTCACCATTGCCCGGTCCCGTAAGCATATCGAGAATTACTATGACATCGCTCGCATTGGAAAGTTCCCCGAACGTCTCAAGCCGATATCCCTTGCCCCGGACATTGACACCAAGGGCTTTTTTCCGTCATACGACGATCTGAACGAACAAATATCGCAATACAAACTCTCCGTGTTCAACCCATCCGCATATGTGTTGGATGCGCACGTCGCACAATATGCGAAAACGGGGGAACAGCTGCAGCTTTTCAATGATCAGAAGACCCGCGAGACCTACCTGATCGGCATGATGCGCGTGAATTTCCTTAAACGATTGGAGAGTTCCATTGAATCTTTTGAGATAACTATTGAACGCACCATCAGGAAAATTGCCGACCTCGAACAGAAGATCATCCATTTCGATCGCAACCGGGAGGAATATATCACCCCGGAACTGTTCGACACGGCGGACGATGATGAGATCGAGGAACTGAAAGAGCGCCTCATGGTCGGTAAAAAGCTGACCTACAAACTCGAACATCTGGACATACAGAAGTGGTTGAAGCATCTGCTGGCTGACAAGAAACAGCTAATAAAAATCCATGAAGCCGCAGCGGCCGTGTCCGTGGACCGGGATCAGAAACTGCAGGAATTGAAACGCCTGATCCGCGATAAGACGCAAAACCCCATCAACTTTGGCAACAGAAAGATCATTATTTTCACGGCCTTCTCCGATACCGCTACGTATCTGTACAACTCGCTGGAAGTCTGGATGAGACAAGAGCTGAATCTTCACATCGCCCTCGTGACCGGAAGCGGGGATAACAAGACAACCTTCAAGCCGAAGGAGTTCCGCGCGCAGACCGACTTCAACGCTATCCTGACCAATTTCTCACCCCGCTCCAAGTATCGGGCGAAGATGAACAGTATGCCGCAGGAAGGCGAGATAGATATCCTTATTGCCTCGGACTGTATCTCGGAAGGCCAGAACCTGCAGGATTGCGACTTCCTTATCAATTACGATATCCATTGGAATCCGGTGCGCATCATCCAGCGGTTCGGACGCATTGATCGTATCGGTTCGACGAATAAGCGCATTCAACTTGTCAATTTCTGGCCCACCCAGGACCTGAACCGATACATCAACCTGAAAGATCGCGTCGAGTCCCGCATGGCGCTCGTGGACCTGGCCGCCACCGGCGAGGATGATCTGCTCAATACCGACCAGCTCAAGGACCTCCTGCGGAACGACCTGCGATACCGGGAACGCCAATTACTGCGGCTCAAGGAAGAAGTTCTTGACCTGGAAGATATGGACGATGCTGTATCCTTGAGCGAATTCACTCTCGATGATTTTCGCGTTGAACTGATGAACTATCTCAAAGCGAACGAGGCGAAACTCAAAGAAGCTCCCTTCGGACTCTATGCCGTTGTGCCGCCGCTGAAGGATCTGAAAGCCCGCGATCTCCTCAACGGTCCCGCTCAGGACATTGTCCGGCCGGGCGTAATCTTCTGCCTCAAACACGAGGCGGCTCGGGAAGAAGGAAAGCAGAAAAGCGTGAACCCGCTCAACCCGTATTACCTTCTCTACGTGCGCGATGACGGGGAAGTGCGCTTCACCTTCGTACATGCCAAGCAGATCCTCATCATGTACCAGGGCTTGTGCCGGGGACAGGTTGAGCCCTTCAAAGAACTTTGCGATGCTTTTGACGCCGAAACAAGGAATGGCGCGGACATGTCGAAATACGACCAATTGCTCAAGAAAGCGCTGGATTCCGTCGCGCGCACTTTCCAGAAGAGAACCGCCGCCGGGCTCCAATCGGGCCGGGATTTCGTTATCCCGGACAAGAAGCAGCAGGCTTCCAGGCATGATGACTTTGAACTGGTTACATGGCTGGTGATCAAATCAGGGGAGCGTAATGCCTGACGAGAACCAACAGAAGGATTTTGATGCCCTCGTGGCCGCGATCCGGCATGTGGATGCGCACTTGACTGCACAAGCCGGCCGGGCCGTCAATTTCAGCCTGACGTTCAGGAATTGGCTCATCGGTGCATATATTGGGGAATACGAGCTTTATGGCACAGACCGGGCAAAATATGGGGAACATCTTCTTGATGATCTGGCTGCTAAATTGAACAAACTGAGCAACTGTAACCGCCGGCAACTCTATGACTATCTCAACTTCTATCGTGCATATCCCCAGATTGTGCGGTCAGCGTCGGCACAATTACAACCATTCATACCTGAACGCCTTACAGAGGATGCCAAGAAAGTGCCGACAGTGTCGGCACAATTGGCCGTGCCTGCCCAGAAGCTCGTCAACAGTCTTTCCTATAGCCATTTCAAGCTTCTGGTTGCCGTTGATGATGCACTTACACGCACTTTCTATGAAATAGAATGCATCCGAGGCAACTGGTCGGTTCGGGAACTGAAACGCCAGATTGCCAGTCTGTATTACGAACGCTCAAGTCTTTCCAAGGACAAGAACAAGCTCGCTGCCATGGCGCATGCGGCCGCCGACCAGTCCAATCCCAAACTCGCCATCCGCGACCCATACATCTTCGAGTTTCTCGGTATCAAGCCTGCGGAAGTCATGAGTGAGTCTGATCTTGAAGACGCGCTTCTGAACAAACTGCAGGACTTTCTACTGGAACTCGGTCACGGCTTCTGTTTTGAGGCTCGTCAGAAGCGGGTGCTCATCGGCGACACCTACGGCTTCATTGACCTGGTGTTTTACCATCGCGTTCTCAAGTGTCACGTGCTGATAGATCTCAAGATAGAAGATTTCAGTCACGAGAACATCGGCCAACTCAACACATATGTGAGTTGGTACCGTAAAAACATGATCTCTCCCGGCGACAACCCTCCAATCGGCATATTGCTCTGTACTCAAAAGGACCATGCGCTTGTGGAATATGCACTTGCCGGAATGGACAACAGCATGTTTGTTTCACAATATCAGCTCGAATTGCCGAAAAAGGAAGAAATGCAAAAGTTCCTTGAAGAGAACATGCCGGAATCAAACGGGAAATAAAGAACGATGAGCAATGATCCGCGGAAACAAATTGAAAAGGCTTTGACTGAATTCGGCAAGCCGGATCTTGCATTAGCGGCAACAGGCCTGCTCAACACGCTGGGATACCGCAGCGAGAAGTTGCTCGATCTTGACAATACTTCCGCGGCTTTCCTGGCGCAGTTCGACAATCGCGACCGCCCCCTGCGCAAAGACAAGGCGCTTGTTGACCAGTGGAAATCCGTCGAGTTTCTCTTCCAGTTGACCGATGATGAGATCCGGAACGCCGGAGCACAACTCACGCTGGGCTTCAATTCCGGCTATGATGCAAAGAACTATCAGTCGTATCTCTTTCTGGCGCTGGATTTGAAGAAAGATCATTACACGCGGACCGATCTCTCCTCCATCACCCGGGAAGTGAACCGGCTCTTCGACATGCCCGCCATGCTGTTGCTCCGCCACAACGGCGCGCTGACCATTGCCGTAATTGACCGTCGTCTGCACAAGCGCGACGAAAGCCGCGACGTTCTCGAAAAGGTCACCCTCATCAAGGATATCCGTTGCGAGTCCCCGCACCGCGCGCATATGGAAATCCTGCACGATCTCTCGCTCCCCTCGCTCATCGAAAAGCACGAGTGCAGGGATTTTGTGGGCTTGCATGAGGCGTGGCGAAAGACTTTGGATACACAAGCTCTTAATAACCGATTCTACTCGGAACTCGCAGCATGGTATTACTGGGCCGTCAACACCATTTGCCTGCCGGTAGTGGCCGATTACCTGAAGGAACGGGGCGACGCGGGAGAGGAAAACGTCAAGCAGTTCACAATCCGCCTTCTGTGCCGTACAATCTTCTGCTGGTTTCTCAAGGAACGCGGATTGATTGACCCGTGTCTTTTGGAGCTGTCAGATGACGCTGACCGGGACGTAGTTCTCGTTCGCCGACCTGCAAAGGCGTCTGAGTTCGCGGCTGCTAACAGTTACTATCGCGGCATTCTGCAAAACATTTTTTTTAACTGCCTCAACACGCCAATGAATGAGCGTCGTTTGCCGGCTGCGCGCGCAGCCTATGACAAGACAGTCAAAGACCCAAAACTGAAGCGAATGAAGTATCGCGGCAAGCAGCACCTGCCTGAGGATTTCGACTACAACCTGTTTGACAAAATCCCTTACCTCAACGGCGGTCTATTCGACAAGCTTGAGGAAGATAACGCGAGAGACGACATCACAGATGCCGCGATCCACATCCCAAATGAACTCTTCTATGCGGCAGAGCGCAAGTTCACACACAACAAGAAAACGTTGACTGTCAAGGGACTGAATCGCATTCTGGACGGATACAAATTTACCATCGCGGAGAACACGCCTCTGGAAGAAGAAATCGCGCTGGACCCTGAACTTCTGGGACTCGTCTTTGAAAATCTGCTCGCCGAAGTGGACACCAGCGACGAGGCCGCCGCAACCTCCGCGCGCCGTGCCTCAGGCACATATTACACGCCCCGCCGCGTGATTGACTACATGGTCAACGAGGCGCTGCGCCTCCATCTGGAGAACTATATCCGCGCCCGCGCCGCTACACATGAAGAGCGCAAGTCCTTGCAGGAACTCCTCTATAACGACACATTCGACCCGGCCCAGAAGCGATTGGCGGGCTGGATTGTGGAGGCGTTTGACGAAATACGCATCCTCGACCCTGCTTGCGGGTCTGGCGCGTTCCCAATGGGGGCGCTCCATCGTATGGTCGCCATTCTTCAGCGCGTGGATCCACAGAACCGCCGTTGGCTCCACCGCCAGGTCAGCCATATCCCCGACCAGCACCTGCGCGAGAAGGCCGAAGAGGACCTTGTCCGCCATGCCGACGACTACTCCCGTAAACTTGGTCTGATCAAGAACGCCGTTTATGGCGTGGATATCCAACCACTGGCCGTGCTGATCACAAAACTGCGCTTCTTCATCTCCCTGTTAGTGGACCAGAACATTAACCTCAAAGACCCGACTCACAACTATGGCCTGACTCCGCTCCCGAACCTGGAAACAAAAGTGCTCTGCGCCAATACACTGCGCGAGGTACAGGTCTCGTTGTTCGAACGCGAGGCCATCCGAAAGTATCAGAAAGCTCGTGACGATTACTACCAGCCTAAAACAACTGCCGACAGGCGCGAGGAATTGGCGGAGGAAATCGCCGCCGCATTGAGCGAACTATTGCCGGGATTTTCCATGGAAGTCACCGGTCACGAGTATAAGGACAGGCGCACACAGAACCTCCGCAACCGGGAACTGCTAAAGGAATGGTTCCGCCATTCGACGCTTCCAGCGCCTTTCTTCAATTTCTCCGTCTTTTTCCCCGAAATCTGCGCCAATGCGTCAAACACAAACAACGGTTCATCTGGCCAAACCGACCGCGGGACGGTCTTGTCCGACGTAGCCCGACACGGCGGAGGTGGATTCGATATCGTGATTGGCAATCCACCCTATGGTGGGAATAAGATTCCCGACGAAGTGAGGGAAGCCCTCGGTCTGACCTCCAAGGACCCTTATGGCGCATTCATCGCCCGATTCATGCGGGATGGAAAAAAATCCTCGCCTCTGCGCATCGGTGGTGTGCTGACCTACATCGTCTCCGACACATTCATGACAATCAAAACGCACCACCCCCTGCGCGAGCAGTTGATGGGTTCCCGCATCCACAAAATGATCCGCGTTCATCCCGACACTTTCTCCGCCACTGTCAACACGGCCATTATTCTGCTTCAGAAGGGTGGCGGGCCGTGCACGAAGCCTCCCTCGCAAGCCGAACTCGCCGAAGCGTGGGACAAAGGCCCTTGGTGTCAGATGGTGGACCTCACTCAGGTTAGCATCCACAAACAGCACGACCGTTTTTTGACCCTGCTCTTTGACACTGTCGGCGGCGAAAGGCGACGGGATGTGGCCACAGAATCCTGCGCTGTCTATCACTACCCGCAGTCGCTGATCGCTACGAACACAAACCTGCCCTTCTTTGTTGCTTCTCCGAAGCTCTTTGCGCTGATGAACGATACCGCAGCCTCGGTTGTGCATGAGGAGATTGGCGGAAAACCGGTTCCCGTGCGCACGGTGACGATGAACGGGCGCAACGTGCGGCTGGTCAAGTTGGGCGACATTGCTGAAGTGAAGCAAGGGCTTGCCACCGGTGATAACGATGCCTATTTGTTCCAAGTGCCTACTGCGCGTGGTTCATACCGTTCTATCGAGGATCATCGTCGTCACCTGCTCAGCCGCTCCGATCTAGATCGCATTTGCGACAACCCAGTTCTGCGACTTGATGTCATCGAACATGGGATATCAAAGACTAACAAGAATTCCCCTCGGTATTTCGAAGGGCGCTACATCCTTCCTTACGACAAAGGTGGTGAGTCGGACAGCGAGGGAGGATGGATGCCTAATTACTACGTCCCAACCGATTACTTCATTGATTGGAGTGAAGCTGCCGTCTTACGACTTAAGACACTGACCACGCGGCAACGAAACCAAGCATTAGGCAAGGCTGTGGGAGACGAAAGGCCGTGTTCGCGCTTTCAGAATGCCGAGAGTTACTTTTTGCCTGCGGTAACGTTTTCGCCAACCGGTCAGTATGCGCCGACATTTCGTTTCCATGACCCAAGTGTGTACGATAAGGAAGGTTCATGCATTTTTTCTGGAGCCATGTCCCATCACTCACTGACAGCGTTGTTGGCATCGAAACTTACAAGGTACTTCCAGAAGGTGGCAATCAATGGGACCGTCCATTCCATGCAAGGCGATCTCGATGATAGCCCTATTGCTTTACGTATTCCATGTGGTCGAGTTGACTCGCTCGTCACAGCAATCGTCCAAACGCAACGTGCCAATTCGCGCTACGACTACGCCTCCCACGAGCAGTTGGAGATCGACCGCCTCGTCTACGAAGCTTACGGCTTAAACCGAGAGGACATTTCCGAGGTAGAGACGTGGTACGCGCGGCGGTATCCGAAACTGGCGGCGGCCCAACGCCGGAACCTGCGCGCGACCGGCAAGGTGCCTAACTTCGACCGCTGGTGCGTTTATTGCGACGAGACCGGGCATTTGGCCTATGACCATGCAACAAATATGATTCTTGGAGCGTTGTTGGTGCCCCGTGAGCGTGTCCGCCCTCTCACCATGGCGCTGCGCGAGCGTCTCGCAGCGCTTGGCTGGCCCGCCAAGCGTGAACTCAAGTGGACCAAAGTTTCGCCCGCCGGCCTGAAGTTCTATGAGACTGCATTGGATTTCTTCCTGAACGAACCAGACTTGCGCTTCCGGGCCTTGATAACTCCGAAGAATCCGCCTCCGTCGAAACTTGCCGCTCCACCGCCGGGCGCCGACAAGTCCGGTTCTTCAGTCTGGGCAAAATATAATAAGTTGCTTGAGGACTCCGCGCCCGAGGCTGTGGATTTCTTGCATAGGCACGATGCTTGGTATTATGATTGTTATTTCGAGCTCCTCCGGGAAACATTGATTCCCCCGGCGCACCACGCGATCTATGTGGATGTGAAAGACACTCGTGGCGGCGTCCGAATCAGGGAAATGGAGACCCGTCTGACGGATGCGCACTACGATTGGACACAAAGCGGGATCGTCGAAGGCATTTCGCAAATCGCCAGTCGGGATGTCCTCCTTGACCAACTTGTAGATTTTCTTCTCGGCTGCGTGGCCTGGATTCACACTAAGCCCCAACGCAATCTCGGCCACAAGCCCAGCACTGCCAAGGCGTTCCTGGCCGCCAAGGTGAAAACAATTCTGGACCAACCTGACACCGCGCTGGTCCCGAAGATCGTGATACATCAATCGCCGGAAAGGAGTCCGGCGATATGAGCTATGTTTTGACATTTCCACGCGCTCTTCCGGATGACGGCGGCGTCCCAACCGTAGAACCAAAGGCCCTCGCCACATACAACGCGGATTTTCCTGTGAGCGGCACGTTGCCGCGTGTTAATGGTGAATCCGTCAAGGTTAGGCGGGAACCGCATCCGGCAAACACTTCGAGAGAGTATACCTATTGGCACATGGTGACGGACGGTTCCGACGAAACGAAGCGGCAACCTGATCTGGAGCGGATGGTGCGAATTCCTTGGGCCAAGCCGCTTCTGGTCAACCACACTCATGAGACGGTGAAGCGATGGTGGAACATGCGAGCGGGGCGACGACATTTCTGCCTGTGGCATCCGTCGGTTAACTACGTCTTGGTCATCAAGGAACGTTATGAGGGTCTTTTTCTTGTGACAACCTACTGTCCAGAGCCCAGGCGCAAGATGGAGTTCCACAAGGAATGGGCGACGGCTAAAAAAGCAGGCCGCACCTTTTAACGGGTGCGGCCCTTATGCACTGTTCCACACATGGTGGCTGTGTCTGAGAATATAAAACAAAATTCCGCGGAAAATGTCAACACCTAAAAACAAATTATTCTGGCTCGTGAAGTTCGCCCCCTTCCGGACCTCCTGGACGCAGGTGGTCAAAAGAGGCGTGTTCACTATGCGTGGGGTGCGGAACGCGCAGGCGCGCAACAACCTCGCCGCAATGCGCATGGGTGATCAGGTTCTATTCTACCATAGTCAGCATGAACGTGCCGTTGTCGGTCTTTGCGAGGTTGAACAACTGGCATCTCCGGATCCGACATCCGATGATCCCCGATGGCTGTCGGTTATTTTCAAACCCATAAGAACGCTTGCGTGTCCAGTGCCACTGTTGCGCATTAGGAAAAAATCGGGATTGGAGCAAGTCGGCCTTGTTCGTCAACCCCGGCTGTCTGTCATGCCGCTGACGGAATCGGAGTTTAACCTTATTGTGGCTATCTCCGATGGCAAGGGAGATATGTGACCAAATGATCATCACGCCGACAGTGTTTATTCTGGGAGCCGGAGCGAGTGCTCCATATGGACTACCACTTGGAGCAGAACTGGTAAACAAGATTGTAGATGAATTGAAGCCAGGACCAACGGACAACAAGAAGGCATTGGATTGCTTAACTCAGGCTGCGGGCGGCGGACCAGAATTGTCCCAACTTGAGGCGTTTCGGAAAACGCTTGAAGATTCAAGAGAGCGGTCAATTGATTCTTTTCTTCAGTATCACTCTGAGTTCACGAACCAAGGCAAAAGAGCTATTGCTTGGGTGCTGATGAACGCAGAGGAAAACAACCCGTCTCTCCACCCGGACAGGAAGAAAACTGATCATGATTGGTACCCTCTCCTGCGGGATATGCTCAGTGCGCCTTTTGCCGAATTTCAGAATAACAAGGCAGCGTTTCTGACATTCAATTACGACCGCTCGCTGGAGCATTTTCTGTTGATGACGTTGAGATCTCGCCAGAGTGGCCAAACAGGTAATGATGCTTGGGCGGCAAAATTACGGGAATCCATACCAATAATTCATTTGCATGGAGAACTTGGAGTCTACAGGCCTTTTCTGGGCGATCGAATGCAGGATGCCCTTGATTACGGCACGGGCTACGGAGAGGAAGTGACGCCAAGAAGCATTCGTGTGGCATGCAAGCGAATCAGGAATGTTCATGATAAATGTGACCTGGATTCCGACCCTGCCTTTCAGAATGCATATAAGCTGATTTCCCGTGCAGAGTTAATATTTTTTCTTGGTTTTCGATATGACATGCGGAATGTCAGAAAATTACAACTGGAAAAATATCTGAATAAGCCGGAAAATGTTTACGGCACGGGACTTGATTTGACTGACGCAGAGTGCGCTGATATGCAAATCAAGAGCAATAGTATGATATTAAAGAAAAATATACTTCGATATGACTGTTCAAAGTTCTTAAGGGAATGTTTTCAAGCCCGGACAATATTTGAACAAATGTGAGAAAGACTATGGCCATAACGTGGCGCATGACGATATCCAT
>CAYWJE010000017.1:0-24200 GCA_964458525.1 uncultured Verrucomicrobiota bacterium
AGTTAATATGAGCAGTTCAGCCGCGAGAGCGGATGAACTGCTCCTTATAGGTTAACACATGGTGAGCCGTTCCCCGCCGGTCCCATCCACCTCAACGGCGCGGCCGCGGAGGTTTTGCAAAAGCCTCGGGGTCATTCCTCCAGCCCGCAGATATCTTTCAGCATAATACTGGTCGAAGCTGGCTTGAAGTCCAGGAGATCCAGTTTCTGCCGGTTCATGCCCACGGTTATGGCGCGCACCTTCACCGGCAGATCTATCCTCTTGTTGCCCCGGCCGTCGGAAACCCACTGGTCGCTGACAGGTCCGGGGCTGTGGTCATTGAACAAGCTCGTAATCCTCAGCGGATGCGCCACCATGTTCCAGCCCTCGAAGTTCACGCACAGGTTGCCCGGCCAGTCAAGTATGTCGCAGCCATAACCTCCCGTGCTGATGCTCCTGAAAACCTCGCCCTCCGCGTCCTCTATCTCGAACCGCACCTGCCCCCAGTTATCATTACCCTTAACCCAAACGCCTATCGCCGCGGGATTGCCCGGAACGGCTGCCGGCTCCTTCAGACGAAGGGTGGTGTATTCGGTGATGTACTTGCTGATGCCCGGGTTCTTCTCAAGATCGATGGACACCTCAATCGCCCCGCCCTTTTCGACATCATCGGCCTGCGATATACTGAAGGCATCCGAAGGTCTCATGATCGGAAGCATCTGAGTGGTCCTCGACTCGACCGCCGGATCGGGCAGGAGTTCCTTCTCCACCAGCGCAACATCGTCAAAAGAACTGGCGACCCTCGACTTTGCCGCCTTCTTCATGTCCTTGGGAAAAGACCGGTTGGAAAGAGAGATCGTCTTTACCGGCTTGTCGGCAACGATATACGCGGGCGACTCGCCGGCATTGACGGTTATGCTCGCGCCGGAAAGACTCCGCTCGCGCCCGTACATGTCGAACACGCTTCCTGCCGCTTTGCCGTCGAACTCAATATTGAAGTCCGCGAACCCTCGAGACGCCCAGATCGCGACAGCAAGTTTCTTGTCGTGCGCCCTCTCAAATTCAAGGGCATAGACCGTTGTTGAACCGGTCGGAACCTGGCGCCTGAACTTAACCGCATCGAGCGCATGGGTCAACGCGGCATAAGCCACGTAGGCGCGCTTGGGATAGGCGTATGGATGGCGCTGAAGCATGCCGGACTGTCCCCACAAACCATTGTAGTAACCGCTGCTGACATCGAAAAGAACGCCCGGACTGATATCAACATAGTTGTTCGCGAGTGAAATCAGGATGTCGCGCATGTACCACTCGGCCTGCTGCTGCTCGCCCATGTCGCGCTCGCAGCGGTAGCTGAACTCCCAGCAGCCGTTGAGCTTGAGCTCTTCGCCCGTGAGGCGCTGGAATATGTCTCTTCCGATCACCTGCCCCTGGATGGTTATCTCCATCATTCTCTCAGGCACGACAACCTGGTTCGGGCTCTCTATTCCGATGCAGTCAATGTCCGAAGCTTTCGCGCCGCCGCGAAAAGGCAGCGTGGCTGGTCCAAGACAGTTGAGTGAATTGCCGATCTGTATCTTCATGCCCGGGTATTTGCTCCGCGGGAAATACTGATCCCTGAACTTTCCAACCGCCTGCATGAACCTGCCGATACGCTCGGTACGGATCTGCATGGCGGGATCATTGGTGGGAACGGGAAGACCCAGCAATTCCTCGGGGATTCCGTAAGCGGGAGCGCTCTCGTGCCAGATCAGGAAGCTGGTGTTCGGATTCTCCTCCAGCTTTGCGGATATAAAATTGATCGCGTTCGTTCTCTCCTTCTCGGGAAAGTTGAGCTCGTCATCCAATTTGGTCCATTCCCCGAGATTGAGATACATCTGGTTGATGTTGACTACATTGTATTTTTCCGAAGTCTCCCTGGAGAGCGAGCTCCATGCAACTTTTCTGATCCCGGCCTTCGCGAGCACGGACCCCGCCAGACTCGAATCGCCATTGCCTCCGTGCGCGTTTCCGAACCACCAAATCCCGTAGGGAGACTGGGCAACTGTGGCCTTTCTGACATCCTTCGGAACTATCGCGAAACGGGCCGGGTGCGTCAACACGGAGCCCCTCTCATCGGTGAGGGTTATATCGAGATCGTAGTAGCCCACGCCCGCCTTGAGCGGGACAGCTATCTCCATCGCATCACCCCGATTCTCCATCGAGTATGGGACCTTGCCGGAGAACACCTTCATGCCCTCGACATCCCTTGCCGACCATAAAACCGAGCCCGTCGCCTTGTCCGTCAGCGCCTTCAAAACCACGAAAGTCTCCGCCTTCTCGTCCGCCGTGAACACGTTGGAGGGCTGGGCCTGGCGAATGTCCATGGAAGCGTTCGCTATTTCGAGCGTGACGCCGAAGATCTGGAACGAGCTCGTGGAGTCAGGGTCGGGCTTCATGGAGTTGTCCATCTGCTGGAAGTTCTCCCAGAGTTTGCCGACGAACTCGAAGGACACATTCTTGTAGCGGCCGTTGGACAAATCGAGCCTTACTCCAAGATTGAGCGGAATCTCAAGCAGGTAGAGAGGTACCTCCACGCCCTCGTTCTTCACAATGCCAACCTTCTTCATGCTGGATGGAATGGAGCCGTCCTGCGGCATCTCGAAGACAGTGTCCGCGAGATTGTTGCCGCCACTGCCGTTAAACATGTACCGACCGAACCGCGTCACGAGAACAGGATCCTTCGACTCGTCCGGGTCCAATGCACAGAGTATCCACGCCTTTGTATAGGGCAGCGCCGGAATCGCATAGTGTATCTCGGAGGGATATCCCTCTCCGGCCTCCCTTCCGTGATATTCCTCCACCTCAATTGCCCAGTTTCCTACGCCCATCTTGCAGATGCCCACGTCCGAGGAGGAAACCGGGTCCACGACAACCATCGGGACGCCGTTGATAGTCTGGCGTCCGGCCTTGAGACTGCTCCTGGCGTTCACGAACGTCTTGGCCTTGGGGCTCACGCCGATATCGAGCACCATGTAGCGTGACGCATCCACCCCGGAAAACGGCTTCTTCAGCTTGACCTGTACAGGCTCCTGGAAGTCGAAAGTGAAATTGACGGGCGTCACGCGCTTCTGCACCGCGCTTCCGGCGCCGCCTTCCGGCCCTGCCGAACTCGCATCCTTGATAAGGTTAGCCAGCAGGTTGCCGTCCAAAAGCACGTTGACCGATCCGTCCGGCAACCTCCTGAAATCAATGTCAACAGGATGCTCCGAGGCCTTCGGGAGATCGGCCCATTCCCGTTTGAGATCATCAGCCGCCGGAACTTTGATATTCCCCACTTCCCCGGCCGCGAAGCGGCGCATCGCGGGCCTGCTGCGAACCCTGCCCATCTTCCCCAACCTGATCTCATCTTCGCCCTGAATGGTGAAATTGTGAACATCACGAGACCCATCGCTCCAAGTCACGGACATAGTCACGGGCTTATCCTTTTTCGGGCCGTGGCGGAACTTAATCCCGTCCCCGTTGCCCGTGAGTTCTGCGCTCTGGAGCATCTCCGCCCCCTCAAAACCTATATCATCCCTGATGCTCTTGAAGTCGGCAAACAGCCGCTTGGCTGAAAAGTCCTTCAGGGGAACCGGCGAGGTGAGAGCTATGTCGCCGAGTTCCAGAGACGCGCCGGGCGCCAGCCTGATATTGAAGGACTTGAGGGCGGGGAGATCGAAGGAGATGAGCTTATTGAACACCCGTTTCGATGAGGCCATGAAGAGATCGGCCTTGCCGTCCTTCACCTTCATGTGAAAGTAGCAGCGTGCGGCCTTGACGTCCTCCATTTCCGCGGATGCGCTCTTGGCGATGCCTGAAACTGCCGCCGACGTACGGGAGACGGTTAGAACAGAGTCCTCCCCGCCCGGCCCGCGGAAGACCACCGAGAAGGGCGGCGCGGAAGTCTTGCCGTCAATCTTGAACCGGAAAGAAAGGTCGAACGTCCTGAGGGGGAAGCCGGGCATTTCCGTTTCCGGCTTAAACTTCTCGAAGATGAATGTATCCTTGTCCGAGGCCGTGCTCAGCGTCGCCTCGTTGACCCATATCGGGTCGTTCCACACCGTGCCGACGAGAGTGCCGGGGGCCCGCTCGGTGTAGTTCCGGAAGTTCTCGAAGTAATAGACGCGCGCGGAATCGGGCGCTTTTGCCAGACCGGGAATGGCGGCAGAGACCAGAAAAAGCAACGTAATGAACGAAAACCACATCGCCTTCATATTTCGCATATCAGCTATCCTCCAATTGTGACTATCCGTCATCCCTATTGCTGCCACGCTCCGGGCTTCATCAATTCGTCAAGCTCCAGGATCATGCGCGCCATTTCGAGGCGCATCGCGTCAAGATCCCCTTCCAATTCATCCGCGATCTCCAGCCAGTGCAGCGCCGTCCTGGCCGCGATCGCGGCCTCGCGTCCACCGGTCGCCAGCGCCTTCCATGCCAGCTGCTTCACAAGGGTCGCATATCGGACGTCGTCAATCCCCTCGCGCAGGCCCTCCCAGGCAATCGTGTCAATAACGCCGTCAGCAGAGGGATAGACCATGCATCCCGGGCGACAGGGGCCCGGATTGAATTCGCTCCACGGCAGCTCCGTCCAGTACCCATCGTTCACAAACCCGTCGAAATGCGCCTTATAGGGCACCATACCGTGATTGCGGCGAACCAGCGCAGGGTTCTCCACCCCGCCGTACGGGGCGGCATACATTGTGATAATCCCGCCCACCCTGTGCCACCGCGCCGCCTCGATGCGGTCCGGCATGCCAGCCCTGTTGTGCCAGTCCTGAATGTCGCCGCAAACCCGCAGGTTCTCATTCCATCCGGAAGCGAACACCTTCCCCCCCGCGTCCAGCACGGCATCCCAGAAAGGCCGCTGCCTTGCAAGTTCAACGGGCGATGCCTCGCGCAGGCCCATAAAATAAAGATCGCGGTGACCGCAAGCCTGCTGGATCGCATCGAGCAGCGGCTCGACTCGCTGCTTCCGGAAATCGGCAAACTCCTGCTGTCCCGGCTCGCCGGGCCGGGCAATCAATTCCGGGTCATAAGCCAGACCGAGACCGAGCATCGGGCGGTTGTGCAGACCTGCCCGCTTGCGAAGACCGATCACCTTGCGCACCTGCTCGATATCAGAGGAATCCCCTGCGAATACCGGAAGACTTTCGTTATGTGCGAGCCTGTTCGCATATTCGGCCAAAAGCTGGGCGTCGGTGCGCGACACGCGCGTCGGAGCGGACTGCCCCGCGCCGCGCGGCACGCCGCCACCGATGAACGACGCATGAAAGGGACGGTGGATGTCGTAGCAGGTCATGGGCTCGGGCAGCGGTAAGGGCAGCACGCGAACCGCAAGCGAGATCGGCGGCAGCGCTTTCCCATCGGCAAGAAGCATGAGCTTGCCGGAATAGAGGCCTGCCCGGGCATCCGCGGGAATCTTAACCGTGACCCAGAACTGCTTGAATTTGCCGGCCTCGATTGAAACCGGCATGAGCATTGGAGCATCCCGCACTGCTGCTATTTCGGGATAAAGTTCCTTGCGGTCACCCGAAGGTTCGGGAAGGCTTATATTCACATACCCGGCTCCACCCGGCTTCTCCACTCGCAGATGATTCGCCTGCCCGGCTTGGTCAACCCGGATCAGATCCTCATCGTTGAGGAGCAATTCCGGAGTGAGGACACGCTGACCCAGCGCCTGTCGCAAGCTCTGCCACGCCGTTCCCGACTGATACCAGCGCTTGACGACCTTAATATCCACGTTCTCCGCCGGAATGGAGCCGCTGTCCGACTTTAGCGCCGCGGCCTTCACTTCCAGCTTCCCGATCGCGCCGTTGGCGCCGATGACAAAGGAGGCAGGCTCGTATTCGCCGGGCGCCGCGACAAGGCGCAGCCGGCTTCCAATTCTGCCGTCGGCCGGCGGCGCATCCGGAAGACGCATGAACGGGCTCAACGGCGGCACCACGTAGCAGGTGCCATCCTGCCATCCTGCCCCCGCAGCCGCGTCCTCATCTCCAAGCGGATAAACCATCTGATCCAGGAGCCAGTCGCGCCTCAATTCATCCACCTTCTTTGAGAACTCCATCCAGTCCGGCACCATTGCGTAGAGATCATCCAGTATCGCCTCGGCGAGCTTGACGGGGTCCTCCAGTCCCGCCGGCGACAGGGCCGGGGTCTCACCAAACAGATTGTCAAGAGAAGGCTCCGCCGGCACGTCTGGCTTTCCGCTCTTTCCGTAGAACTCCTCAAGCAGCGCTTTTGGGTCATCCAGCTTCTTCAGGTCCTTCAGATGCCTGTCCGCCGGATTGAATGCCCTGTGATCCGTGAGGGAATTCCAGAGAGGTTCGATGGCCTTGGCGTAGAATTCAGGATCAACGCCCCTGAGGTTCCAGTAGACGCCCATCTCAAACATCTGCCCGGATGCCCGTTTCCAGGCATCCTCGATGATCTTCCTGCGGACCTGATTACGGTTGCTCATGGCGGGCCAAGACAGAGAGCCCCAGCTCGACCTGTCATCCACGCCCCCGCACCAGGACACCGCGCCCGATTTCGAATAAGGCATCCAGCGGACAATGTTGAAGAGCCACGTTTCTTCGCCATTCACAGGCGCGCTGGCCGAAAAGGCATGAAATGGGATAACAAAGCATACGCGCCACTGATTTCCAACGACGGCTGTCTTGCACCTGATGAAGGGCGCCACCGGAAAAGGGGCCCGGCCGGGCTCGAGCAACGGCACCTCCTCGACAACCTGCCCGTCGAGAGCGATGGAAAGGTGATGGTATGGCGCATCGGCGCCTGGCGCGAAGAACACTTCCAGCCGTTCGCCCGTTCTGTCAGATCCCTTCATCTCCTCGAGCAGCGGCTCGTCGCACTCGATTCTGACGAACCAGCCCGCTTCGTTGAAGCCGGTCGCGAAGCGCGTGCCGCGCGTGCCGTCACTGCCCGTCACGAATCTGCGCTGCACACCCGCGTCCAGCGCCGCAGCCGCCGCGACCGAGGGGTTAACCGGAACAAAACTGTCGTCGAGCTCGGCGCGGCATGGCCCGGACGCGTCCGGAAAGGCGTCAGGCCACCCGCCGATCTTACGGACCTTTTCAACTGCACTTGAGCGGGACGAGGCGGAAACCGCGAGCGCAGCCGCGGCGAGAAGCACGAATATCTTGTTCATCATGATGCCTCCAGCGGGGCCAGCCCCTTAAGCTCCAGGATGTATTCAATCATCTTCCGGCGCACGGCGTCCAGATTCGCATCGCCGACAGGACAGGTTTCGAACCAGTGCAAAGCCCTCCTGGCAATGCGCCGGGCCTTGATGTCCGATCCGCGCAGGGCCTCCTCCGCGAGGGTCTTCATCAAGGTGGCATACTTGACATCGTCAATCGCCTCCCTGTAGCCCTCCCATGCGAGCGTGTCAATCAGCCCGTCAATCGTGGGATAAACCACGCAGAACGAGCGGTAGTCGTCCGGATAATATTCGTCCCAGACGAATCCGCCGCGTTTCTCGTAAAGGATATAGTTCGAGGAGCCGTCGTAATCCGACTTGTAGAGAATCAGTCCGTGGCAAAGCCTGAACATGTGCGGATTCTCAGCTCCCGCGAAAGGGGCTGCGTACATTGTGATGATCCCACCGACGTTGTGCCACTTGGCCGCCTCGATGCCGGACGGGCGCCCGCTGCGGTTCAGCCAGTCCTGCACGTGCCCGGCCTCAAGAAAATTCGAGTCGTCTCCGGTGGCGTAGACCCGCGCGCCCTCTTCCTGCGCGATGCGCCAGAACGGAACCTGCCGCCTGACATGCCAGCGGGGCGCCTCGTCCAGCCCCACGATGAACACGTCATGATGCCCGAATATCTCCTTGGCCATCGCAATATTGGAGGACACGTTTTTCCGGTAAATATCATATTCTTTCTGGCCGTCCTTGCCGCGCTCGAAGAAGAGGCCGCTTTCCACGCCGCCCGCGATATTGATCAGCGGCGGAATGTCCAGCCCCGCTTCCTTGCGCAGCTCCAGATAGCGGCGTTGAATATGGACCAAAGCATGGTAGTCATTGTGTTCTAGGCGGTTTTTGAACTCGGCAAGAAGTTGCGCCTCGGTTCGCGTGTTGGGACCGGGCTCCTTTTCGCTGGCCCCGCGCAGCCTGCCGCCGCCCATGAATGCGGCGTAAAAGTCCTTGTTGCTGTCATAATAGGTTTTCGGCATCGGCAGCTTGAATGGAAGCACCCTCACTGAAAGCTTGATCGGAGGAAGCGGCTGTCCGTCGGCCGAGAGATTGATCTCGCCCGAATAGACGCCTGCCGGTTGATCATCGGGAACGCGGACAGTTATCCAGAACTGCTTAGTCTCATTGCGTGTGAGAGTGGCTGGGAGCAGAACAGGGCTGTCTCTGACAGGAAAAACCTCCGGGAAAAGTTTAGAAGGCAGCTTGGGCGCCGGGGCGCCGGGCTGCGCGTGTTCGCGCACCCACATGTACTCGGGGCCCTCGGGCCAGTCAACCCGGATGTAATTCGTCACGTGCCTGTTCGTCTCCACGGTAACCTTGATGAGCGATTCGTCGTGAAGGAGCAGTTCGGGCGTGAGCACCCATGGCCAGCCGTAGGTCGGAACGTAGCGATGCCAGGCGCTGTGCCCCTGGTACCAGCACTTCACTATCCTTATATCAACGGATGATGACGGAATGCGGCCGGCTTTGCCGGATAGGTCGGAGGTCTTCAATTCCAGCTTCTCGACATCGCCGAAAGGATAGATCACGAAAGAGGCCGGCTCGAACTCGCCGGGCGCTGCGATGACCTCGATGTTGTTGCCGGGCTGAGCATCCGACGGGAGGACGGATGGAACCCGCATGATGCCGCTCATTGCCTGAACAGGGAAATATACGAAGGCGCAAGAGGCGAAGGGCGCCGCGCCGGGCGAGGAGAGCGCCGCTGCAAGCTCCTCGATGCGAGCGGCGGAAAGGGGAGCCGGGGCGCCGCCTGAAGGAACCGTTGACGGCTTTCCAAGCTGCAGCAGACTCAACTCTATTTCCTTCTTCAGAAACGGATTGGCAACCTTCTGAGACAGCTCCATCAGCCTCGCCTTGCAGCCGTCGTCCGTTTCAGCAGAAGCCTGTGCGAAAGCCCGGCCGGGTTGACACCCCGACGCCGCAATGAGGAGAATCGGCATCAATACTCTCTTGAACATCAAGACACCTCGCTTTCCCGGACAATTTGGAAAACCGGGTTGATCCGAACCCGGCCTTTGTGCAATATAAAAGCAGTATAGTTACTCTTCTATCCGCGTCAACATGAAATTGGAGATATGTTATCGCTTTTTCAGTCCAAGGAAGCAGGCTAGATTGTCGCGGAGATACGCCTTGATCATGGGTCCGGTCCATCCGAGTTCGTCGCGCGCGAGCCGAACGTCCTCGCGCCACCCGGCATCCCGGCCCAGCGTGTCGGTGCCCTGGTCGCTTCCGTACACCATGCGCTCCACACCCGCAACCGCGGCGGCCCGTTCGAGCAGCATCCGGCGATAGATAGGCGGCGTGCCGCGGGTCGTGTCTATGGTCGCCTGCGGTTCGCCCGGCAGGCCAAGCCCCTCGTGCCTGCACTTGAACTTCAGCGCCACCGCGACACACTCGTCAATCCAAGGCCATGCTCCGTGAGCCATCAGAAAGCGGATGCCAGGGAACTCCATCAGAAACTCAAGATGCGCTGGCCGACAGAATCTCGATGTGTCACCGTAGCTCCAGAGTATCCCGGTGTGGAAAAGCATCGGCATGCCGAGCTTCTCGATCCGCGCGAAGACGGGACGGAAGCGCTGCTCCCACGGGTACCACCCGCGCGGAATCATTTTTACACCCGCGAAGCCGAGGTCCTTTGCCATATCAAGTTCATCAAGGATGCCCGGCAGCGCGGGATCAAGAAACGCAAACGCGAATAGGCGGCCCGGCGCCTGCTTTACGAGCCGAGCCGCAGCATCGAGAGCGGCCCTCCGCTCGGGCTGCGGCACGGGCGAAAGCGCGCCGCCCGGCGGCTCAGCCGCCGACCGGAAGCAATCCCGGCGGGGATCCGGAGAAATGATGACCATGAATTCGCAGCGGTCCTTATCCATGGCGCGCAGAATTCCGCCGGCATCCGAGGGCGGCTCTGCGGAGCAGTGAACATGACAATCGGCATGCTGCATGTGAATACTCTCAACTACATCCATCATGGCAAAGTCCTCGCACACAGGCCGACTATAAAACGAAATCTATCATCTGTTGTTGAGCTCCCAACACGACGGCGACTCGAAATTTTGAAGGCGGACTGCTCAAAATTTCCGCCATGATGACCGCTGCTGTTTGCCGCCACCCAACTCGAAAGCGGCGCCGCGCCGGCCGCTGTCAAAGACCCTGTTCCATGAAGCCCGGTGAACAACCTGCCATTGGATGTTCCAACCCGAATAACCTGCTCAGACACGTTCCCGGCAAGCTCCATGATCCCCCAGTAAGACGAACCCGCAACCCAGCGTGCGCTCGAACCGGTGGCAAATATGCCGACACGAAGAGGACCTCCCGTTCCGGAGGCATTGCAGTTCCCATTGGTTACGATATCTTCACCAGTGCCGTCATATAACACATCGGCCGCCGCTGTTGAAACAAGAAAACCATCACCCCACGCATACTCATCTGTAACAGGCGAGGCCAAACCTCGGCATGCCTTCTCATATTCCAGCTCCGTCATTGGCCTCAAGCCCGCCCATGCCGCATAGGCTGCCACATCTTTAAAAGACAGGAAATTGCAGGCTCGGTCGGGAGTGGCCGTGGCGTAGACTCTCGGAGCCGGATTGCCGGGATCGGCGGAAAGTTGCACCGTGTTGCGGTACTGAACAGCGGCGCTGCCGCCCGCCGCGTCGGACATGTAGTAACCCACCGTAGTAGGGTTGCAGCGCGCAGCCTGCTGATCTCGGGTCAGTGTGTTCAAAAACTCGGCATATTGACCCTGTGTGATCTCATGCTTCATGCAGTAGAAAGCGGCGTAGCCCTTTGGGAACTCGGCTGGAAGCGTCTTGCTGACACTGTCGGAGAAGTCATCCGCAGTGCCGTACTGGTCTGAGCCCGTGGGCCTGTTGTTTCCAAGGCTGCCCGCCCCCCCTCCGCCAAGAGTTATCTCAATGCTCTCAGCGCTGAGAGTAAAGGGCGTTCCGCTGGCGGCATCTTCAAAACGACAGTCTGATGTGTTGCCGTCGCCGAGCTGGAACGGTCCCTCCGCCACGCACACCATCTCGATGGCCATGACGCAGATATCCATCCTGCTGGTCCGGTCCAGTCCGTTCTCAGTATACTGCCAGGTCAGACGCGTCTCGGGCGCCGACAGATCTCCGTGCCCGACTGCGGACCGATAGATGAAGGCTCCGACATTGGTTCCATCTCCTGATGCGCCCGTCTGGATCACGCAGCCAGGCGCCGGCCTGTGGCCGGAGGACGCCAGCCGTGCGTGCTGCCACTCACCTCCATCAAGCCGGTACTTCGCGAAAACCCATGCCGCATCCCAGTTGGATATCACCGCGGCGCCATCCATCCACTCCGCGCGCCAGGAATTGCTCCAGCCCAGATCGAACTGAATGTCAACAGTTCCGCTCGACGGCCTAGTATTGACGAGCATAAGGTTGGTGACCAGTATGCCGTTAGCCGGCGCGCGGGCTGGAGACAGTGCCAGGGCAACGACCGTCGCGGCCAGAGCAAGCTTCAATTTCTGATCCATCTGCATGGCGATTCCCCAAAATCGCGACCTCAAGCCCAAGTTCGCCGCCCTCATGGAGCGGTCCGCACTGCGCGCCATCCGTTGTAGTAGACCCTTGCATCAGCACCAGATGACCCAGTGGCTCGGTTTGAAAAAGGCACTACGGCGCTGTTGAAGTCGCCGCCGCGCCGCCCGGCTCCTGCTGAGCTTGGCCACCCGGAGACGTTGGCGCCGCCCGAATCCGACAGAGCCCCGTCCCCGTGCAAGCCCGTGAAGGCCCTTCCCGTGGTGTTCCCCACGGTTATCATCTGCTCAGTCAAGTTGCCCGCCAGGTCGAGGATTCCCCAGTAGGATGCCCCGGCCGCAAACCGGCTGCTGCTGGAAGTCGCGTAGATTCCGGCCCGGTAAGGCCGCCAGCCTGTTGCGCCGGACGTATTGCAGTTGCCGTTGGTTGCAGTCTCCATTCCGGTGCCGGGATTATTGAAGCCATCAGTCTTCACCGGTGCGGCGGCGCTGCCCCACACGTATTCGTTGGCCACCGCCGCGGCGCGCCCGCGGCAGGCCTTCTCGAACTCTAACTCGGTCATTGGCCTGAGCCCCGCCCAGTCGGCGTACGCCGCGCCGTCCGCCCAGGACAAGTGGTTGCACGCGCGGTCGGGCACGGGGCAGGAGAAGACTCCAATCTGGTCTTTTTCGATGGCAAAGCCGGCAGTAGTAGTATTTGTATATCGGTTCCTAGCCTGTGCTGTGGTGAGACTATTGAGGAAGTCGGTGTACTGGCCTTGGGTTATCTCGTGCTTCATGCAGTAGAAAGCGGCATATCCCTTTGAATAAGCGGCGGCCAGGACTCCCGTGGGACCTATGGTGTTGTTGCCGCTGGCAGAAGTGCCCCAGAGATAGCTCGCGGCGTTGCTTATCATCAGCGCGTTTTCGCTCGTCACCTGGAACGGCGTTGTAGCGCCGCTACTCCATGGACCCGCAGTGAAGCTACCGCTTTCCGTGCCGCCGCTCCCCAGATAGAAAGCGCCCTCCGCCACGTAGACCATCTCGATGCCCATAACACTGATTCCAAGGTCATTGGTCCGGTCAAGCCCGTTGGCCGGGTAATGCCAACGCAGGCGCGTGGCCGGGGCCGAGAGCGGACCGGACCCCTGGGCGGAGCGGAAGATGAACACTCCCGTGTTCGTCCCCTCGCCCGATGCGCCCGGCTGGATCGCGCAGCCGGCCGCCGGCGTGTGGCCTGCGGCGGCCAAACGCACATGCTTCCAGTCACCGCCGGTCTGACGGTATTTCACGAACACCCAGGCGGCATCCCAGTTCGTCACCACGGCCGCGCCCTCAGTCCACTCTGTCCGCCACGAGTTCGACCAGCTCAAGTCAAACTGTATGTCAATCGTAGCGCCGCCCGCGTCGTGGCTGACAAGCAACACGTTCGTTATGACAAGCCCGTTGGCCAAAGCAGGCGAAGGTGAGCCGGCAACGGCCAGCGCCGCAGCGCCAATTGCGCACCTCCATATTGCCGTCTTTCGCATCATAGGACACTTTCCAATCAGTATGTTCTTAAAACTCCGCCGCGCGCAAGCCCGTCGTTGATGCATGTGCCGGTCTTGAAATCGCTATCATAGCCGTCGTACGAACCGCCCTTAAACCGCGCGGCCACCGAGGCGATGGTGTTCGTCCCCGCCTGATCGAAGCTGCTCATGTCATAGCCGTCGAACCAACCGCCAAGGAACCGCTCGTCGCCATCCGCCGCGCGCAGCGTTCCGGCAGCCATGATTCCAGCGGCCATGACGCAAACCACCGCCATCAGGATCAGAAGTCTTTTCATGCGCAACTTCTTTCGATGATTCATTCCCACTTTTGAGAGCATTATAGTATTGCATCAGGAAAAACAAAAGCTAAAAAATATTTTTCGGGCGCGCTTCAAACCTCCACGAGAATGCTGGACCGGGGCGGAAGCGAGCGCGTTATCCGCAGCCTCCGCACCGCCACTCGTCTTCCCGTCCAGAAATCCATGGCCTCCCCGCAAGCGATGCCGAGTTTGCCGAGATCGAGCGACAGCTCCACGGCTTTGTCCTCCCAGTTGATCATCAGCACCCGGTGCCCGCGGGCAGTCCGCTGCAGCCAATATCCAGGCAGCTCCGCTTCGAACAAGTCCAGCGGCACTCCGGCATCCCCGCGCTCCGCCGCGGCTGTCCGGCGCAAGAGATTCAGGCCGGCTGAATTCAATTTGGTCAGGTCGTCCGAAAAATTAACTGCGCCGCCCGATATGATAACAAGTCCGAGCAGCGTGCGGGCCTCCGCCGGGGACAGGGTGGCGAGGACGAACGGCTCGTGCCTCGCCTCCTTCATCTCCGGCTTGACGAACACGAAACAGGGTCGAAGGCGCGCGAGATCGGGATCGTTCGAAGTCCCCGGGCCGCGGCAGAGGGCGAAGTCGGGATCGTTGCCCCACCACCGTCCGTGGGCCCACCACCGCGCGGCTATGGAGGCGGCGTTGGACCGCACGCTGTCCCACCGGGCGTGAATGTCGGAGGAAGTCCGCACCTCGTCCACCAGGTCGGTCCCGGCGTGAAAATCATAGCCGCACCCCATGATCCGCGCCCTGCCGCGAAGCGCGTCAGCAACCGGCTCGATCAACTTGCGGACAATTTCACCGCGCGGGACCGCGGGATCGGAGAACACGGGGGCGTTGAGCGTTTGAATGAGGAAGTCGAGTTTGAAGTAGCGGTAGCCCATTTCTGCATAGCGGGCGAACAGATCGTAGATCCAGCGGCGCGTTTTGGAAACGGTGGGGTCGAGCAGAAACCCGCGCCTCTCCATGCAGTTAAACCCGAGGCAGGGGAAGCCGGAGAGGCCCTTGGCGAGCATGTCCGCATCCATCTGCGCGATGCGGGAATGTGGCTCAACGACGCCTGGAGCGATCCATAGTCCCGGCTCAAATCCCAGCTTTGCGATCCGCCCGGCCAGCCGTTTCATCCCGTGCGGGAAAAGCGGGTTAGCATCCCATTCCCCGTAACAATATTGCCATCCGTCGTCAATGATGATGCGTTTCACGTGCCGGCGCAGCACTGGGTCCGCCGCTATGAATTCGGCGTTCCTGAGCACCGCATCCTCCGTAACCGTCCAGCGGTAATAGTCCCACGAATTCCAGCCGCAGCCGGCGACGGGCTCTTTCCTGACAACCGCCTGCCCGTCCGCCCACGCCTCAGCAAGAGCATGGCCGTCCCCGCCGGCGAACAGCGTCAGCGGCTCAGAGCGTAACGCGGCACCGCGCCGGTCATTTACGGGCGTGGAAACGGCGAGCTTCGTGACTATCCCCTTCCCCACCCGTCCGGTCATTTGCGACGGATTGCGCTGACGAAGGGGCTGGCACAGCTGCAGCGTTATTCCTCCGCGCGTCAAGAAGAGTTGCAGAGAGCTCTCGAACGGCTCATCCTTCGCGCCAGCGAGCAGGAAGGCCCTGCATTCGCCGGCGGTGCGCCCGTGCGCCAGCAGGTGGTCGGAGCGCAGCCTTCCGAGAACGAGTGGAGATAGACGCGCAACATCCACATTCTTCGCCGCGCGTCCTCGCAGGTCCAGCCGGATTCCGGCCACACCCGCCGAATTGCGCTCCGGTTTGAAGGTCAGCTCCCATGCTCCGGAACGCGTGCGCCCGGACAGAATCGTTGACCGGCCAGCCCGCCGGAACGAAGACCATGACACCGGCTCAGTCTGCCCGTTACTCAACTCGATCACTGCCCGGCAGTCCGGAAGGTGAAACCCGGGCAGGCTCAAAGAGAACCCAGTCGCGCGCCGCCCGGCAACCAGCAGAACATCTCCAAGCTCATTCTGAAACGCCTTCATATCATCTCTTTAATGAAGGTTATTTCATTTTGATCAAACGGTGTGCCGTCAACGCGGAAGATGTCATGAAACCATATTTCCGGCTCCGGATAATTGCCGCAGGGAATAGGTTTATCATATCCATGACTGTTTTCAATTTCTTTCATGCTCCAGTCTTTACGAGTTAGAATTTCCTTTATGGGATTTTGGGATGGCCATCGCCATACGGTGCCGGACTTGCCATTCACCAGCCCCCAGTTGATCGCCCCGACGTTATTCTTCGTCAGAATCGGCAGACACTCTTGAAATGTGCTGTCGGGACGTCCCATGTACTCAGTGCAGATAATGGGACGCCCGGGATACTCCGTCCTCAGGCAATCTATCGCCTCTTGCTGCTGTTTCGAGTCGTAGCAGTGGTAGGATATGATGTCCGAGTTGTCTCCCTGAATGCGGGTGTAGTTCTTTCCGGAACCGTAGTAACAACCGGTCAAAGGTTGCGAAGGATTGATTTCCCGAGCCCAAGCCCAAGCGTCCTTCAATAGTGATTCGGCTTCAGCGATGCGCGGCTCATTATAGATGTCCCAAAGCAAAATACGCCGATCGTTGCCATAGAGTTCGAGCATTCCCTGCACGTAGTTCTTGAGTCTGGCTCTGTCGTCAAGCGAAATCGTTCCGTCATGATAGGCATGAAGGAGTCTTCTTCCCGGGCTCTTCAACCAACCGCTGTTGTGCACTCCGGCAATTCGGGGGTGCTGTGTGCCCAATGCGATCACATGATCCCAGTGGCAGTCATCGAAGAACACGATGATACAGCGGATGCCCAGAGAAGCGCAGATGCCCAAAAAGGCATCGAAGTTTTTCAAGAACTCATCCCGCACTTCTTCCTTCCAGAGAATATCGTGAAGATAGACACGCAGCGTATTGAAACCAAGGCTTTTTGCCCAACCCAGCTCCCGCGTGATCGTCTCCGGATCGAAAGTGTCGGGCTGGAACATTTCAACCTGGTTGATGGCTGTACTTGGCAGAAAGTTGCAGCCAACAATGAAGGACTGCTCCCTGTACCACTCTTGCGCCCTCTGACTCGTCCAGCTACTATTCTTTGTGGTGTTCATATTAGTCCTCACCAACACGGCCCGATGTGCGGCAGAACCGCAATGCGCGCGCCATCCTTTCATCCGGACCATATACCATCAAATATATAAGCAATATAGATTCAACCTGAGACGATGTCAATGGCATTCTCATAAATATTGTGATATTTTCCAGCAATTGTAATTATGGCCGCCCCCCCCGCGACCTTGGTCGCGGGAGTGTGAGATTGTGGTGAAAAGAGCGCCTTTTCACCCCAATCTCATGTTCCTGCCGCACGAGGCGGCAGGGGTCCAAGTCATAATGCTAATTCCTGGATATTTTCCTGGATATTTTCCTTGCTTCTGGATTTGCTCTGCGTATTCTGGTGAAAGCAACATGAAAGCAATTAGAAAGCGTTCGTGAGTCGGGGATGCCTGATAATGACTGTCGGAAGAGAAAAGGCGTCTGAACCGGGCATGATGGTTGACTGCTCAATTCCCGGCGGGAATATCATCGTCAAGAGCATTTCCGGCTCGGAAGCCAGGCTTGACAGGGACATTCGTGACAGCGAGGGCGACTGGTTTTACTGGGAATTCAGCGCCGTTTTCAAGTGCCCGGGAAGATACACATTCAAGCTCGACCGCCCGGTCATAGGAACCCGCGGGCCGGCGGTGAGCCGCGATTCCGGACTGACCTGGGAGTGGCTCGGCAGGAATGCCGCAACCTATGACGAGCATTCCTTTTCCTATGACCACAACGAATCCGCGGGCGGCCCGGTTCTATTCTGCGTGGGAATGCAGTATCAGCAGATTAATCTTGACGCCTTTTTGGCCGCTCATGCGGACCCGCATGGTCCTGTGACCAAAGAGACCCTGTGCAGGACTCGCAAGGGCCGTGAGGTGGAACTTCTCAGAGCGCCCGCCCTGGGGCGCGGTGACTCGAGAAAGATACTGGTCACCGCTCGGCATCATTGCTGTGAGATGACGGCCGACTACGTCCTCGAGGGAATGCTCGCGGAAGCAGTTGAGAACGCGGACGCGCACCGAAGTCTTGACGTGTTCGCGGTTCCATTCGTTGATAAGGACGGCGTGGTTGACGGAGATCAGGGCAAGAACAGGAAGCCGCATGACCATGCCCGGGATTACGGGAGCAGCCCCATTTACCCGGAAACAGCTGCGATAATGAATCTGACCGAGATCGAGCGTTTTGATTTTATCTTGGATATTCATTGCCCATGGCTCCGCGGGAACGGGAACGAGCACGTATTTTTCGTGGGACAGAAAGCGAAGCGGCTCGATGCCGCAACCACGGAGTTGGCCGGGCTTCTCCGGAAGGAAGCCGAGGGGCTCGGTGTCTATGGCGGCGACATACTGCCTTTCGGCTCGTCGTGGAATACCGGCTCTAATTTTACAAAAGGCAGCACGCTTGCGGGCTGGGCTTCCGGACTCGATTTCGTGGCCATGGCCGCCAGCATGGAAGTGCCTTATGCCAACGCGGGCGAGACCACTTTCAATCCCGACCTGATGCGAATGTTCGGGCGCGCCCTTGCGCGCGCATTTGCCAAGCTGGACCGGCAGACGCTTCCGAAATGATCCCCCCTCGCCGCGCGTGATCACTTCTTGCGCGGACCGGTGGATGAGCGGAAGATGCAGACGGGCCGCACACGCACCTTTGCGGATGCATCGCGGGCTCCGGACTGCAACAGCTCAAACGAAACGCGCACAAGCTCATCAACCGGGTGAGAAATGGTGGTCAGCCCGGCAATCTCCGCCTCGTGGATGCCGTCAAATCCTGCTATGCTGAAATCCCTTCCGCAGGAAAGGCCGCGCCTCTCAATCTCCTTCATCAGATCGAGGGCATACAAGTCGTAAATCACGATTGCCGCTGTGCCCTTTCCGAGCATCTCGTCAACGGTCATCCGTACAGCCTTGTCATGGTTGCTTTTCTCGGTTGTGAAGAGGTAGATGACGTTTGCCGGGTCATATTGGAGCCCATGCTCACGGAGCGCAGCGCCATAGGCCTCGATCGCCCGGAACCGCGTGCCCTCCGCCATCTCCTGCACGAGCGAGATCTTCTTGTGGCCGAGGGAGATCAGGTGGTCCATCATCTCGTTTACCCCGGCGCCCTCATCTGTGCAAACGTGGGGAAGAGGTCCGCCGTCAGTCCAGAAATCATTCACCATTACGGTTCGCATTCCGCGCTTCCTGAGCAGCTCCCAAGCCTTTGGCTCCGTGATGTCGTCGCCCGGGGCGGAGCCGGGGAACCTTATCATGGCATTCACACCGTTGGCCAGAAGCCTGTCAACAAAGTCCGATGTTCTGACTGCCCTTCCAACCACGGCCTGTATGCCGCGCACCGCAGCGCCCATGGTGAGCGCCTCAACCATGTGCGCCAAAAATGGATTGGCCTGAAAGTAGGCCGGGATGCCGACGGCCGCGACTCTGGGCGGCTTGTCGCTTACAAAAGTGCCCCTGCCGCTGATCCGCACGCAATAGCCATTCCGGGCAAGACGCGCAACAGCATTGTGAGCGGTTACGTAGGATATCTTGTACTCCACCGCAAGATCTTTGGCCGACCGTATGGGATCACCGGGCCGGATCCTGCCATCTTCGATCTGGCGGATGATGTCTTCCATCAGAAACCTGGCGCCAGTCTTGCGCAATGCTGTTTTTTGCTCCGGCATGATTTTAAGAGTTCTTCTTGGCCTTGAAATATGAAAGCAATATATTCCGACGGAATAAAGAAGTCAACCCGCCATGGGCGCGGACCGGGAATGGCCGCGAATGGCCAACTACCGTGCATTGATCTTCTCGCCCGGCTTGAGCACGACCGATTTCACGATCCGGAATTCAGCGGGCGCCAGCTCCAAGGAATCAGTGTCGCCGAACTGGTGCAGGATGCACCGGCGCGGATTTCGAAAATCAATGTTCAGCAAACAAATCGCGCCTGCGTCGGGGAAATACGAATAGGCGATGTTCTCGCAATCCTCGTCCGGTGCCTGGAAATCCTGACCCGTGATCCAAACGTGGCCGCGGGAAATACGGGCGACATACTCGTAAAGAACTCCCATCAGCCCCTTCGAATCCACAGTGCAGCCCGGACCGTCGTCCGTGTTTAGAGCGCCGGGATACGACCACGAGTTGATGAAGAATACCTCGCCCTTTCCCGACCGGCATCTCAATATGAATGGACGGGATTCCTCGTCGTCAACAGCCAGGGGCTCGGCGCAGGACGGGTCCTGGATCTCAATCCGGCCCATCGAGCAACCCATGATCCCGTAGCGCCGCGGCGAGGCGAGTCCGATCGCGTTAGGCTGCGGAGAAGTTCCCGTGGCCCAGTAGAAGCGATGAGCGCGCCCCGTGATCTTAAGTCCGCAGAGGTCGGAGAAATCGCCGCCGTTGACCAAATCTTCAATCCCGTAGTCGTGATAGTTGCGCGTCGCGTTCATGGACAGGTGCGGGATGGCCAGGCAAAGCCTGCCGCCGGCTTTGACGTATTCCACGAGCGCCGAGTACTGCTTCTGGGAGCAGGTGTTCCAGCCCGCGAAGATGAGCGCCTTGTAGTTCACCTTCAGGAATTCGGGGTCCGCCTTGTCCGCCGCAAAACTGATTATATCAACAAGACCATGAGGCGATCCGGAAAGATGAAAATTCTTGTTTGGCGCAAGAACGGGCGGGCGCGGGTAGAAGACCGATTTGATGATGTCCCATCCGCGTTCCGGGTCGCCTTCGTACCAGTCCGGGTTACGCTGCGCCAGCTTGAACGCGCCTGCCACGGCATTGTGCGGGGCGAACTCGCCGCCGGCGATATCGCAGTTGCCCTTCACCACAGCAACCGATGCCTCCGGCTGGCCGGCAGGCGCGGGGTTGGCCTTCACGAAGTCGTAGAAATCCGATATCTCGCGGCGATACTTGGCCGCCGTAGGAGATCGGTAGTCAATGTTGCAGAAAAACTTTCGCGCCTCGTCAATGTGCCGCGCGACGAACTCCGGACCAGTATGGTTGAGGCCGGGCGGGTCACCCGTGACACGGGGCATCGTGTGCATGGGCGAATCCGGACATAGGGATGACTGCAGTCCCCAATTGCCGCTTTCGTTGATGATCAGCTTGGCCCCGCTGAGGTACTTCAGGTAGAGGGAAGCCTTCAACAGGGGGAACTTGAGCGGATTTTTCTGGGGCAGCCAGGAGTACCATTCGTGCGCAAGGTGCGAGCCCCAGAGCGGCAATTCATATTGACGATACAGCCCCCTGGATATGGCGGATGCCATGAGCAGGTGGCGGAAGGCGAAATCCTCCGGCACCGGCATCTCGGCGCCGGCCGCGATCTCGTAGTCAATATAGAAGTTGCTGCTCGTGGCCATGATGCGGCCCCAGCCCGACTTCCGCCTCTCGTCAACGTGCGCGGACACCTTGCTCATGAGAGACGCGGTCATGTCCAGAAGCGTGACATCTTCAAGCGCCTTACCCGGCGGCAGCTCCTGGTCGGCCAGCCCGAAGGTGAAGCGCTCGCCGAAGTCATAGCCGAGGTAGCTGTCGCCGAGGGACTTGAACTGGGCCGATATTTCCGGCGAAGCGTTGGAATAAATGAAGGTCACGTACAGTCCTTTGGAGATGGCGTCTTTTGCCATATCCAGCAGCTGCTGCCCGCCCTGCCATAACTGAGCAGTGTTGCCCTGGTTGTCCTTGATGATCAGGTCGATTGTTTCCCTCGCAAGCGGGTAATCAGGCGACCAATAGGTGAACACGCTTCCGGAGCAAATGAGCCGGCCGACATGATCGTAGACCCCGGTGCCGAGAAGCAGTCCGCACTCCGGCAGCTTGACCTCCTTCTCTTCCATCACTCCTTCTCCTTCCAAATCAG
This sequence comes from uncultured Verrucomicrobiota bacterium, assembly GCA_964458525.1. Taxonomy (GTDB): domain Bacteria; phylum Verrucomicrobiota; class Kiritimatiellia; order JAAZAB01; family JAAZAB01; genus CAYWJE01. The sequence goes on from CAYWJE010000017.1 coordinate 21,426, forward strand.
GTGAAGAATTTGTCAGGCGGGCGGGCACTTGTGGTCGAGCTCCGCCAGAGTTTCTATCTTTCCAGCCAGGAACTCGGCGAGTCGCTGGTCAAGCTCGCGATAGCGGACATCAATCCAGCCGAACCTGCCCTGGTTGGCCTCCATGCCCTCGGGCTTGTTATGCGCCAGCCACATGCGGCGGAACGCTTTTTCAAGCTCGCGCAGGGCGCGCAGCGCCCGCGGGATGCGCCGGCGGACCGCTCTCAGCCCGGCCTTGTTTCCGCTTCGATAGGCGGAAACCAGATCGGCACAGAGTGCATATCGCTCCGCGACCAGCCTGGCCACGCTGCAGGCGTAGCCCAGGTCGCCGCAACCTCGGCTGCTCGCAAGGGGATGCAGCCTGTTCGCCAGGTTCTTGAAATGGGCGGCTGCCCGCGACATGCGGCGAGGATCGTCCTTGGCCCACGTCCTCAAACTTATCTCGCCGAACGGATCATCCCAGAGCGACGGCCACGGCGCACTTGCGCATCCGCCATGATTGCTTGACATATACAGATCACTCGCCAGCCTGTGCGCCGCATAGCTGCCGCCGCAGACTGCCGCAAAGCGCTTCTCCAGACAAGAGGCGGATGGCTTGGACGCGCCGTAGGCCAGGTCTGCGCAATAGGCCATTCCCGCGAAGGCGGAGTCGTGATCGCAGAATCCCCCGTTATCGCCCCACATGGTAAAAATCACTTCACCGAGATCGGCCTCGCGGCATGCCTTCACGCAAGCGCCGGCATTCGCCTCGGTAAGACGCCTGTGGTACCAGTGCGTGTTCCAAGTCCATATACCGGACCCCATGATCGGCTCCTTGCCGAGCTTTCGATGCCGCTTGATCCAGTCGAGGTAGAACGCGGGGTCGGAGTGGTAGTAGTCCCAATATACCAGCTCAACGTCGCCCGGAATGCGGCGCGCGACCCGCGGAGGGATAGCCGATTTCTGGTCATAGTAGTCGCCTGTTTTGCTGCCCAGCCGGAAATACATATCCGACCAGATCATGGGCTTGAGCCCGTGTTTACGGCAGATAGCCGCCACCTTGCGAAGATGCTCGTTGAAAAGGTCGAAGCCGTTCCTGTAGCCGTGCTTGTCGAGGTAACGCCCGCGGCCCAGATCATGGGTCTCGTCCATCCCTATGTGGATCCTGCGCGTGCGCACAATGCCCGCCCAGTGCGCGATCATCTTTTCTATGAGGGCGTAGGTGGCAGGTTCACCCGTCATCAAAACCGAGCCGGTGTCGCGCACGGCACGATAAGCCGGATGCTTCAATATCTGGGCCAGGTGTCCGAGTGTCTGTATGCAGGGGACGATCTCGATATTGAATTTCTCCGCCGTCTCGACTATCGCCCTGAGTTCCGCCGCGGTGTATGCTCCGCGCTGATATCCGAAATAGGGCTCGCCCTCCAGCTCGTAGGTGTCTTCCGTGTAGAGCATCACCATGTTGTAACCGAGCAGAGCCAGGCGCGGAAGCCAGACCCCCGTCAAATGCTCCACCGTCATCACCGCTCCGCGCGAGCAATCCAGCATCACCCCGAGGGTCCTGAATGGGGTTGATTCACTGTACGTTCCTTTCGCCGGCACCAGGCCGGCCTTCAGTGCGCCCAGCGCGCGTCCCGCCTGGGCCGGGGTGGAATAGCGCACCATAGCACCGGAATCTTTCCGGACGACCTCACAAAGCCCTTTGTCGTTCACCCGCTCGAACCGGATATTCCCCGCTCCCCGAATTCCTGAGCAACTGATCAGTCCCCGTAGGTCGAACGGCCCGCCCGATTCACCCCGCGCTTTCACCATATCACGCTTAGTCACGCACGATCCCTCCCGAATTTGACGCCGCAATTATTCGTAAATCATTCCGGCCAGCTCGTCATAAACGGTCCTTCTAATCCCGTCCACGACACCCCGCCACTGCAATATAAAAGCAATATAGTCTCGCCGCATGGCAGAGTCAATAATTTTTTTGCCGGGAAAGGTATAATATCAGACTTCCTGATCCGGGCAGAGAAGAATCACGCCTCTGATGCTCTTAAATGTGCTAGGAAGAACCTGCCGCTTATCCGCACCAATTGTTCCACGTCATATCATTACATCCTGTCTAACAAAATCATTCCTGGCACTGTCTGGAGCATTACCTGTTAAATTCCAGACTGAAGACAGCCGGGCTTTCCGGAAAATGTTTTGGCATTTATATGTGTAACTGCTCGCAGGGTTATGTGTAATGTTTTTTGTAACTACTCAGGTATCGCCACCATACAATGGTGGCCTACAGCATGGAAATGTAGGCCAGGATTTCATCCTGGCGTAAAGAGCGCATATTTGCAACCTGTTTGGGGCATACCTGAGCAGTCGCTATGTTTTTCGCATGCGATAGCATGCTTTGGAGTGCGCTGGCTTTGCCAGCGCTTTCACTTCTCTGGCTTGCGTACCTGGGGGCGGACCTGCTAAGGCCAGCGCCGATCCAAAGCGGCGGCATGCCCGCCGCACTCCGAAGCGCTTCGCGCAAATTACTCAAAATGCTGACAGCAATTCTGTTGCAGATTTCATGAACAGTTACTTGTTTTTCAAGGACGAGGGGCTCTCGCCGCCGAAGCTGCGGTAATAGACGGCTACGGCAGTCCGTCCGGCCTCGATGAGCTACGGAAAACACGCGCCTACTTTCGTCACCGATTCGTCTGTGGTGGCATGAGCGTCCTCGCTCGTGGTCTTTCTCTTCTGTTTTCTGTTTTTAGTGCAGGAACAAGAGCCGGAGGCTCATGCCAC
>CAYWJE010000018.1:0-24050 GCA_964458525.1 uncultured Verrucomicrobiota bacterium
CGAGCTTCTTCTGAAGACTGGCGCTTGTTTGCCCATTATCAATGTCGAGATATACCCAATGGGTCCCTTCTTGGATGACAGCCAACACCCGAACTTCGCTGTTCCTGAGACGTACGGAACAGAGCTTCTGAAGTCAAAATAAAAAACCACGACCTCTAGCGCAAGTGCTATCGTCAAATGCCGCGCGACACTTGCGCTGTCAGCAGAATTGTAGTAACGTGTTTCACAACATTCGAGAGTCAGCGGATGTCCTGGCTGTTTCGGCGCGTATGGAGGATGTCTGTCATGCATTCATACTTTCTTCATTTCGTTGTTTCAGTGGCTTGTCTTCTTGCTTTCCCGGCTTTCACTGTCGCGGCGGAATCCGCTCCGCCACGCATCGCGCCGTTTGCCGTTGATGCGCATCGCGAGATAACGGAAGCCCTTATCAATCTGATCCACGTCGAATTGTCGAAAGACGATCGAATCCATCTTGTCGACCGCTCTGAAATCAAACGTGTATTGGATGAGCACAATCTCGCGGCATCAGGATTCAGCATGAACAGGGAAGGCTTTGAGATAGGCAAGCTCTTGAAAGCCGATGGCTTCCTCTTTGTCTCACAAGGCGAGAATGGCGACACTGTCACGGTGCGGCTCATCGAGACAGTGCGGGGGTTCCAGGCGTGCAGCTTTGTGTATCCGCTTCATGAAACCGGTCTCGACGAAATTGCGCTATCATCTACCTCCATGTATTCAATCGTCATACCCGTCAAAGTTTTCACGACCTTGTTGTCGGAACCTTTGTCACGAAGACTTCGCCGAACGGAGATGTTACTGGTTTAGTCTGGCGTCCTCATCTCGTGGTGGTCGGTATTTGGCTGGTGGCCGTGAGCGGTCTCACTGTAGCAATGACCAGTCTCAGTCAAAAAGGTGTGTTTCCTGGACTACTCGAAAAGGCATACCTTTTTGTCCCAACCTTCGGATTCTGCCGCGCGAGGCGGCAGGTGCCCGCCCCATAATGAGAATAGCTGTCCGGATAAATACATTTCTGAAATTTATCATTATTCGCGTTGACAAACAGGTGCGATCGGACATAATATTCAGGTTTCTCAATCGCCAACGTAGCTCAGCTGGTAGAGCAGCGCATTCGTAATGCGCCGGTCGTCGGTTCGATTCCGACCGTTGGCTTTTTTCGGCATTTGACGGATTGCGGCGGGCCCGGGCCGGCGATGGCCCGGAATACCGTTCGCGTTTTGACCGGATTCTTCCGGAAGTTCAACCCGCATGTGAGTGGCCATAACTATGAGTAAGAAGAAGACGATCGAAAATAAATCGGCCGACAAGAAGACGCCCAAGGCGGACGCGGCGAAGAAAAAATCAACAGCCGGAACGGCCGCTTCGGGCAGTAAGCCTGCCGCATCCAAGTCGCGGCAAGCGCCCGTTGCGGCGATGAAGACGTCGGTTCATGAGAAGAAGGCGTCGGCCGCCTCGGCTGGTGCAGCCCCGGCCGGAAAGGCAGCCCAGGAAGGAGTGGGCGGGGACGGCGCTACGGATACGATGAAGCCCAATGTCCGCGTGAAGATGAACAGCGAAGAGCTGATGGACAAGATGAAGCAGCTCGTCAAGCTGGCACGCGAGCAGGGCTATCTCACGCACAACGACATCAACGAAAGCCTGCCCACCGAGCTTATTGATCCGGAGGAAATAGACGGCTTCATCCTCATGCTTCGCGGCATGGATATCGAGATCATTGACTCATCCGACGTGGAGGAGTTCAAGAAGCAGGCCGAGAAGCAGGATCGCGCGGAACAGGCGAAGACATTCGACGTGATGGATGATCCCATCCGCATGTACCTGCACCAGATGGGCCAGGTCCCGCTGCTGACCAGGAGCCAGGAGGTCGAGATATGCAAGCGCATAGAGGAGGCGGAGATCAATGCTCGGGCTCTGTTCAAGCAGTTCGGGTTCTCCATGGAAGCCTACCTCGGCCTCGGGCAACGGCTGCATGACGGCAACGAGCGCTTCGACCGCATCATCATGGACAAGCACGGCGACAGCCGCGACAAGTATTTCAGGGCCATGCCGGCGCTGGTGAAGAAAATCAAGCTGTTCCATTCCAGGCTGTTGACGCATTTCGCAAAGATATTCACCGAGAAAGTCGGCTCCACCGCCGCCGCGCGGGCCAAGAGAGCTTTCGACAACACGTTCCGCGAATACAGCAAGAGCCTTGACAACCTTCACTTCAAGCAGAAAGCGATAGAGGATTTCGTGAACGTCGCCGATGCACATTACCAGGAATTCGCCAACTGCACGACGGAAATAGCCCGCATAGAGGGCCTGAAGGGCCGCAAGAAAGCCGCGGCCGCGGGCCAGCTGCGCTCGGCGCGCCGGCAGAAGAGAAAGATGGAGCTCGATTACCTGATGGACGGCGAGACCTTTGAGAAGAAGTACCGGGAGCTGAAGGATTGGCTCAAGAAAGGGCACAAGGCGAGGACCGAGATGGCCGAGGCCAACCTGAGGCTGGTGATAAGCATCGTGAAGAAATACATGAACAGGGGCCTGATGTTCCTCGATCTGATCCAGGAAGGCAATACGGGGCTGATGAGGGCCGTAGAGAAGTTCGAATACAGGAGGGGTTATAAGTTCAGCACCTACGCCACCTGGTGGATCCGGCAGGCCGCGACCCGAGCCATTGCCGACCAGGCGCGGACCATCCGCATTCCCGTTCACATGATCGAGACGATCAACAAGCTCGTGCGCGTGCAGAAACAGCTGCTCCAGGATTTCGGGCGGGAACCGATTCCCGAGGAAGTGGCCAACGAGGTGGACCTCCCGGTTGAGCGGGTTCGCGAGGTCTTTAAGATGTCCCAACAGCCTATTTCGCTGCAGGCAACGGTGGGCGACAACGATGATGCCTATTTCGGGGATTTCATAGAGGACAAGGGCGCGGAGAATCCGTCGGAGATGACCGCCTACACGCTTTTGCGCGAACGGCTGCACGAGGTGATAAAGACTCTAACCGACCGCGAGCAGAAGGTGCTCAAGCTCCGTTTTGGAATTGAGGATGGCAATCCGCGCACGCTGGAGGAGGTAGGGAGCCTCTTCGGCGTCACGAGGGAGAGAATCAGGCAGATCGAGGGAAAGGCGCTCCGCAAACTGAGGCATCCTACACGGTTGCAGAAGCTGGAGGGATTCCTTGAAACCAAGGATTGAGCATGGCAGCAGATGCGAAAAAGCACACCGTTCTGATAGGTCTTGATGGCGTTCCCCACTCCCTGGTTATGCGCCTGGCCGAAAAAGGGATCATGCCCCGGCTGGCGGAATTGATCAGGAACTCCGAATGCCGGCGGATGATGTCCTCTATTCCCGAGATTTCGTCCGTGGCGTGGAGCTCGATGATGACCGGCACGGGACCCGGCACGCACGGCATCTTTGGATTCACCGAGCTGAGGCCCGGATCGTACGCGCTCACATTTCCTAACTTCAGGAACCTCGCCGCAGAGCCGTTCTGGAAATCCATGAATCGAGCAGGGCGCCGGACTTGCATTATCAATATGCCGTCCACCTATCCGGCAGCTCCACTCGACGGTATACTGGTTGCCGGCTTCGTGGCGATTGACCTGGAGAAATCAGCCTATCCGGCGTCCCTTGTTCCCCTGCTCAGGGAGATGGAATACGAAACCGACGTGAACGCCGAAATCGCCCACTCCGACATAGCGCGCTTCATGGAACACGTGAATTCCGTTTTCGAGAGGCGCATGGAATTCTGCCGCCGGGCATGGAAACAGGAGGATTGGGACTGTTTCGTTTTTGTTGTGACCGAGACGGACCGGGTTAATCATTTTCTGTTCCCCGCCCTGCTTGACGAGTCTCACCCCTTCCATGCCGCGGCCTCAGGCTTCTACGCCAGGGTTGACGGCGCCATAGGCGAGATAGCCGGATTCCTCTCTGCCGGAGACAGGCTGGCCGTTATGAGCGATCACGGCTTCTGCTCCATAAAACGCGAGATCTATGTCAATGCCAGGCTGCGCTCTGAAGGGTTCCTGATGCTGGACGCCGCGCTCGGTCCCGGCTTCGAGGGAATAGCGGAGGGCACGCGCGCATTTGCGCTGGATCCATGCAGGATCTACCTCAACAGGAAAGGCGAGCGTCCCCGGGGTTGCGTGCAACGGGAAGATGAGTCGGCGCTTTTGGATGAATTGCGCTCCCTTCTCGAGTCGTGGGAATGGAACGGGGCGAAAATTGTCAAGCGCGTCTACGGTAAGGACGAGATCTATTCCGGACCTTTAATAGGGTCCGCCCCTGATCTTGTCGCGGTTCCCAACGACGGGTTCGATTTGAAGGCGACGTTGCGGAAAGACGAGCCGGACGGCCGCAGCGTGTTCGCCGGAATGCACACCGGGGATGATGCTCTCCTCGTCGCTTCGGGCTTCTCAGTATCCCTGCCCGGGACGCCCTGCGTGAGCGACGTGCGAGGCATTTTGGAATCCAATTGACGCCCCGGAGGTGATTATGAAGGTTCTTGTTCTTAACGCTCCGTTTTTCCCTAAATTCTCGCGTCCACAGCGAAGCCCGGCGGTTACGAAGAGCGGGACTCTGTACTATCCCATTTGGCTTGCGTTCGCGGTCGGCGTGCTTGAAGAGGCCGGGCACGAGGTTACTTTCATTGACGCCCCGGCGCGCTCGTTGGATATCGAGGAGGTGTCCGGGATCATGCGCCGGGAGCAGCCGGGCCTCGTGGTGATTGACACGTCTACCCCTTCGATAGCCGCGGATATCAAGGCGGCTGAACGGGCCAGGGCGGCGGCGCCTGCCTCTTTCGTTCTGCTGGTGGGCCCTCACGCCTCCGCGCTCCCGGAGGAAACTCTCGCGCTGTCCCCGGCGCCCGACGCGGTTGCAGTGGGGGAGTATGACTATACCGTTCGGGATGTCGCCGCGGCGCTCTCTGTCGGCGCTAATATTTCGTCGGTTCCCGGCCTGGCATGCCGCGATGGTGGCAAAATTGCAAGGACCGCCGCCAGGCCGCTGATCGCCGATCTCGACGAGCTTCCCTTTGTGACACGAGTCTACCGCAAGCATCTGGATCCCCGTCACTATTTCAATCCGAACGCGCGCTTTCCGAATGTCACTATGATCACGGGGCGCGGCTGTCCGCACCGCTGCAGTTTCTGCGTTTATCCCCAGACGATCACGGGGAACCGCTACAGAGTGCGCGGGCTCGACAATCTGGTCGGCGAGATAAGATACGTGCTCGATGCGTTCCCGGAGATGAAGGAGATATTCTTCGAGGATGACACGCTCACCGGCAACAGGTCGCGCTGCAGGGAGCTTTGCGAGCGTATCGTTGCGGATGAAATCAGGTTCGGCTGGGTTGCCAACTCCCGCGCCGATCTCGATTACGAGACGATGCGCGCCATGAAGCGGGCCGGCTGCAGGGAGCTATGTGTGGGCTTCGAGAGCGGGAATCAGGTCATGCTTGACGGCATGAAAAAGAACATGACCGTCGAGCAGGAGTTGAATTTTATGCAGGCGGCACGCCGCGCCGGGATCCTTGTTCACGGCTGCTTCATGGTCGGCTTTCAGGGCGAAACGGAAGACACGATGAAGATGACCTTGGCGCTGGCAAAAAAACTGGCGCCGGACAGCGCCCAGTTCTATCCCATGATGGTCTATCCGGGGACCCGCGCTTACGATGAATTCAGGTCGAAGGGCCTTCTCACGACTTGCGATTTCAGCCAATGGCTCACGCCGGGTGGCCTGCACAACTGCGTAACGCGCACGGACACCCTCTCTCCGGATGACCTCGTGCGGTTCTGCGACAGGGCAAGGCGAAATTTCTACCTTGCGCCGCGCTACATGTTTTACAAGGCGCGTCAGCTCGCGCTCCATCCGTCTGAGTGCGGGCGGACGCTAAAGGCGGCCCGGACGTTTGTGAAGTACCTCATCAGGGGGAGCTATTGAGGTGATCGCGGAGAAAATCGGGATGCCAAGAGCTTCTGTCATCGTTCCGGTCTACAACGGGGCGGCAGCCATTGTCCAGTGCCTCTCCGCCTTGCGGAATCAGACGCTCTCCGCGGACCTTTTCGAGGTCATCGTGGTAGACGACGGTTCCACTGACGGCACCTACGAAACGGTTCGTGCCTTTTCCGTGAACCTCGTATCAATTCAACACGGCGGGCCGGCGAAGGCCAGGAATAAGGGCGCGGCTCTCGCGCGGGGCGACATACTGGTGTTCACGGATGCTGACTGCGTTCCGGAGCCGGACTGGCTGGAGAAGATGCTCTCTCCGTTCGACGATCCCGGTATCGTGGGGGTCAAGGGCGCCTATATCACGGCCCAGCGGGAGCCTTCTGCGCGTTTCGCCCAGGCCGAGTTCGAGACCCGCTACAACATGATGAGGGGCAGATACCACGTTGATTTTGTGGATACCTATTCGGGCGCCTTTCGGCGAAACGCGTTCCATGAAGTGGGCGGCTTCGACCCCAGCTTTCCAAAAGCCAATAACGAGGATGTGGACCTGTCGTACCGGATGGCCGCAGTTGTCTGCAGGCCCGGTCCGGACGGCCGCCCGGCCAGACGAATGGTGTTCGCGCCCGATGCCAAGGTGCGGCATACGCATCCGGCAACATGGCGCCGCTATGCGAAGAACAAATTTTGGCGCGGCTACTGGCGCGTCGCGGTCTATAGGCGCTTCATGGGCAAGGTCCTTACGGACAGCTACACGCCGCAGAGCCTCAAGGTGCAGATTGTCGCGTTAGCGGGATTTCTTCTTCTTTTACCCGCGGCGTTGCTCAGCCCTTGGGCGCTGGCTTTCGCCGCGCTGTTTCCCGCCCTGTTCGCCGCTTCGTCTGTTTCGTTCTGCCGGGAGGTCCTGCGTTTTGACCTTGGCCTGGCACGCTACATCCCTCTCGGCCTGATCCTGCGGGCCGGTTCAATCGGGCTGGGCATAATCCTCAGCCTGTTTAAGCCGCCGATAAAGTCGCCACGTGATTCCCGGATGCCGTATTTCATCCTGGTTCACATGCTTATGGATATGAGCGTACTGGCCTTTTCGTTCTGGCTGGCTCTATGGATGAGAAGGGGTGTTCTCGCACCGGTTTTCTCCAGGCCGGTCATCACCGAAGATGTCGGAGTGCTGTGGGCAGCGTGCGTGGCGGTGTGGTTCCTGGCGATGCTGTTAAGCAGGACTTACGCGTCGCGCAGGGGAAAGTCTTTCACGGATCACGTTTTGCATGTCGTGCGCGTCAATATCATAGGGCTTGCGCTGCTGACCATGCTTGCTTTCCTGTTTCATGTTCGCGAGATCAACAGGAGCCTCGTGGTTCTGTTCACCATTGTCAGCATTATCCTGCTTTCCGCGGAGAAGGTGATGCTGTATGCCGCGCTCCGTTTCGTGAGGGCCGGCGGGGTTGACTCTAAGCGGGTTCTGCTCGTGGGCAAGAGGACTGTTCTACTGGAGCCGCTCAGGCGTTTTACCATGGCAATTGACGCAGGTTTCGCCGTGGCCGGCATTCTCTCGCCCGACCCGCGGGAGGTGGGCGATAGCGTGTTGAATGTCCCGGTGGTCGGCGTCGTGTCGGATCTCGATAAGTTCCTGCATGAGAACCCGATTGACGAGGTGTTTTTCGCGGCGCCGGTCAATTCGAGCGCGGATCTGGAGAACTACCTGGCAGTTTGCGCCAGGATGGGCATCCGCGGAAGGCTAATCGCCAACATGTTCGAGGAAATGTCCGTAATGGTCGAGAAGGACGAGGTGCTTGGCATGTCGGTTATCGCATTCGTGTCCCGTGCGCAAAAATCGCGCGATGCGTTTATCAAGCGGGGCATGGATGTCCTGCTTTCGCTCGCGGCTCTTGTTGTTCTTTCACCGCTGCTGCTTGTGATTTCCCTCCTGATCAGGCTCACCACCAGAGGACCTTCCATCTTCCTGCAGAAACGCATGGGGCTCAATGGAAGAACTTTCACGATGTTCAAGTTCCGCACCATGGTCAAGAACGCCGAGAGCCTGCGGGAGAAGGCGCTGGCGGCAAACGTGATGGACGGCCCGGTTTTCAAGGCGCCGAATGATCCGAGGGTGACGTGGATAGGTCGCTGGCTGAGGCGCTTCAGTCTGGATGAGCTGCCCCAGCTCTGGAACGTGCTGAAGGGCGAGATGAGCCTGGTGGGGCCGCGTCCGTTGCCGGTCTACGAGGCGAAGGAGATCTGCGGAGAATTAAGGCGGCGCGTTTCCATGAAGCCGGGCCTGACGGGACTTTGGCAGGCTTCGGGCCGGAACGAGGTCAACTTCAAGGAGTGGATGAGGCTGGACCTCGAGTACGTGGATCACTGGTCCCTGAAGCTTGACATCATCATCATTCTCAAGACCATCGTGATCCTGTTCAAGAGGACGGGCGCCTGGTGATGCGGCAGAGCAAACCGCGCAACTGGCTGCTCCCGAAGGCCGGGTCGTAGGGGCCGTCCCCGCGCGTGAGCAGGTTGGCGTTGGATTCCCACACCCCGTGCCCCGGCGGGGCTTTTTCAGGAGACCACCACGCGTGATCCACCGATACTACACGCGGGTGAATGTCTTCCGTAACCCGCGCCCTGAAACTCGCCGCGCCCCTCTGCGTGCTGATCTCTATCCAGTCATTATCTTCAACCCCGTTTTCCTTTGCCGCTTCCGGATGAATCTGGGCGAGCGGGTCACGCCTGGTTCGCCGGCGCGACTCAATCTGTCTGCCCTCGGAAAGGAAGTAGGCAGAGGTCCTCGCGCCGGTTATGAGAATGTAGGGGAAATCCTTCAGGAGATCCGGCTCCGAGAGCGGACTCTCGGGCGGCTCAACGTGCGCGGGAACGGGGTTGTAACCGAGCTTCTTGAGAACGCTTGAGGAGAGTTCAATCTTTCGCGAAGGTGTTCTGAATCCCTTCGCCTCGTACTTCTTGTAGACGTGGGGCGGACGATAGTAACCGGCCGCCTTCAGTTCCTCGAATGTCACGCCGGTTCGTTTGAGCCGCTGGTCCAGCGCTTCGGGCGTGTCGGCCCGCCGGTAATCCAGGCCGAGCCGGGATGCGAACTGGAACAGGATCTCTTCGTCGGAGCGGCATTCGCCCACCGTGATCGCGCGCTGCTGGACAAGCGCCGCGTTTTCCGCCATGTAAGGAAGCCCGACAAGCGCATCGAGCTCCGGCCACGCGGCAGCAGGCAGGATGTAGTCCGCAAGCTCCGCGGTAGGAGTCTTGAAAAAATCTGTAACGACGACGAGATCGAGGAGAGACATCGCACGCTCTATCATCCGCGGGTTGGCATAGGAAGTCAGGAGATTGCTGCCGAACACTAGCAGGGAGGTGACGGGGTAGGGCTTTCCCGTCAACATAGCCTGGAACAATGTGGGCGCGTGCGCTAGGCGGATGAAGGCATGCTGCCCGCCGAGCAGCTTATACTTGTCGGCGCCCAGTCTCTTCGCAACAAGGGCATCTGCGTTTCTTCCAATGTTGACAGGCGGGGTTTTGAGCAGGTGCATGCCGAGCAGTTCTCCGCCAGGCACGTCAAAGGTTCCGGCGATGCCCCGCAGCACGGCGAGGCTGCGCACCGCGTTGAGGCAGTTCGGCGTCTGCTCGATGGCGACGCCCCATTCGAGGACGTTGGGCCTCTCGCGTGCGTAAGTCCTGGCGGCCAGCCTGATGAGATCCGGGTTGATCCACGTGATGCCCGCTGCCCATTCGGGAGTGCAGTCCTGAACCGCAGCCCGCACCTCTTCGAACCCGACAGTCCATCTGGTTATGAATTCGGGATCGTAGAGCCGCTCTCCGATGATCACGTTGATCATCGCGAGCGCCAGCGCCGCGTCGGATCCCGGCCTGATCTGAAGATGAAGCCCGCACTTTCTTGCTGTCTCGGAGCGGCGCGGATCAATCGCTATCGCGTGTTTGATCTTCGGAAGGCAGCGCGCGATGGAGAAGCACACCTTGCCGTCCGGGCTGGAAACCACGGGATTCGCGCCCCAGAACAGAACGCATCTTGGCGGGATATCTCCCGCGTAATCGCCAACGGGAAAATCGCCATAGGCCAGCTGGCTCACCGTGACGCGCGGAAGGAAGCATTGGGCCCCGCCCGGCTCGATCACGTTCGGTGTGCCAAGCGTGTTCGCGAAGCGAAGCGTTTCAACATAATGATGCCGCCCGGTGCCTTGCGCTATACCGACCGACTCCGGTCCGGATTTTTCAATCAGCACCTTCAGCCTGGCGCAGATATCCGAGAGAGCATCTTCCCATGACACGCGGACCCATTTTCCGCTTCCCCTCGCCCCACTTCTCTTGAGCGGAAAGAGGACGCGGTCGGGGTGGTAGACGAGTTCGGGCGTCGAGAGACCCTTAATGCAGAGGTTACCCTTGTTGAAGGGTGAGTCCGGATCTCCCTCCACGCGAACGAGGCGTCCATCTTTCACGTGCAGGAGTGCGCCGCATCCGCCATGGCACATCCTGCAGGTGCTCTTTAACACATCACTCATGGACTTACTCTATCCGAACGGGGCGTCCGGGGCAACCCATAAAAAAAATGAAAAAAAGCAAAAAAAAAGTTGACGTCGGTGGGGCAAGGTGTCAAAGTGTGTCATAAAAGGGAGCCGAGTGGAGTGGGGTGCCATCATGAATATGAATGTCAATGGCGGATTTGTTGATCATTTCCTGCATGCGCTCGATCCGAAGAAACGGCTCACTATTCCTTCCGAATGGCGTGAACGGCTTGTTGGACCGCCCAGCCTGTATGTGCTGCCCGGCTTGAACGGGGAGAAGTGCCTGTACGTTTATCCCATCAGCGAAATGGCGCCGCGTCTTGAAAAACTCCAGAAGATGGGGATAGGCGACAAACGGGCGCGAACATTCGCAAGGGCTCTTGCATCGAAGTCCGATCTGGTTGTATGTGATTCGCAGGGCAGGATTCGCATCAAGGATGAACTCCTTGAATACGCGAACCTCACCGCGCAGGTTGAGCTGGTGGGGCTGTTTAATCATTTCGAGATATGGAACCCGGATACCAGGAAGGCATCCTGCGCGGTTGACGAGGCCACGATGGAAGACGCCGTGAGATATGTTGACTTTTGATAAGAAGGAGTCGTGATTATGAAATCAGCCGATCGTTCCTACATGAAACAGGTGCTCGCCGGCGGCCGCTTCCAGGCGGACGGATTCGAGCTCCCGGACAAGCAGCGAGTATTTCGCTCGACGCGCTTTGGGGATCACGGGTTCGTCTTGGATCGGGAGTGCCTGAGGATTCTGCCCGTTCGCGTTGAATCCGGGGCGACAGAACCGGCGCTTTCCTCTCGAAGCGGACGTTCCAACGGGAAGGTCGTCAACAACAGGAGCGTTCCGTCGTGGCCTGGCAGGGTGATGAACGTCCTGCTGGGATGCAAGTCGTACGCGGCATCATTTTTCTGGTAGGTGTTGCTCGGGCAGCAGGCGTTCAGTGATTTTTCGAAGATGCTGAGGTGTTTGAAACGATAGGCGGTTGAATGGGGTGCGAGAGCAATGAGCGAGAAGCATTTTATAACCAAGTGTTGCATATGCGGACGACAGAAGACGGAGAGCGGCTGGGAGTTCCGGCCCGATCCGCCGGCGACGGAAGCGGTTTTTTCCCATGGATTCTGCGCCTCATGTTATGAGACGGAACTGATGAAGATAAAGCTCATGGCTTGCGCCAGGGCACAGGCCGTTTCAGCCTGAGCGCCGCAGGCCGGCGTAAGAGTCTTTCATCGGAGCCATGGAAATAAAACCAATTGCCGGGGAAGAGCTTCTCCACAAGCCGGTGCTTGTTCGTGAAGCCGTAAAACTGCTGGTCGTTGACCCGAACGGCACTTATTTCGACGGTACGCTCGGCGCTGGCGGGCATTCATCGGAGATTCTCAAGCAACTCGGGGCGGACGGACGACTGGTGGGCATTGACCGCGACGCTGAAATCCTGTCGGCTGCGGGCAGGCGTCTCTCCGCGTGGAAAACGCAGTGTGAGTTCGTTCAAGGCAATTTTGCGATGCTGGGGGAAATAGCCGCCGTCCTGGAGATATGCGCGGCGGACGGAGTTCTGCTGGACCTGGGAATGTCGTCTTTTCAGCTTGATGATGCCGGACGCGGATTCAGTTTCATGCAGGAAGGTCCGCTTGATATGCGCATGGACCGCCGGCAGAAACTCACGGCCGAGGCGCTGGTGCGGGAAACGGGCGAGCGGGAGCTGGCCGACCTGATCCGGACGCTCGGCGAAGAGCGGTTCGCACGGCGCATAGCAATGGAGATGATCCGTGATCGAGTCGGCCGCGAGCGCCTGACCACGGGCTGGTTGGCGGATCTCGTATGTCGCGTTAAGGGCGGCCGGCGGGGCGGGATTCATCCGGCGACGCAGGTGTTCCAGGCTTTGAGGATTGCGGTGAATGCGGAGATGGAAAATCTTGAAAATGGCCTCGATCAGGGCATAAGGCTGCTCAAGCCGGGCGGCCGGATGGTGGTGATTTCCTATCATAGCCTCGAGGACAGGCGTGTGAAAATGACTTTCACGGAACACGTGGGCAGGCTCGAATCCCAGCATGGCGGCGGTCGGCGGCGAATAGGAGCCCTCCCGGCGGTCGCATGGCTTGTGAAGAAGCCGCTCATGGCATCCGACGATGAAATTTTAGAGAATTACAGAGCCAGGTCGGCGAAACTTCGCGCAATAGAAAGGATTGATTAGTAATGATCAATGAAAACAGGAGGAAACGCAGGTCCAATGTATCTTTGCCGCTGCACGCCGCAGCGCTCTTGATCGTCGGAACCTCGCTCGCGCTGGTCTACGTGTGGCTGAATATGAAGGGGGAGACGCTGAGCCGGCGGATCAACAGCCTGGAGGCTGAAAAAAGTCAGCTGCAGAGTCGTTATGACAACGAATTGTGGAAATGGGAGCGGACGATAGCGCCCTCGAATATCGAGGCCGCGTTGAAGGAGAACCAGATCGTGATGGTATGGCCCGATGAGAAGAACATCGTGCGCGTCAGGAAGGGCAATTCTTCCGTGGCGTCCCTGCAAAGCCTCGCCGGAGAGATAGCTCAACTGGCCCAGGCTGGCAGGGTGACGGTAAATGACTGAACGAAGTCACAAGATAAGATTGCTGGCGCTGGTGATCGCAGTGCTTCTGGGATTCCTTGCGCTCGGATCGAGGCTTGCCTCGCTTCATGCCGGGGCGTATGCTGAACGCATGGAAGAGGTCATCGCGCGCCGCCGGTTCCAGCGAAGCCTCGACGTAGAGCGCGGCAGGATCTATGACTGCAACGGGAAACTCCTGGCGCTGGACGTGATGAAGAAGAGCGTCTGGGCTGATCCCGGCATTGTGTCCAGCAATGCCCAGAAGGTGTCGGAGTTCCTGGCCGAGTGTCTGGATCTCGACTCCGCCCTCCTGATGGCGTGCTTGGATAATCCCGGTCGGCGTTTCGCCCACATCGGCGGTTACGGGACTACCATCGAGGCCGAGCAGGCGCAGGCGATCAGCGAGATGAAGCTTCCCGGCGTATTTCTCAACGACGCTTACGTTAGGTCATACCCCCTGGGATCGAGCATGTGCCACGTGCTCGGCTACGTGAACCTCGACCGCTGCGGCAGCGCAGGTATCGAGCAGGCGTGGGATGAGCGCATGCAGGGTGTCCGCGGGCTGATAGCGGGAGAGCTCGACGGCAGGCGCAGTGAAATATATGACCGGAGAAGCATTGATATACAGCCCCGCCGGGGCTCCGATCTGCAGCTAACCATTGACCAGTCGGTTCAGTACATCGTCGAACAGGCTATCGAGAAAGCCCTTCACGATAATGACGCCATTGCAGCATGGGCCATCGTCGAACGGGTGAAGACCGGCGAGATAATCGCCATGGCCAACCTGCCTGCTTATGATCCGAACGATTTTCGGAAGGCCGGTCCCGGGCAGACGAGGAACAAGTGCATAGCTGACGTCTATGAACCCGGCTCGACCTTTAAAATAATGATAGTGGCTTCAGCCATTGATGCCGGCGTTGTGGCGCCTTCACATGTCTTTGACTGTGAGAACGGGACATGGATCTACGAGAAACGGCCCCTGCGCGATTATCACCCGTATGGCAACCTTTCTGTCGCGGATATAATCAAAAAATCAAGCAACATAGGCGCGGCTAAGATCGCGCTGCTGCTGGGTGATGAGCGATTATACGATCAGCTCCGGCTATTCGGTATAGGTCGGCCCACCGGAATCAAGCTGCCGGGCGAGGAGGGCGGCATATTGCGGACGACCCGGAACTGGACGAAGCTTAGCCCCACACGAATCGCCATGGGACACGAGGTGGCCGTCACGGCCCTGCAGATGGTGAACGCCATGGCGGCGATCGCGAACGGAGGAGTCCTGATGCGGCCCTACATTATCAAACGGGCGCTATGCCCTGACGGAACGGTGCTGTTCGAGGAGCAGCCTCTGGCCGTATCCCGTACGATACGCCCGGAGACGGCAGAGATTATGAAGGGCCTTCTCGTAAGAACAACGGAGGAGGGCGGAACGGCGAGGAGGGCTGTCGTGCCAGGCTACACGGTTGGGGGCAAGACAGGCACTTCCCAGAAGCTCGTTGGTGGAAGGTATTCGGATGTTCTGAACGTGGCATCCTTCATAGGGTTTCTCCCGGCCGAGGACCCTGAGCTCGCAATCATTGTGGTCGTGGATGAGCCGAAGAAGAACGCGCGCACTGGCGGCGCTGTGGCGGGCCCGGTGTTCAGCGAAATTGCGGCGCAGGCCGTGCGCCGCCTTAACATAAAGCCATCCCCCATTTCCCTGGCCCACGCGGCCGGTTCCCGCTTGCCGGAGCGCAAGGATAGCAGCCGCAGGAGAGACTGAACGTTATTAATGGTTAGTCATGAAACTAAGCGTTTTGCTCAAACAGGTCCAGCACGAGTTCCGGAAAAACGATGCCGACCCGGATATCAAGGGGATTGCCTACGATTCGAGAATGGTGAAGCCGGGCTTTCTTTTCTTCGCCCTGCGCGGCCGTAATCAGGACGGTAATAGATTCATCGAGGATGCCGTCAGCCGCGGTGCCTTGGCTGTTGTTAGCGATGAGCCATCCTTCAGCCGCAGCGCGGCGCCTGTCGGGATTTCTGTGCCCGACGCACGTACAGCGATGGCCTTTATTGCCTGCGCTTTCCACGGGCATCCTTCGGACAAGCTGCGGGTGGTGGGGATCACCGGGACGAACGGCAAGACGACCGTGGCTTTCATGATCCGGAATATTCTGGCCGCGGCCGGAATTCAGCCAGGAATGCTGGGCACCATTCAGTACGAGATAGGGGACAGAACCATCCCGGCCCAGCGCACTACCCCCGAGTCGCCGGATATCCAGGACATGCTTGCGCAAATGGTCCGTGTCGGCTGCCGTTCCGCGGTGATGGAGGTGTCATCGCACGCTCTTCTCCAGCAACGCGTGCTGTGCGTTGAGTTCAATGTCGCTGTCTTTACCAACCTGACCCAGGATCATCTTGATTACCACGGATGCATGGACGATTACTTCCAGGCCAAGACGCTTCTGTTTCCACCCTGCAGTTCGGGCAGCAAGCCGCTAACGGCCATTATCAACCTCGATGACCCGTGGGGCGCAAAGCTCGCGTCAATCGTGCAACAGGGGCAGAGCCGGCTCGTGACCTACGGGATGCACCCCGATGCGATGGTGTGCGCCAAGCGGTTAAAGGTCGGCTCCGGAGGCAGCGAGATAACCGTCGCCGGCCCCTGGGGAGAAACCGGGCTGAGTCTCAAGCTGCTCGGCAGGTTCAACATCAGCAATGCGCTTGCCGCCTTTGCCTGCTGTGTCGATATGGGCGTGGAGCCTTCCGCAATTGCCGGTTCGTTGGCCGCAATGGACTCGGTTCGGGGCCGGCTTGAGCTGGTTCCGGTTGAGCGTGATTTCAGCGTGTTCGTTGACTATGCGCACACCGAGGACGCGCTTAGGAACGTCCTCACAACCCTCCGGGAAATCACCTCCGGCCGGCTGATAGTGGTGTTCGGATGCGGCGGCAACAGGGATAGGAAGAAGCGGCCCCTGATGGGCGCCGTGGTGGGCAATCTGGCTGATCATAGCATTCTCACATCAGATAATCCGAGGAAGGAAGAGCCATCAACGATCATTGCCGAGATTGAAAAAGGATTCGAGGGCAAGAAGAACTACGAGGTGATTCCGGACAGGCGGGAGGCTATTGGCAGGGGGCTGGCCGTCGCCGGAAAGGGAGATGTCGTGCTCATAGCGGGCAAGGGGCATGAAATCTATCAGGAGCAGGCCGATAGAACAGTTCCCTTCGACGACCGCGAGGTAGTCGCTTCCTTCACAGCCTGATCCGTTCCGCGCGCCCAAGTGAGATAAAAGATGACCCACTTCGATGCACACTTGTTGGCGGAATGGACGGGCGGCTCATGGGAGTTCGGTGTTCCCCGCGCCATCACCGGGATCTCGTCCGACACCCGGACCCTGGATCCCGGCGCCCTGTACGTGGCAATCAATGGCGCATCCTTCGACGGTCACGATTTCGTCGAATCAGCCTTTGAGAAAGGGGCGGCAGGCGCGGTGGTGAGCCGTCGCGGGGAATCAGCGCGTGGACCGCTATTGTGCGTTAAGGATACGGGCCGGGCTCTGCTGGATATGGCTGCCGGCTACCGTAAATCCGTGCCGGCGGAGATCGTGGGAGTGACCGGAAGCGCCGGCAAGACCACGGTGAAGGAGATGATAGCCGATGTGCTTTCCGCGCTCGGTCCGACCGCCCGCACGCGAGGCAACTGGAATAACGAAATCGGCCTTCCCATGAGCATGCTTGCGATGGACAGCGCGTCGCGCTTTGGCGTGTTCGAGGCGGGCATGAATCATCCCGGTGAACTGCGTGTCCTTTTCGAAACTCTTGCGCCAGGGTGGGGAGTGGTGACATCGGTCGGACCGGTGCACCTGGAATATTTTGATTCGGTCAGATCCATCGCCCTCGAGAAGAGCGAGCTGATCGCCTGTCTTCCCGAGAACGGCGTCGCGGTGTTGTGGAACGATGACGAGTGGTATGGTCTTTTAAATGCAGCGGCGCACTGTAGAATAATTACCGTCGCGATGGGCGGCGCCGCCGACTATCTCTGTAGGCGGTACGACGCGCGGGCCGGATCAATGCTTGTATCCGAACAGGGGACGGGGCAATCGTTTTCCTTCAGACTGCCGGCGCCCGGCCTGCATGTCGCCAGGAATGCGCTCCTGTCAATTGCAGTTGGACGCGCCCACGGAATCCCGTGGGAGGCGATCGGCAGCGCGATCGAGCGTTTCAAGCCGCAGCCGATGCGCTGGGAGCGCAGCAGTATGAACGGCATCGAGATCATCAACGACTCGTACAATGCTAACCCCTTGAGCATGGCTGCCGCGCTGCGTGCCTTCTCCGATTGTGGCAGCGCCGGGGGCAAGTGGCTGGTGCTGGGCGGAATGCTGGAGCTCGGGCAGGCATCAATGGAAGCCCATGCTCAGCTCGGCGCGGTGGTTGCTGAAGGAAACTGGGCGGGACTGGTAACCGTGGGCAGGCTCGGCGAACTCATAGCCGATGGGGCACAGCGTGGAGGCTTCAGAAAGGACCGCATCTTCCGGTGCGCGGATCATGCCGGGGCTGCCGTTGTCCTCGACGGAGCTGTCGTGAGGGGGGACTCCGTGCTTCTAAAAGCCTCGCGCTGTGAACGCCTTGAGCGCGTGCTCGAGGAATGGAAAAAGAGTAACTACTCAGCTTGAGTGTGATTTGACGGCCGCGCAAGGCCTGCCCGCCCGCCTGCAACGCCAAAGGCGTGGTCCCGTCGATCTCTGATGCAACCAGTTGAGTAGTTACGAAAAAGATAACGCAGTTGGGTCAATAGCGCCGGAGAATAACAAATGTTCTATTACCTGCATGAACTGAAGGATATCGTATCCTGGCTGAGGGTCTTCCAGTATATCACTTTCAGGGTGGTCGCCGGAGCGGGCACGGCCTTTATCATAAGCATTCTGGCCGGTCCGTGGGTCATCCGGCGCCTTGCCAGGCTCTGCAAGGGCGACGAGGCGCGCTACAAGGATGATTCCCCCGCGCTCGATGCCCTTCATGGAGAGGGAAAGAAGAGCACTCCCAGCATGGGCGGACTACTTGTAATAGGCGCCGTGATGATCTCGTGCCTGCTGTGGACCGTGCCGACCAATCCGCTAGTCTGGCTGGTCATGGCCACCTTCTGCTACATGGGCGCGCTTGGTTTTGCTGATGACTACGTGAAGAAGGTTAAGCGCAAGCCGAAGGGACTTAGCGGAAGGTTCAAGCTGGTCTTCGAATTCGCATGGGCCCTGCTCATAATGCTGGCTCTCGACACGTTGCCGCAGACGAGGGACACGGCCCGGCACCTGATGCTGCCGTTTCTGAAAAATCCGGTCATCACGGACATGTGTTTCATCTGCGCGTTCATCTTCATCGGAGCGGTTCTGGTCGGCGCCTCCAATGCGGTCAACCTGGCCGATGGGCTGGATGGGCTGGCCATTGGATGCGTGAGCTCGGTGTTCTTTGCGATGCTGGTGATGGTCTATGTCGCCGGCCATGCCGTGTTCGCGCAGTACCTTCAGATTCCCTACATTCCAGGCAGCGGCGAACTTGCTGTGTTCTGCGGCTGCGTTCTTGGGGCGTCGCTCGGATTCCTGTGGTTCAATTGTCACCCGGCAGCAGTCTTCATGGGCGATACCGGAAGCCTGGCGCTCGGCGGCGCGCTTGGAATGATAGCGGTGCTCGTCAAGCATGAAGTGGCTCTTGCGATCATCGGGGGTGTGTTCGTGATGGAGGCCATGAGCGTTATTCTGCAGGTGTCGTGGTTCAAGCTCAAGGGCCGGCGGATCTTCGCCTGCTCGCCGCTGCATCATCATTTCGAGCTCAAGAAGAATAATCCGTGGAGCGAGACGCAGGTTACGATACGGTTCTGGATAGTCTCCATCATCTTCGCCCTGTTCGGGCTGGTAATGCTGAAGATACGCTGATGCACAAGTACTCTACAGCGCTGGTGCTTGGACTTGGAGCGAGCGGGGAGGCCGCTGCGAGACTGTTGCTGGCGGAGGGAACCGGCGTCATGGTCGTTGACAGCTCCGATAGCCCTGTCCTGCGCGAGCGGGCGACGCGCCTCGCCTCGCTTGGCGCGGATGTCAGGCTTGGGATTGAGAATCCGCCGGCGAAGACCGCCGATGTCTGCATCGTGAGCCCAGGCATGCCCGCAAATTCGCCATGGGTGAATGCTGTCCAAAAAGGAGGGACTCCGCTGCTGGCGGAGCTGGAGCTTGGCTGGAGCAGGCTCAAGTGCCGCGTGCTGGCGGTGACCGGGTCGAACGGAAAGAGCACGCTCGTAAGGCTCTGCGCCGATTCGATCGCGCAGGCCGGCGCCAGAACTGCCATAGCCGGAAATTATGAAGAGCGCCTGGCGGGGGGGAGGAACGGCGCGGATGCCGCATCCGGGAAGAGGGCGCTGACCGTATCCCATGTTGCCCTGAAAGGACCGGAGCTTGACTGGCTGGTGCTCGAGGTGAGCTCGTTCCAATTCGAAACAGTGAGCGAGTTCAGGCCGGATGTGGGAGTGCTCCTGAACGTCCTGCCTAATCACCTGGACAGGCACGGGGACATGATGACATATGAGCGCATGAAGCTGAGGATGTTCTCGATGATGAAGGAAGGCGATGTCGGGATTGTCCCCGATGATTGGCTCGCGCGGAACGGCGGCAGCTGGAAGGAGCGGGGCGCGGGCCGGTTCATCACGTTCGGAGCATCGAGTTCATCCGTGTTTCGGTACGGGGACGGCGCGGTGCTTCAGGACGGCAAACTGGCGCTGTCGCTCGGGGGCACGATGTTCGCGAACCCGGTGCTCGGACTTGCCGCCGCGGCAGCGGCCGCCGCTGTTAGCTCGTGCGGACTGCCCTGCGAGAGCGTTGAGGTCGCGGCACGTTCGTTCACACCGCTTCCGCACAGGCTGCAGGAGTTGGAGAAACACGGCGACATTCGTTTCGTTGATGATTCGAAGTCAACGAACATGGCTGCGCTGGGCGCCGCGTTGAAGGGAACGTCCGGACGCGTGCGCCTGATAGCGGGCGGAAGACACAAGGGCGACGATGTCTCTGCTGTTCGCGGCCTCCTGGCCGAAAAGGCGTCAGGCGTCTACCTGATAGGCGAAGCCGCCGAACTCTTGTTCTCGGCATGGCGCGATATAGTGCCGTGCGCGGTGTGCAAAACTCTCGAGCGCGCGGTGCAAGCTGCGTGCGCTGAATCGCGGCCGGGCGATACAGTGCTCCTGTCGCCCGGCTGCCTTAGCTGGGATCAGTTTTCTGACTTCGGCGAGCGGGGCGATGCATTCGCCGGGATTTGCGCCGAACATTGGCGAAAAAGAACTTGACTCGTTTGGGAATATTCGCCATAACTGAATCAAACAATTAAAGATGTATCTTGTCTTGTCGCGGCGTGAAGCGCGATTCTGAAATTGCAATCGTAATCTAATCAAACAGAGGAGGAAGGGTGATGAAGAAAACATGGGTGCTGATAGCGATTGTCGTTGTATTGCATTTTGCCGCAATAAGCGCTCTTTTCCTCCTCCAGGGTTGTGGCACGCCCGGGGGCAGGACCGGCGAGCCGCGGCCGGTTGTGATGCCTCCGATAGCTCTGCCGGAGCCCGTTCCGGTTTCAACAGGTTCCAGGCCGGGCGAGCCTGTGGCGATTCCCGACACCACGGTCTACACGGTCAAGACTGGCGACAGCCTCTCACGGATCGCGCAGAGATATGGCACGTCTCAGGCGGAAATCCTTGCGCTGAACAAGCTGGCTGATCCGCACAAAATATCTGTCGGACAAAAGCTGATTCTTCCTGGTTACGTTAATACCGAGAAGCCGGTCAGCAGGCCCGCGGCAACCGTTCTCGCTTCTGATTCCGGCAACGTCTACGTCGTTCAGAAGGGCGATTCCCTGTCGAAAATCGCGAGCAGGCTCAAGGTGTCCGAGGATGAACTCGCGCAGATCAATACCCTGATCGATCGCAACAAGATCCTTGTAGGCCAGAAACTTGTCATTCCGGGTTCCGCCGCGGGCCGCATTCCGGGGGAGCCACCAGTAAAGAAGCTGAACAATAAACAGCAGGCGCTTGAAGTGCAAGAGGCGGTTGTTCCTTTCGGTGAGGCGGCGGTGGAGAAGCCGATTGATGACAAGAGCATCTATCATGTTGTTATAGCCGGGCAGGACCTTGCGTCTGTCGCCGGGCTCTATCTTGTCAGCGTGGAAGAACTGGTCGAGGTGAACAATCTCTCCGCGGATTCCAAGCTGGAAGCGGGCCAGCAGCTTCGCATACCTTGATTTTTCTCGGGGTATAAACGAGGTCTCCGGCTTTTGCGTCGAATCGGCAAGTGATGTGGAAAACTACGACCGTTGTTATCGTCGTTACTATGATCCTGGTGACCTTCGGGATCGTTATGCTGGCCAGCACGAGCGGCATAAGAGCGCTGGCGCTTAACGACGATCCCTATTTCTACGTGAAGCGCCAGGTGGTCTGGCTTGTTCTCGCGCTCGTTGCCGGGGCGCTGGTCTCCAGGTTCGACTACCATCATTGGGCCGATCTCGCCCCGGTTCTCTTCCTCGGCACGGTTTTGTTGCTCATCCTGGTTCTCATTCCGGGGATCGGGCTCAGGATAGGCGGTTCCAGCCGCTGGCTAGCGCTCGGGCCTCTCCGTTTTCAGCCTTCCGAACTCGGCAAATTCGCCTTGTTGGTAACGCTCGCGGCGTGGATGTCGAACGAAAGGCGCCGCGCGGGCGAACTCGTGCGCGGCGCCCTGGCGCCCGTGGGACTCATGGGCGTGATAGTCCTTCTTATTTTCGCTGAGCCGGATTATGGAACCGCTCTCCTGGCGGGTGTGGTTGGTATGTCAATCATGCTGCTGGGCGGCACGAAGCTGGCGCACCTCGCCGTGTTCGCGCTGCCGGGGCTTGCCGGCTTCGCATACGCCGTGATGCACAATCCTGTCAGGAGGATCAGAATACTGGCTTTCATGGATCCTGAGCTTTACGCGCAGACCCACTCATTCCAGTTGATGAACGCCCTCTACGCCTTCACGCTCGGTGGCGGCGCTGGGGTGGGGCTGGGACAGAGTGTGCAGAAGCAATACTATCTTCCGGAGGCGCATACGGATTTCATCTTCGCGATCATCGGTGAGGAGATGGGGGCTGGCGCCACGATCGGCGTGCTTGTTCTCTTTGCCGTGCTTTTCTTGTGCGGCTTCAGGATAAGCGTGCGCGCGCCGGACGCTTTCGGCCGGCTGCTCGGGCTGGGCATAACTCTCATGATCACCCTGCAGGCGATGATCAATATCGCCGTTGTCTCGGGCTGTCTGCCCACCAAGGGCCTCGCCCTTCCGTTCATAAGCTACGGCGGTTCATGCCTCCTCATTCTCTCGGTCGGACTGGGAGTGCTGTTGAATATCGGTGAGCAGGGTCGGGCCAGGTATGCCGAGGATGATATAAGAGGGATTTGCAACAGGTTCCAGGATATGTGAAAAGTATGATCCAGGCAGGAACAGAGGCTGCGGTTCGAACGGCGCTCCGGATCGCGGTCGCGTGCGGCGGGACTGGCGGTCATGTCTTCCCGGGCCTTGCGACCGCGCGGGCTTTGCGTGCGCGCGGCCACGAGGTGACACTCTGGCTTGCGGGCCGGGACGAGGAACGGGCGGCGCTGGAAGGCTGCGATTTTCGGGTGATGATAGCGCGTTCAAAGGGTTTCATTCCATCCCTCGCGCTTCCCGGAATCCTTGCGCCCTTTCGCATCGCGGCGGCATGTGTTCGCTGCGCTTCCGCTATGAGGTCTGCCAAACCCGACGCAATGCTTGCAATGGGCAGCCACGCTTCTGTGGCGCCCGCGCTCGGGGCAAAACTGCTCGGAGTTCCGCTGGTTCTGCATGAGGCGAACGTGATTCCCGGCAGGGCGATAAAATTTCTCGCCCCGTTTGCCCGCGCAATAGCTATTGGTTTCGATGAGACAAGGCTGAATCTGCGCCACGGAAACATGACGATGATCGGGATGCCCTTGCGGCGCCCCTGCGAAACGGCTGACGCTCGCGCCCTGTTCGCCGGGTTGGGTGATGGCGGGTTCGTTATCCTGGCAATGGGCGGCAGCCGCGGAGCGCACGTCCTGAACATGATGGTTTCAGCCGCGATCATCAGGCTTCGCAGGGCCGGCCGCGATATCCGCGTGATTCACCTTGCGGGCGCGGCGGACGAAGAATCTGTTCGCCGTCTGTACCTGGAAAACAACGTGCCGTGCGCGGTTTTTGGTTTCCTGGAGGCGGCGGACGCGGCATACGGACGCTCGGATTTTGCCGTGTGCCGCGCGGGCGCCTCGACCTGCGCAGAGTTGGCGCATTACGCCCTGCCGGCTTTGCTCGTTCCTTATCCGCTCGCCACCCACCAGCACCAGCTTGCCAACGCGCGCCCGGTCGAGAAGGCAGGCGCGGCTAACCTGGTGGAAGAAAAGGATCTGAGCGAGGAGCGGCTCGCGGACTACCTCGCCGGGCTGATAGAGGACGCGCCGCGCCTCGAACTAATGAAGGTTGCGGCGCGTAGCCGCGCGGTTGACAATGCGGCCGCAGCCCTGGCCGATCTTGTCGAACAGTCCGCCCGATGAGATTTATGCTGAAAGGGGGCGAAGATAACCTCGTTTGTTTGGCACAGGATTTACACAACGAAAGCCCGCAATTCCATGTTCACACTTGTTTAAGTGTGAACATACGTACATCGGCGGAGATAGCATGCATTGATCTGGATTGAAGCCGAAAATTGCCATTGCTTCGGCATGTGCCTCGTTGCTATGCTGATGTCATGAAATGCAGAGAACTTGTAGCCCGATTCATTAAAACGGTGTCAAGCAAAAAAATCAAAGTTGTTCAAGAGCGAAAAAAACGAAAAAAACATATTGACATCTTTGCCATTGAGTGCAATTTTCTTCATCAATGATCAAGTGAGGAATGCATGTGAGCCATTTGTGTCCTCACCCATCACCTTTCACCTTTCACCTTTCACCTTTCACCTTTCACCTTTCAGTA
>CAYWJE010000019.1:0-13389 GCA_964458525.1 uncultured Verrucomicrobiota bacterium
AAGTGCATATAGACAGCATAATATTTCAGTAAACTCAGCAATGTTATTAACTTGATTTTTTACTTCTTTATACGTTTCAAGAATAGTTTTATTGCCGTTTTGTAATACGTTTAGTACAATAGGTAATTTTATTAAAATACTATCTTCATACTTGATAATTTTATTGAATTAGGATTGATCTGTCCACAAAAAAAGAGTTGGAATTGGGGTATTATGCGGGAGAGAGCGGGTTTCATATCCACACGATTCGCGGGAACCGACGGCGTTTCGCTCGAAAGCGCCAAGTGGGAAGAGGTTCTCAAGGCTGATGACCACGAGTGTTTCTGGTATGCCGGGCGCCTCGACAGGCCGCCGGGCCGAAGCCGATGCATTCCAGAGGCGTTTTTCAACCACCCCGAAAACGCATGGATACAGGAACGCATATTCGGCAAAACGGCGCGCACCCCGCTCATCACGAGCCGCATACGCAGCACCGCAGAATATCTCAAGCAGACGATCTATGATTTTATCCATCATTTCGACATTGATTTCCTGATCCTCGAAAACGTGCTCAGCATACCGATGCACATTCCGCTGGGTCTGGCTGTGACGGAATTCCTGTCCGAGACCCATTTCCCGGCCATCGGGCACCACCACGACTTCTACTGGGAACGCTCCCGTTTCCTCGTAAACGCCGCCAACGACTATCTGGACATGGCATTCCCCCCGCGCAACCCCGATCTGCAGCATGTGGTCATCAGCAGCGCGGCGCAGGAGGAACTCGCCAGGCGCAAGGCGCTGCCGTCGCTTATGATCCCAAACGTCATGGATTTCGCGCACCCGCCGCCGGAGACATCGGACTCATACGCATCGGATGTGCGCTCCGAGATCGGGCTCGATCCGGGCGACGTAATGATTCTACAGCCTACGAGGGTTGTCCCGCGCAAGGGCATCGAACATGCCATAACGCTGGTGAAAATGCTCGGCGACGCAAGGTACAAGCTGGTTGTCTCCCACGAAGCCGACGACGAGGGTTGGGAATACAGGGACATGCTCAGCCAGTTTGCTCAGTATAACGGGGTGGACCTGCGGTTTTTCGCCACGCGCGTGAGCGACGTGCGCCAGCTCAATAGCGAAGGCAAGAAGATGTACACGCTCTCCGACCTTTACATGAATTCCGATCTCGTAACGTACCCCAGCCTTTACGAGGGCTTCGGGAACGCACTCCTCGAGGCATTGTATTTCAAAGTGCCGGTCCTCGTCAATCGCTATGCGATCTTTGGCCAGGACATTGAGCCGAAGGGTTTCCAAATCCCCGTCATGGAGGGCTTCCTCACTGGCGAGGTGGTGGACAAAGTGAGGCGCATACTGGATAATCCCGACCACAGACGGGATATGGTGGAGCACAATTACAGGGTTGCCAGCCGCTATTACAGCTACGAGGTGCTCAAGCGGAACCTGGACCTGCTCATCTCCAATATGAGAAACAATTCGAGAACGATCTTATGATACCCTATTCAGGCAACCCGGTGATAATAAACCTGAAGAAGAGCTTCGAGCTTCTTTATGGCGACAAGGCTGACATCTGCATACGTCGCACAGCCGCGATGGCCGGACGCTACGGCATAGGGTTTGACCTCACGCATCCGCCATCGCGATGGAACCAGAGAAGCGGAATACTAATCACCTACGGCGACGTGATACGCGCGGCGGCCGAGCCGCCGCTGACCGTTCTCGGCAGGTTCGCCGCCAGGCGGCTCATTGGCGCTTTCAACACCGTCCACATCCTTCCCTTCTTCCCCTACTCCTCCGACGACGGCTTCTCCGTCATCCATTTCCGCAACGTCAACCCGGAACTTGGCAGATGGGAGGATATACAAAACATCGGCAAGCATTTCCGGATGATGTTCGACCTTGTCCTCAACCACGTGTCACGAAAGAGCGGGTGGTTTAGAGATTACGAGCTCGGCATCGCCCCGGGCAGGGGCTATTTCATCGAAGCGAATCCATCCGAAGACCTCACCGCGGTCGTCAGGCCGCGAACCTCGCCTCTTCTTACGAAGGTCAACACCAACTTCGGCGCGCGCAACATCTGGACCACGTTCAGCTCCGACCAACTGGACCTGGACTATTCAAACATCAACGTTCTATTTGAAATGCTGGACATTCTCCTGTTCTATGTTTCGATGGGCGCGAGAATCATACGCCTGGACGCCATTGCATACGTTTGGAAGAGAATCGGAACACCATG
This sequence comes from uncultured Verrucomicrobiota bacterium, assembly GCA_964458525.1. Taxonomy (GTDB): domain Bacteria; phylum Verrucomicrobiota; class Kiritimatiellia; order JAAZAB01; family JAAZAB01; genus CAYWJE01. The sequence continues at coordinate 2,231 of CAYWJE010000019.1, forward strand.
CGTCAACCTCCCCGAGACACATGAGGTCGTGAAGGTATTCAGGGCAATACTGGATCTCGTGGCGCCCGACGTCCTGCTCCTGACTGAGACTAACCTCCCGCACGAGGAAAACATCAGCTATTTCGGAAACGGTGATGAGGCCCAGATTGTCTACCAGTTCAGCCTGCCTCCCCTAATCCTGCAGGCGCTGCTGTCCGGAAGCGCCCGGTATCTCACAAGCTGGTCGGCATCCCTCGCCGATCCACCGCCGGGCTGCACTTTCCTCAATTTCACGGCCTCGCACGACGGAATAGGCGTCAGGCCGCTCGAAGGACTTGTGCCCCGGGAGGCCGTTGATGAGCTTCTGAAACAGGTCCGCCAACGCGGGGGCCGCGTATCGAGCCGCCGCGCGGAGGATGGAACCGAGACGCCCTACGAGATGAACATAACATATTTCGACGCTCTCTCATTCCCGGCATCCAAAGAAAACGGCCTTCATGTGGACAGGTTCATTTGTTCCCAAGTTATACCCCTGTCCTTAAAGGGGATTCCGGCGATCTACTTCAACAGCCTTCTCGCGGCGGAAAACGACTACGTTCTCGCACGGCAGACCGGCCAGGCCAGGTCGCTCAACCGCACGAAGTGGGACGAGTGCGAGGTGGATGAGATGCTCGACAATCCGAAGACCAACGCCACGCGCGTTTTCGGCGCCATCACTCGCGCTATGAACATTAGGGCCAGACATCCGTCTTTTCATCCTGACGGCGCACAGCGGGTATTGGGTTTAGGCGACGCCGTCTTCGCGGTCGAGCGAATCGCGCCTGAAGGAAGTGAACGCGTTCTGGCCATACACAACATGACAAGGGAAAAAGTTCTGATCCCGGCGCGTCAGATTGAAGAGAGCGGCTTCGACCTGCGGGCGGGGACGGATCTTCTCGCCGCAGATGGCGCTGCGGCGGAAAGCGGGGACGGTCTGGCGCTTGGGCCTTACCAGTGCGCCTGGGTGTGTTTCCAAACAAAACAAAAAGATTGACAACTATGTCCGCGCAGGCGTAGTATGATTTGCATGATGGAATGCTGTCGTAGAATTGGGGTTGTACGGTCGTACGGTCGTACGGTCGCACGATCGGTCTAAACTCATTCCGCGCTTTTCTCTCGAAGCCGAAGTCCCACGTTCACCTTCCCTTTCTTCCTTATTTCCTCCGCAGCAGGATCTCGTCCGCAAAGCTTCATTCCCCCCCCCCATTTCTGCCTTTCTCAATCTGCGAGGATGACATGAAACTCATCCTTTTCATTCTCATGCTCTCTTTCTCCGTGTCCGTCCTGTCCGCCCAACAATCCCCCGCACAATCGGCTCCGAAGGATGCGACATCCGATCCGTCCACGAATGTGTCCCCTGCCGACTTGGCGTGGAAGGAGGCAAACTCCGCGCTTGAGAAGCGCCAGTACCCGGATGCCCAGAAGAAATTTGATAATTTCCTCCGCCGCCATATGCCCGACCGCCGCGCCCAAGAGGCGCGGGTGTATTCCGCCATCTGTGATTACCGGCAGAAGCGGGTCGTGAATGCTCTGGTCGCATGGAACCGGATCGTGAACATGGAAGTCATGCAGAAGAGTTCCTCTCCTGCACTTCTGCTCGCGCTCAGGCAGTTGGCGGCGCACTACGGATCCAAACAGAATATGAGGGAGTATGAGAAGATACTCGAACACTTGGCAAACGCATTTCCGAATCATGACATAACGATGCGGGAGCACGTGAATGCGGCACGGATGAAGGCGAAGAACGGGGATTTCGCCGGTGCAGCGCAGTTGTACGGAAGAGTGTGTGCCCGGCTGGAGGCAGCGGACAAGAAAGATTGGGATGTGGCCAGAGTGCTGACGGAGCGCGGCGGTTCGGTTACGATGCTGCTGCGCGCGGCGGATGAGCATCTCACGGAGGATTCCGTAAGTATTGCCGAGCGTCTGTACCAGGAGGCTCTTAAACGCGAGCCGGCACAGGCCGAGAAACACGAGGCGCTTACGAAGCTCGGGTGGGCTCTTTACATGCAGGGTAAATGGCAGGAGTCGGAGAAGCTTTGGCAGAGCGTTATCAAGGAAGCCGCGCCGGGTTCGGAATGGCTCGCCCGCTCCCGCTGGCACATCATCCAGATTATGGCCGGACCACGGGATCAGATGAGCAAGGCAATCGAGCTATGCGAGCTTCAGATACGCGAGTTTCCGGATCATCCGGAAGGGGAACGGGCGATGCTCACCCGCGCATGGCTCTATTGGACGCGCAAGGACTGGGCGAAAGCCAGAAAAAGTTTTGAGGAGCTGACCGCCGCCTACCCGCATACGGCCAACGCGCCACCGATTAAACGATATCTCGCGGACTGCGATGAGGGTTTGAGTGAATGAACGATATCTACTTCAAATGCCAATGCGGAAAGAGTCTTGCGGTTGACCTGGCGGGCGCGGGACGAATAGTCCGGTGTGCTAACTGCGCATGCCCCGTTGAAGTCCCCGATCCGGGGATCGAGTTTACGTGCCCGCTGTGCGGAGAGCTGCATCTGGGAAGCGCGGACATCGAAGGAGATGAGGTCGCATGCACGGGGTGCGGAGAGCATTTCATCGTCCTAGCGTCCGCCAAAACCGATACCAGTCCGTGGCTTCGCGCCCTGGCTCTTTGCAGGAGAGCGGCGCTCCCGTTGGCCGCTGTGGCGGCAATAGCGCTTTTGATGGCCGAGAAGGGCCGCAGGCATGTTTTTGTGGATGAGACAAGAGTTTTGGTAGAAATGCGCGATCCGGCGGCCGAGCCGCTCATGATTGAAGCTTTCACCCACAGGGCTGTTCCGGATGGCGCGACGGAACCCGAAGCTCGGGAGGAGGTCGAGTCGGTTGAAAGCGCGGCGGAAAGCCAGGACGATCAGGTTCCATCGCAGGCTGTCGCAAGGCTGGAAGAATCCGAGCCGTTGCCGGAGGAAGAGCGTGTCGCAGCAGTAGAGACTCTGGCCGATTCGGGAGAAAATCCGGCAAAGGAGCTTGCCGAGAGGTATCAAACGGTGTGGGAAGAGCATTGCAATATCACTCCGTGGAAACATGACGCTAAATTCGCCGATCGAGTTCGCGCATTCCGCGAGGAGTTCATGGAATACACAAGCACCCATTCCGGGCCGGACCTGAACAACCTGCATTGGTTCAACACGGCGAAGAGTCTTCTCTGGCTTTCGAGCCTCAGGGAACACGAGTCGTTTGAGGCTGCCGACAGGCTTTTCCGCGAGAACGTGGAGACGATTGCTTCGGCGCGAACGGATGACACCGCGATGAACAATCTGATCATCTTCGAAAGCCTCCTCTTGCACATGCAGCAATGGGTATCCAAGGCGCCGCCTGATGCATCGGCGCGACTGCTGGACGAAGCTGCGGTGATTGCGGCGGAAAGCGATAATGGAGCCGTCAGGAAAAGGTGGGGCTTTTCCGGCGGAGCGCACCATATACAGGTGATGTTCGCGTTGAGCTCGTTGACAACGATGAATCCGAAGGAACGAGCGGAGTTCCGCGCTTCGCGGATGGAGAAAATGCTGGTCTATTTGAATGACGAGAGCATTCCGTTGAACTTCAGGACACAAACGGTCTGTTGGTGGGCGGCTTATCTTTCGGGGGAGCACGACGGAGCCGGAGCGATAAGCGTTCTCGACGGGTGGCGGAGGAAATACGGGGATAAGATCGTCAAGGCGGATTTCTACGAGCTGCGCATGCTCTACGCCTTCCACTACGAGGCCGATCTGGCGGGGGCGCGCGAATTGTTCATGCATGCGGCACGCCTGGTCAGAGAGGGAAGGATAGAGAAAGGAGCCCGGGCCTGGGTCAATATGTCGGACAAGTATTTCAAGTATCTGCTTCTGCCTGAATACGAGGTCAAGCGCAGGTACATGCAGGGGAAGAAGACGGCTTAGCGCCTCATGACGGGAAAAATACGCCGTGACAAGGCGGGAAGAAGGGAGCGGATTGCCATGTCTATTGAAAAGAGGTTGTTCGTGGCGCTGTCGGGAGCGTTGCTGATTGCGCTTGCGCAGGCGCAGGCGGCACAATATAGTGAGACTGTAACAATAAGACCGAGCCATCCCACGGGAGGGTGGCGGCAAGCTCTGGAACCCCTGGATTCCGCGAACTTCACGGTGAAGGTGATCAAGAAGGAAAGCGGCTACCAGTTGAAGAGCGGACCTGATGTGTCGGAACGATGGGGAACATATGGGGTAATCTGGACATTGAGCGGATCGTCGGACAACTCGACCGAAGCTGTCAGATCCTTTTCCATATTGAATACTTCTCCATATGTTGAGCAGAGCAAGGTTGTGGTGAGCTGCGTATGGGGACCCATTCCCGGCGGGGGTGGTGGAGGAGGAACGCCGTTGCCGGATATCTACGGATGGGCGACGGGGCTGGTGGATCTGGCTGTCGGGAATATCGAGTGGTCCTTTCAGCCTGAATCCCGGTTGCAGGCGGCGCACACGAACATTGTGTACAGCGTGTGGGTGGCAAACGCTCAGGACGACATCGTGAACACGACATTCAACTTCCAGGTCAGCTCGGTCAACGTGAACCCATACGCGAATTGGGCGATCGTTCCCGATAGCGCAGCCGGGCCGGTTTTGACGGGCAATGTGACGGCCAACGGCGGATCGAGAGGAAACCTGCGGGTTGATTACAGTTATTTCGGATACCCCCGGTATGCGTTCAGCTCGAACCTGACGTTCGTGGCGATAGAGAAGATGCAGTATCTGCTTGGCGGCGCATGGAGCGACGTGACAGACGACCCCATCTACGCCGCGTTTGGCACGAACATCGCGTTCCGTGTGTATCCCAAACCCTCGGATACGGCATGGCCGACAGGCAAGCCGGTGTGGACAGGGGCGGTGGCGACGAACGATTATGCATCGAAGACGTTCACGCAAACAGGCACGAACCTCATCACCGCCGCATGCGGGAATACGGTCACGGCGGCTGTGGTCATTATTACAGTGGTGTTGAAATCTGTTACGTTTACGAGCGACCATGGTCAGCTTATAGATTATCGTGTTGACTACGCCGGAACCGAAGGGCCCGTCTATGATCCTCGAGGATGGTGTGCAGATCCACTAACGTGCAATCCTATCACGCACGTCAAGGACAGCAAGATTGCTGCATGCGTTGAATTGTGTGTGCAACCTGCTTCGATACAATAGCAGATGTGGGAATTATGTGGACAGTAAAGGTCAACGGTTCGGTGGCATGTTCTGGTCAGCCATCGGGAGGGCATTGGGTGTACGTTACGTGGGGGAATTTGGGACCGGGGCCAACCCTTTTACGTGTTGCGGCTGTGTGCGAATGGGCGGAGGGTAAGACAAATGAAGTGAGTATTGCAGACGCTATTTGGACGAATGTCGTTCAATATACAGAATTTGGCCCCGATGGCGACAAAGGCTGGGAACTGCTGGACCCTCCTGCAAGTGGCGATTGTGATGACTTGGCAAGTTGCATGAAGGTTGCTGTCGAAATGATAGGTGTAGAGCCGGCATATGTCAGGTTTGTCTCCGCTTCAACAAATGCCGGAGCAGGGAACTGCCTAGATCAGGATAGTCGTATTGTGAGCAACAGGATTCAGTATCTTATTCTGGATTTCACAACAAGCGGAACGAACTATAACTGGAATGCATATGAAGGCTGTTGTGAGGTGGCAGAGAATTACTATACATTCGGATTAGCCACAAATCTGAAAAGAGAAAATGACTATGAGATATTGAAGGCTCTCCCTTGTCGTCAGTTTTGGGTGACGATGCAGGACGATACCGAGCCAGGCAGCGTGTCGAATTGGGTCGACCTTATTGAAAATGTTATCAGCGAGGAGCCAAAACCATGAAAGCGATCATCATGTGTGTTCGATTTCCCATCCTGTTATTTTGTTTGGTGTCTATTTTGAGTAAGACGCCGCCCGAAGCCTATGCAGAAGATGTTGGCGTGAGCGAGTACTCGCTGGAAAGAAATGACACAATACGCCTGCTAGGCTTGGAGTATCCGTGCTTTCTAGATGCTATTCACACCACTTATTGTGATATTGAGTCGGACGCAATACGAGGAACAAATGATCTAGCCACTGTCCTCAACCGTTCTATCTCCTGGATCGAAATGATAATACGAAAGGATTGGATAGCAGGAGAAATACGGAACCATGCGTTTGCTGTAAAAAATACCAATGAGCAGTGTGCCTTGCCAGATGTTGAGGAATCTCATATTGATTCTAATGTTAAGTGCCTTGTCTATGATTATGAAATCAGAGGGCATCGAATTCTTATTACAGATGCTATTGGCCGTGTATCATTTTTGGCAGATCTATCTGAGTCTGAGCATGTAGCATACAACAGGAACAGCTTTATCGAGGAATGCTTGAAGAAATTTACAACCGTTAAAGAGGCGGAGAGCGGCAGACTGTTATATAATTCCCGCGAAACTAATGGGTTGTGCTATGGAAGCGCAACGATTTCGCGTAATGACGCGCTGGATGAAGGGCAGAAGGGAATTGGCGATGATAAGAAAATATGGTGGAATGAACTGTGCTTTATGACAGACGGAAGCTTCTTCTTTGTTTCCATAGATGGCATTTCCCGAAAAATAAGTGTGCGGAGTGGTGTTCATATGCAAACTAAAGGCGCTCCTATAAGGAAACGATTCACCCCTTCATCATTGCCTGTTACCGAAAAAGAATCTAAGTAGAGCAGATTGGTGTCACCACTCTGGCATTACGCAAAGATTGCGTATGCTGTGAGAGTGTAGATATCCATGCACACAAGGAAAATGCGCGATAATCCAGAGGCTGGCAGTCCCAGGATTTCCTGGACTTGGGGATGAGTTGTCCCATCCATAATTTTCTCCGATTGTTTCAAGCCGTTTAGATGCCGTTAATCCGATTATAAAGATGGTGCTGTTTGGCAATATCGATGGATTGATGATTGGACTGATGATCCGCCACATGATTCTTCCGTGAAAAGATTACACCCTGACGATACCGATCAGATTTATGACTTGGATGCGCCAAACATTGCCAAATTCCAGGGAACTGAAGGAATCGTAGTAAATTCATGTGAGCGATATGATCATTTTAGACAGTGGGTTACTTGGAACGGAGAGAAATGCTCTGATTATTCTCTTTGGTATTGGTTTGCCCGGGGGATAGATGATACAAATTCTCTCTTTCAAGTTGAATTGAAAGATTTGGGTGTGGGAAATCCAGCTTTTCCAACAAACTTGCCATTCTATTCAGCGCCTTAATGAAAGGAATTGAAATATGAGATCAATATTTTTCCTTTTTCTCGTCACTTATTTTATTTTACCCATCTGGGTCAAATCGAGTGCTGATGATTTGTCCGCCGATACCATTCTGCACGGCCTTAAGTTGCATTCTCAAGTCAATTCATCTGCCGAATTGAAGGATCGTCAGAAATGGATGAATAATTTGCGGGAAAAGCAAGTGTTAATGACAAACGAGGCCGTGACCGTTCAATTGTCCAAAACGTTAGTGCTGATTTTGAATTCCGAAAAGGCGAGCAACGAAGATAAATGTGCCGCGGCATACCTAATCGGGCTGTTTCGGCTTACTGAGGGCATCGAAGCTCTGATTCGAAACTTCTTACTAATTAGCAATGCAGCGATGGAGCCGGATTTGATGCCGATAGAGGGTGAAAGGCCTGCTCAGCTTGCGCTGATAAAACTCGGAGAATCATCGCTTCCGAAAATTGTGGAACTCATTGAGTCAACAACGAATTCGAATGAGTTAAAATATGGTGCGCAGGCTATCTTAATGATTAAAGGCCAAAAGGAAGGGTATGCATTCTTGGGTCTGTGCATGGACAATCAGAAGGATGCCAAGAAGAGAATCAATCTGAACAATGCGCGCCTATCTGAGTATTTCACAGATCCTAAATATCAAGCATCTGGTCCACATACTCCTGGAGAAACTCAGGAGCAAGAGACTGACTGAAAAGCTTCGTCTTCGTGTTGTAAGAGCCTGTGCCAAATGGTTGACGATGACCAACAGGCTCAGCCCTCAACGGAACATATTCACGCGACAAGGATTTCCACTTAACACCGCGCGATGGGGTGTCTATCGTCACGTCTCATGTTTCACGACAAGCACACTCTGAAATCCGTCGCCTCCATGTTCGACGCGGCGGGAGAATTCGTCAGTGCCAGTCCATACGGATCAGGGCACATCAACAACACCTACCTGGTGGAACTGCAGTCCTTCGCTTTCCCACTGTAAAACACCTGAGCGCAATTTTGGTATACGTGGGTTTTCCGGCGTGCCGTTTTCTTTGCCCGGGCGAGGCTGTATGCAGAGATTCCAATGAGGGTTATTTTTTTCTTGTCATTAGCACGCCATGATGTATTATTCCCATCTCAACCTCTCGGGGGAGTAGCTCAATTGGTTAGAGTCCCAGATTGTCGATCTGGTTGTTGCGGGTTCGAGTCCCGTCTCTCCCGCCACGCTTCGCCCTTCGGGCCTACGCGTGGCACAGCCACGCAAAGCATGAAGGACGAAGCGTGCCCGCCAGTTCGCCGAGTCCGCGAGGCAACGAAGACAGGCTGCAAACAGCTATCCCGCCGTCATCTTCAAGGACACGTCCTTCGGAAGCGCCACGCCGGCGGCAACCTGCATCGCCTTGAATGCCCCGACCGGCACTGCGCATGCGGCACAGCAGCCATTGAGCAACTCACGGGCAATACCCAGTACCACGCCTTCCGATCCGGCTCCGATCTCGGCATAGCCGTCAACCGGACCCTTGGCCGTCAGCGCTTCTCCGAAAGCTCTCGCCTTCTCGCATCCGCTTGTTATCTTGAACGTAACGTTCTGTGAATCCTCGCTGTTCGCGTGGATTCTCGACTGGAACCCGCATATTCCACCATCAACAACAACCAGTGCTTTCATGATAACCCTCCTGTAGACAACTGTGGAATATTGAAAGAATGGAGTATTGGAATGATGGATGTGTGCAGCGTCTTCATTACGACCATGTCTCGGGAGTCTTCATCCCGCCTTCCCATCATTCCAACCTTCCATTCTTCCATCATTCCATTCTTCTCCCCGGCTTCGTTCCCTGCACATCCGCCGAGCGCACATAGCGTTCCACCCCGCTGCCGGGGAACCAGTCACGAATGAATTCTTTGCTCTCTTCCTTCACCTTCACGCAGGCTTCCTGAAAACCAACGGCTTGCAGGATGCCCTCCAGCTTCCGCACCTGGAGCGCTCCGGCCACGCATCCTGAATGCTTCTCAAAATCGTTCTGCAAGGCTTTTGGAATCGGCTTGATCGCAACGACATCGGAGATTGCCAGCCGTCCGCCTGGCTTCAGTACCCGGAACGCGCCCCGATAGACCTGAGCCTTGTCCGGGGAGAGATTGATGACGCAATTAGAGAGTATCACATCCACGCTCGCGTCCGCCACAGGCAGGTGCTCAATCTCGCCCAGCCGGAACTCGACGTTCTTGAATCCGGCATTCCGCGCGTTCTCGCGCGCCTTGGCAACCATCTCCGGGGTCATATCCACACCGATCACGCGGCCGCGTGGTCCCACCTGCCGGGCGGCGAGAAAACAGTCGAATCCTCCGCCGGCGCCAAGGTCGAGAACCGTTTCCCCCTTCTTGAGCATGGCGATAGCCTGCGGGTTACCGCAGCCCAGCCCCATGTCCGCGCCCTCCGGCACGGCATTCAGCTCCTCCTTCGAATACCCGAGTTTGGCCGACTGCGCCTTGGCCGCTAGCGCTTTCGGCGAACAGCAGGACGCCGAGGAACACCCGCAGCCGCTCTTGCCGCTCGCAGCGATTGCCGCATAGCGTTCCCGAACGCTTTTCCTAATGTCATCTTTTCCACAATTCTTCATATCCATTCTCCCTGTTGACGATGCCTTGACCATCAAGGCATCATCCAGAATCTGATGAGAAGCGTCAAGCGCGATCCGGAGCGAACCAATGCCTTGTCCGCAGGCAAATCCGCACCAGCCAAAGCATAACCGGCACCTCGATGAGCACGCCCACCACGGTCGCCAGCGCCGCTCCCGAAGACAGCCCGAAAAGCATCGTCGCCGTCGCTATTGCCACCTCGAAATGGTTGGAAGCCCCGATCATGGCAGCTGGCGCCGCATCCTCGTACTTGAATTTCAGCAGCCGTGCAAGCCCATACCCGATCCAGAAGATCAGCATCGTCTGGATGAAGAGCGGAACCGCGATCCATAGAATCGTGAGCGGATTGCCCAGTATCACCTCGCCCTTGAAACTGAACAGCAGCACAAGAGTCGTCAGCAGCGCTATGATCGTGACAGGCGTGAGCACGTGCAGGAACTTTTCCCTGAACCACGCCTCGCCCTTCGCGGCGATGAGCCATCGCCGCGAAAAATAGCCCGCCACAAGCGGGAGCGCCACGTAGATTCCAATGGAAAGCAACAGCGCCTGCCACGGCACGGGCAGACGCCCCACGCCCAGGAGGAAGCCTCCGAGCACTCCGTAGAGCACGAGCATTGTCAGCGAGTTGACGGCTACCATGACCAGCGTCAGCCCGTCGTTGCCCCGCGACAGGTAGCCCCACACGAGCACCATGGCCGTGCATGGCGCGATTCCCAGCAGGATGCAGCCCGCGAGGTAGCTGCGCCACAGGGGCACCTGCAGCATTTTGACTCCTTCGTGGAAAACAACCGTTCCGGCGCCATGCGTCGCGCCGACTGCCAGATCGAGCCCGAACGGCATTTTCACCAAGTCCGTCGCCTCAGCGCCGATGAAGCCCCTGAACAACACACCGAGAAACAACAGGGCTATTGCATACATCGTGAAGGGCTTGATTGCCCAGTTGATGAAGAGTGTAAGAAAGACCGGCCTCCCGCTTTTTCCCGCCTTCACAACGGATGCGAAATCAATCTTCACCATGATTGGATACATCATAAAGAACAGGCAGATCGCTATGGGAATAGAGACCACCGGCGCGCCGTTTACGGATATAGCCAACCCGTCGAGATATTTCGCGACACCTGGCACCAACTTGCCCAGGATGATGCCGCCCACGATGCACAGCCCGACCCAGAGGGTCAGATAGCGCTCGAACACGTTCGTCATTTTCCGCTCTTCAGCATTCGCTACGGAACAGGTCATTTTTCCTCCCCTCCGGTTGGTAGGGCGGG
>CAYWJE010000019.1:13489-23887 GCA_964458525.1 uncultured Verrucomicrobiota bacterium
CTCTCCGAGCACGCCGGTTTCCGTTTCAGGTAGGGCGGGCTCTCCGAGCACGCCGGTTTCCGTTTCAGGTAGGGCGGGCTCTCCGAGCACGCCGTCCGACGCATCCTGTATATTGTTACGATCCATTACATACGGCCAATCCTCGGCAGTTGCGGTCAATTCCTGTCGCACTGGATTCATTCGAATATAATGTGTCTTTTCGTCGAACTCATCCTGATTACGGAGTCTGTGTTCGAAGAAATTAGGCTGCCACTGAATGCCATAACGTTTTGCCTGAAAACGCTTCCATTGGGCGATTGTCTTTTTGATGCCGCGCCGAAGATCAAACGTAGCGATAAGATGGATGTGATCGGGCATCAACAGCATCAACCACAGATACCAGTATCCGGCATCCTCGCAGCGCCGCGCTTCCGCAAACAACACTTTTGCCATATTGCAGCGACACAAAGCGTTCACGCCTCTTTGCCTGCAGTTAATCGTTATGAAATGTCGCGCGCCCTGAACCACCCATGACGGAACATCGTGGGGAAGCTTTCGGCGTTGAGGCAAGTTGCTCTGTTTCATAATTCTGTTGTCATGCTTATTCACTTCGGCGTGCTCGGAGAGCCCGCCCTACCCCGCAACCTCCGTTCAATGCGGCGTGCTCGGAGAGCCCGCCCTACCTGGCTCTGTATGAAGCGGCTCATTAATGTAATCCGGGAGAGTTTCAACAAATTCCTTTATCTCGTCGCGCACGCGACGGAAATGGGCAAGCGCCTCCTCTTCGGTCCTCGCGCCGCGCGCGAGCCGCGCAGGATCGTCGAAGCCAGCATGAATCCGCCTGGCACTGCCGGGGAAGAGAGGACACGACTCGCGGGCGTGATCGCAAACCGTCACCACGGCGTCGAACCGCACATCGGCGAGCGAATCAACGAGTTTGGATTTCTGCCCGGAAATATCAACGCCGGCCTCCGCCATCACCTTGACGGCGAGCGGATTGAGGCCATGCGTCTCAATGCCCGCGGAATATGCCTCAATGCTGTCGCCATGCAGGTGGCGCGTCCAGCCCTCGGCCATCTGGCTGCGGCACGAATTCCCGGTGCATAGAAAGAGAACTTTCATTTTATCGCTCACATCAATTGTTCGGCTAATAGTGGTATCACGCATGGGCGATGAGCGCCCGTTCCTTATCCACGGCGAAGCTCAAGCGGTGTTTATCGGAATGCGTCCGGACCAAAACCCAGTCAGGTCATGTCGCAAGGGTTCGGTTTTCCCCAATCCCTCGAACGGCTCGCGCTCGATGTCTTTGATTAAACGAACGGTCCTTCTCCAATCCGACAGCATCGAGAAGGTTCTCGACATGTAGTAGTTAACGATACCGCCCAGAATTCCCGAGAACACGAGAGCGAAAAAGAGCTGTGGGTCGGTGAACCCGCTGCGGGTGAGCCGTACCCACAAGCTCTTGTTAGGCTCTGGCTTTTCGTTCTTGCTGCAGTCGTTCAGAGACCCACAGCTTGATGAGCGATTGCCTACTTACGCCGATCAGTTTTGATTCAACATCCAAATTTCTGATAATCCATTCAGGGAAATCCACATTGACGCGTCGAGCCTCGACGCCGGGACGCGCTATGGTTGATTCATCGATAAAGGCAGAGATGTCGTCCCCGCGATCAAATCGTTGATCAAACTCTTCAGCTGTTATGGTAGATGTTTTTTTCATACTCGCGTGCCCTCCTCACTGAAATGATTCGGATGTTTTCTCCTCGGTGCGTGTATATGGCGCACCACAATCTGTCGCCAAGACGGGCAACAATGCCATTCCGCTCCTCGTTGTGAAATCGAGCGACAAATACAACCCTGTTTGGGTCGGCCCACATAGCTTGGGCTTCGTCAAAATCGATTTCATGCTTTAACTTGTTTGAATGACTTTTTTCGTTGTCGAACTCGAATGTCATAGTGATATAATACCTATACCGCGCAGGGTGTCAATTGCTAAATTCTTCTTACAGCCTAACGACGCAAATGTAGGGTGGCGAAGCCGTAGTTCCTCCGCTTCCATGGCTTCTCTTCTGATTCCTCAGCACACCTCATGTGTGCCGACGTCACCAGGAAATATCGCACGCCCGACCAAAATATGAAACACGGGTTCACAGAGGGCTTACCTCTCTCTAGCATATTGCAAAAACGAAAAATCAAGAGGAAGGTTGGCCGCCGTGTGAGGGTGAACCCTGCCTCCCCGTTTTCTCGAATACCTTCCGCGACCATGCCCCGAGCGCGATCAGCGTATCGGTCGCTCCATTGTTCGTTGCGGCGCATGATCGAACAGCGCCCTCGAACTCAGTTTCAACATGGCGTAAAACAAAATACTCGTCACTGGAGCCGATCCAGTTCTTGGTCAGCAGCATGGAAGCCGTGCTCTCGACAACAAGAGCCAAGAGATGGACGAACGCATAGGCATGTGGCTTCAATGATTCGGAATCGTCTCCCCACCGCACAAAGATGCCTTCGAGTCCACTGGCATCCTTTTTCAGTTCGGCCGTTTGCAGGAGATGCGCGAGGTTCCAATGGGAGAATTTGTCATTGATGGTTTTCAAGGCCAGGCGAATCCGCTCAGCATTTGGGAGCGATTGAGAAACAAGGCCTTTGCCCATGAAGGCCCTGTTGCAATCTTGTTGCTGTGCCTTGCTCCGGTTTGTCGAGCGCCACAATGTGAAGAAAGAAAAATCATCCAGCCATTTGCCCACGACAAGGGCTGCTTCAACGGCAGGCCGCATAACAAACCATGCTTGATGAAACTCATGTTGCGAAATCGCATCAAGTGCGTGGGTGGATTCGCGGCGCATAACGGAAAGGGCAACGACAATTGCGTCGCGCAAGTTCCGGTCATGCCGAGCCTGATTGCCTACAGCGATCATAATATCGTGAAGAACGGAGTTCGCGTGCCCAACCGCCATAATCGTTGCCTTATGGTTGAGAAGGAACGCCTCGCGTGCTTGCACGAGCCGCGCATGGTGCTCGATTATCGCTTTTATCTCTTTTTCTGATATGTTGACGGTTTCCATTAGGCGGCTGTTGTTGGGATGCATCGCTGCTGGTTAGTTCGATTTTCTCAAGTGGTGGAAGAAATACCTTGATCTCCTGCTTTGTGATTCTCCTGCTTTGCGTAATCTCCTGCTTTGCGTAACCATTCTCTTGCCTTTGCCTCATCCTTCAGAACGCCTTCACCCCTCCGATAGCGGGAGCTAAGCGCAAACATCGCTAGCGCATCTCCCTTCTCCGCTCCTTTCCTGAACCAATGGACCGCCTGCGTGAAATCTTTGGATACGCCTTCTCCGTCCCGGTAGCAACACCCAAGGTTATACATCGCTGGCACGTTTCCGTTCTCCGCGGCTTTCCTAAACCAATAAACCGCCTGTGTGAAATCTTTGGATACGCCCTCTCCTTTTTGATAGCGGGAGCCAAGAGAACACATCGCGATTGCATTTCCCTTCTCCGCTCCTTTTCTGAACCAATGGACCGCCTGCGTGAAATCTTTGGATACGCCCTCTCCGTCCATATAGCAAACCCCAAGGTTACACATCGCGATTGCATTTCCCTTCTCCGCAGCTTTCCTGAACCAATAAACCGCCTGCTTAAAATGCTTGGACACGCCTTCTCCGGCCTTATAGTGCAAGCCAAGCTGGCGCATCGCGAACGCATTTCCCTTCTCCGCTCCTTTCCTGAACCAATAAACCGCCTGCGTGAAATCTTTGGATACGCCCTCTCCGGCCTGGTAGCAGCACCCAAGGTCACTCATCGCGATCGCATTTCCCTTCTCCGCGGCTTCTCGGAACCAATGGACCGCCTGCTTAAAATCCTGGGATACTCCCTTTCCGTTCAGGTAGCAACGACCAAGATCGCTCATCGCGATCGCATCTCCCTTCTCCGCTGCTAAACCTAACCACTTGACAGCCTCCCTGTAATCGCGCTGTATACCTTTGCCATAGTAATAGCAACAGCCGACCCATGACTGGGCCACAGCGTTGCCGAGTGTGGCTGCCTGCATAAACAAAACGAACGCCTGCTTGGTATCCTGTAGCTTGCCCTTTCCAAAATAATATGACTCTGCTTCTTTGAGTATCTGCTCCGCCGAGGCCGCATGGCTTTCTATCAGTTGACGCGCATCCGCAATGCCGCGCTGAATCAGACCCGACGACGCCTTCTGCAAAGAAAACGATCGTTGTTTGACAACGGCGGATTGGTTGGGTTCGGTATCGTCAAAGACAGGCATAAGTCACCTTTGGAAAGTCATCATCTCTTTCCGAATCTGATCTATCTCCAAATCAATGGATTCGGTCATTTCCGCAAGAATGTTCCGGCCTTGTAAATCCGCTTTGTTAACTTCTACCATCAAAACATGTGTGTCTGAGGCAGCAAGGTCGGCAATTGTTTTTTCAATCTCGGCCATTCGCCGCTTGACTTGAGCGATTGCGCGAATAGTACGCACAAGTTCCAGCGCTGTTCCCTCGCCTTCGATGGCGTCGGGGCTTTGCTCCCATTCCGAGAGAATTATTTGCATTCGTTCGATGTCTCGTTGCGCGTATGCTTCGTTGAGTTCTGCCATCAACCTTGTGCGAAGTTGCCGCGATTTCTTGTCTGTTGATTTGTCAGGGTGAATGGTTGACGCTATTTGTCGGTAGAGTTTTTTTGCTGTTTCCGAGGCTTCGGTGTCGGTCAGTTGAGGTTTGGCGCTCGAATCGCTGTCTTGATATTCTTCCGCAGATTTATTCGCAGTCTCGCGCGCAACATGCGCTGCGTCTTTCTTTGCTTGATCCTGTGGAGAGTTGCGAGAGCGAAGTTCCGCGAGTTTCGCACGAAGTTCATCGATTTCGACGTATTTCTTTCCAACCTCTGTAAAATACCGACTCTGAAATCGGGCAACTGAAAGCTGCATGTCCTCGAGTTGAAGCTCCTTATCCGCCAGCATGGCACACAGGCGATCAAGCTCCGCCCGCTTCTCCAGTAATTCGCTTTCCTCCGGCGTGGTTGGTTTGATTAAATTCTTGTTCATGGTTTCTATTTCAACGAACGCATTTACTTTTTGTGAAACAGGTTCGATATTGAACCAAGAAAAAAACCTCCCGAAGCCGAGTCGGAACAACCTTGAAGATAACAGCCTATATGGCGAAGGTTCCGCATTCGGTTATTGACTGAAGAGGTCTGAGATACACATCAACAACTTGAAAATCCGACCGGTCGGTTGCCGCGAGGAAACCGAGAATCTGGGTGCTTTGACATTCCTTTAATTCGCGGTAGTATTGTTCATATTTCCGCCACACGTTCAAGAACCGGCGGCGAGCGCAAAAAGGAAACGGAATCAGTCTGTCGGCGAGGCGTTTATGTTCCAGGTAATCCTCGTATATGGCCGTTTTGACGTGGCGATGCTCATTCACTATTGAGTTAATCGTGTTTCGTAGTGCAACATTCAGATTGTACTTGGCACGTCTATATTCGATCCATAGACGGAATAAACCGGCGCCGCAGATCACGGATACCACGGATACAATGATGTTCAGAATTGTTGCATACATCTTTTGTCATCTCCGATTGCCCTGCATTCATTCTGTTAAGTTATCAAGATCCAGGTGCTGATCAAGCGCAAAAAGCCTTGCGCCGATCTCGTAGTTGACCTCGGTTTGCATTCGAAATACGACGATATAACCCACAACTGCTGCGACTGCTGCCAACACCCAGAGCCTCATGAGCAGCAAAACGATGATGGCTGCAATGATAAGTTTTCCAAAAAGAATGCAGCCGTTGAGCGCCCATTGGAGCGCGTGTGTGCCAGGCACCATGCAAGCTCTGTCCATCGCACGAGAGGATGAGAGAAGGTTCAGCATCATCGAGTACGCTTCGTTTCCACCATCTTTTGCCTGGCGCTTCTTGTTGTCGATCTCATCCCTTGTAATTTCGATCGGCTTATCTCCTGTGAGGGAGTTGGGTTGCACGGTATAAACTTTCATTTCAGGCTTTTCCAGTATTCTGCTGATTTGGCTGAAACCTTACAATAAACTTCGGCGAAAGTCAATCAAACCGGCCTGGTCAAGTTTTTCAAATCACTAAGTCATATTTTTCAATTTGTTTGTTGCATTCTATAAGACAATCCATTAGGATGTTGTCGTGATTTGATGGAGTCAAGCTCATGAATGTCGGTTTGCATTTCGCCTACAAGAAGGCGACACAGGCGCTTAACTTCTTTGCCGTTCAGAATGGCGGCGAAATTGAGAAGTTGCACGCCTTGAAGCTGATTTTTTTTGCCGACCGTTACCACGTGCGCAAGTATGGACGTCCCATCACGAACGACCAGTACTGGGCCATGCGCCTCGGACCGGTGCCTTCAGGCGTCAAGGACCTTTTTGAACTGGACTCAGCCAGTTCCGAGGAACGGCATTACGCGGAATTGTTCTTCAAACCAGCCGTTCGCGCGCATTGCATACGATCCCTCGCCAAGGTGGACTCCCGTGTTCTGTCCCAAACCGATATTGAAGCGTTGGAATTCGCATGGCGCGATTTCGGACCGAAGAGCGGTATCGTCGAGAAAACGCATGATTATCCGGAATGGAAGCGTCACGAAGCGGCTTTATCGGGCGCCAGCCGCATCCCGATGGATTATATGGATTTCCTGGAAGACCCTCCAGCCGGCGTGAATCCGTGCCACAACCTTACTTCTCAGGAGCGAGAGGACCGCAGAGAGCAGTTGCGCGAAATGGCGGAAATCGTCTCGCTTTGGAGGTAAGGCATGACGCGATGGACGGAAGCCCTCCTGAAATATACGCTTCGGGGCGGATCCGTGTTTTATCTTCAGCACCGGCGCCTTACATCCGCAAAACCACATTTCTGCGTGGTAGTCAATTTGTCCCCATTGGACGACGAACAACTTGTGTTGGTTATTGCATCATCAAGAGTTGCCGATGTAAAACGACGGCGAAACGGTCTGCCCGGCGAAACCATTGTCGAGATAGAGCCGGCGGAATACAGCGATTTCACTGTTCCTTCCGTCATTGACTGCAACGACTGGATCCCGACTACGCAACGCGAACTGTTACAGAAACTGCAGGCGGGGCAGGCCGTCGAAAAGATGCGCATGCCTGATACTCTTCTCGTGAAGTTGAGAGCCGGGATGCTGGCAAGTCCTTTGATTGAAGATGAGATCAAGGATTTACTCCGCCACCGAGTCTGAATCCCCGCAAATTCCCGACACATTGTGCTTGCATTACAAAGTGGTAAAGGTGCTGCCGGTATTATTCAGAACCGTTCGCCGAACCAGGCCGACAGAAAAAGATCTCAATCGCTTGGTGGAAAAATTGAGGAGGTCGTAATCAATGGATCGCCACCCGCCTCTTCCGGCGGAATCAGCAATACCGGTTTTCGCGCATGGCAAGCCACGTTATGGCTGACGCTGCCGACCGTTATTTCGCCGAAGAATCCCCTGCCCTGCGACCCCATGAGAACACACGATATTTCCGGTCGTTCGGCGGCTTCGACGATGAGTATTTCATGAACGTGCTTTCTCAGATTGGAAATATCCGGCATATCCATGCAGTAGGCGAATATAACCTCTTCCGCGCCCAACGTTTTGAAACCGGCAAGGCATTTCGCGAATTCGTCCATATCCTCCGTGAAATCAAGAGGAGCAAGAATGCGTTTGAACATTTTTATTATCCTTTCATGAATCACCACAACTTGATCGGCAATTCATACACGTACACCAGGCTGTAATAGATGCCGGCCAGGATGAAGATCACTCCGGTGACGCGCCGCACCCAGCGCTCGATCTGCGTGAGACGGTTGAACGCGCTGCCCAGGCGTTGCGACGCGAAGGCGATCAAAGTCGCGAACACCATCACCGGCGCGGCCGTTCCGATGCCATAGACCAGCGGCAGCAGCACGATTGACTCGTTCGCCACCGAAAGCGGGATCAGAACGCCGAAGAATAACCCTGCCGAGACCGGACAGAAAGACAGCGCGAACAGGATGCCCAGCAGCGCCGCCCAGCCGATACCGCCCTTCGATGCGCGCGCCTGCATGCGGTCCCCCACCAGCGAAACCGACGCGGTGGAACTCAACATTCCCAGCAGAACCATTCCGACCAGGATCAGCGCCGGGCCGAGCGCCTGATTCAGATAGCGCTGGAGGAATAATGCGATCTGGCCGCCGGCCATAAGTCCGCCCATGATCAGCGCGCCCAGCGCGAGGTAGGCAACGGTGCGTCCGCCGGCATAGAGCAGCCCGGACAGCAGTACCGGCCGGAGCTTTCCCACCTTGCGCGAAATAAAACTTATAGCCGCGATATTCGTCGCGAGCGGACAGGGACTGATCGAGGTCAGTATCCCGAACCAGAAAGCAGCTGCCACCACCGTCCAGTTCATCGTGCACCCTCCCCGGCAAGACTCTCCATGACGGCAGCCCGCACATAGTTGAAATACTCATCACGGCTGCGGGTCTTCGTCCAGACTTCATCCAACCGCTTGAAATCCCGCTCCTCCCCGTTTTCGAGGCGGACGACAACGATCGTGCTTGAAGAAATGTCGTATTTCCGGGCAAAAGCGGGGTCGCGCATGTAATCCACGGTTTTGAATACCAGGCTTCCATCGGCGAGTTCATCCTTGAATTCGTTCTCCAAAAGCTCGCGGGCGAGCCATTCGATCTGAGTGCATTCAGGGCACCGGAACGTCATATGCGCTGCATACACGATCACCTGGTGCGTTCGCGCCTGCTGTCGGTCAACCGGAACGGCCGCGGAATCCGAGGCCGACACCATCGGAGCGGTGCGGCGTCCAATCGCAAACCCGATGGTTATCAGCACGAACGCAAGCAGAAGCCGCATGGTCCATGCGCGAAGAGTTTCGATCTCCATATGGCAACTCCGATCAGTAATTATCCCTATCAACGCGGGCAATGGCGGCAACCCAGGATTGGTGTGCTCGTCCTCCACGGGCGGACCTTCTACTTTTACTCCGAATAGGTGGCGGCCCCGACTCTCCGGAAGGTCGGCGCGCCGTTTCCGGAAGGCGTGCTCGGAGAGCCCGCCGCCACCTAAAGACCGAACATCGCCGGCATTCCATCATTCCAATCTCACATTTATTGAAGCGTCGCCCCGCTCTTTTTCAGCCATTCCTCGATCTGCTCTTTCTGCATGAAACCGGTGTGCTTATGGACCTCCTTCCCGTTCTTATCGAAGAACACCAGATGCGGAATGCCGCGGATACCGTGGCGCGAGGCGAGTATGCGCTCATCATTCACATTAACGTACACGATATTGACCTTGCCTGCATATTTCGTTCTGAGCTCTTCGCGTATGGGCTCCATCATGTCGCACGGCACGCAGCCCTTTGATCCGAAATTGACGAATGTCGGAATTCCGCTCGCGCGCGCCTTGTCCACTGGATTATCCAGGGCAAGGGCAGCCTGTTCCTTGATCCATTCCGACGAGACGGCAATAGCCGTTTCTCGTCCAAGATCAGCCACGTGGCTTTCGATCAGCTCCTGCTCTTTCTGGCGGCGCAGGTGGTCGTGTATCTGCGACTTCACCTGCTCCAGCGGCGCGCCACCCACCAGCTCGCGATTCTCATCATAGAAGGCGGAGATTTCGGCGTCGGTCACGCTGACGGATTTGGTCAGAGCCTGAAAATAGCTTTGCAGTAACTCATCATCGTCCTTAGCGGCGTCTCCGATTCGCTTTCGCGCCAAATTAAGAAGCAGATCCATCGTCGCCCTCTGCTCCAGGAGGAAGAACGCGTTCTTTCGAAGCTCTTCATGCGCTGCGGCCGGCGCCTGGGCGATCTCGGCCTGCAGGTCGCGATTGGACAGCATAACACCCTCGGCTTGAATAAGAATGTCGTCAGGCAGAGCGGTCAGCCGGGCGAAGCGCAGCGCGCCGGTTGACAGTGCAGGATAGACATCGGACAGCACGGGAGCGTCATCGGGAATGTCGGGCGCGGGGATCGCCGGCGCGGGCGCCGGGGACGAACTCACCGATGACCGGGATGCGGGGATCGCGGGAGATGACGACTCCTCTTTCACGGCGTCGGCGGGCGACAGTTCCGACCGTCCGCAGCCGCTGCTCAGAAGCAACAGAGGCAGGATTACAAAACCAGCAGCCGCGTTTATGTTTCGAGTCGCCATTTTGCGATCATTCTTTCTCGTCATGTGTCTTTCCTTTCTTAATAGCGAACCCCAGTTCGCTCCATTTGCTCATAATGAAAAGGAATAATGGAATGTTGGAACTATTGGAATGCTGGAATATTGGGACGACCAATATTCTTGATAAGCATTCCACGCTCCCCCATCTCATAAGTCCGTGTTTCCCTCTCATCACTTTGCAACCAATGCATTGACGATCATGAAGCCCGCCGCCGCAAAAGTGGTATAGGCGAATAT
>CAYWJE010000020.1:0-23052 GCA_964458525.1 uncultured Verrucomicrobiota bacterium
TCCAGAGTAGTTACCAATTTTAATTGTAACATCCCTCTTCTCTGCAACTATGAACTGTGAACCGTGAACGGGTACAAAAAAAACACACGGAAAACCCGGAAGCGCCGCAAAAAATATAACAGGCGCTTCACGTCTGCCGGAGCCGTGATATCCGGACCCTGATCATGCCGCGAACCTGTTGACGAAGCGGGCGAATCAGGAACATATCTTGTCAAGAACATCGCCCATCGCCCGGGCGGTTCGATCGGGATTGTACCGAGCCGCCTGTTCCAGGCCGAGCGCAACAAGCCGCTCCCGTCTTTGACTGTCTTCAAGAACCGAGGCCAGGCCGATGGCAATACTCTCGATTGAACCCGGGTTGACATAGATAGCCGCATCGCTGAGCACTTCCGGCATGCAGGTGCGGTCCGAGGCAACGACGGGAACGCCGCAGGACATCGCCTCCAAGGGCGGGAACCCGAATCCCTCCATAAAGCTCGGACAGGCCAGAAGTCCTGCTCCTCCATAAAGAGCATGCAGAGTTTTTTCATCCACGACGCCCAGGATGCGAACGTCGGAGCGCACGCCGAGCTTAGCCGCGAGGCGCTCCGCTTTCCCTCTAGCGCGGCTAGCGCGCCCCGCAAAAACCAGCCGCCGTTCCTTTCGCAGCGAAGGCGGCAGCATCGCATAGGCGCGGAGCAATCCCTCCCAGTTCTTGTGCCTCCGCAAGCTGCCGACGAAGAGGATGAAGCCAGGAGCCAGGTCAAACCGGCCCAGGACCCGCGCGCCCTCCGGGCCCCTCAGCGGCTGCAAATCCGGATCGGTGAAAAGGGGCACCACGGACAACCTGTCGCCGAAGTCCGGAAAAACTTCCACTATCCGGCCTGCCGAATCGCGCGTATCCGTTACCAGGCGGCCTGTTCCGGCGAGACACTCCGCCACGCTCCGCCTGAAACGGCGGCCCCGCAACCACCGGGCAAATCTGTTTCTTCCATCCAGCAGGAGGGGATTTATATCATGAAGCGTTGCCACCCGGGGCAAGGCGCATGGAAACAGATCGAGATCCGGAGACCACAGGGCCACGGCGCCGGAGAAGTCGGCCGCGGCCGCCGACTTCACATATTCGCGAAATTTTTCAGCATCCGGGCGCAGGTCGCTGGAGGTCCATATCTCAACCTGCCACCCCGCCTGCCGAGCCGCGCAAATCAGGACACGCAGAACGCGGTCCATGGAATCAAGCTCGCGGCAGAACGCCCGTCCATCGAACGCGAGAATCATGAGTCCCCCCCTTGCATCGTCCCGGCTGGTGCAGCCTGTTCATCACGGTTTAGCAACAGCTTGCCATCGGCGATTCCCGGAAAGCATGCCGTCAACCACGCATCTTCCCATGGACCGCTGGCGGTCAGCATAGCCACGCCGACTCCGGAAGATACCTGAACCCTGCCTGGAATGCCGGACCGCAGCCGGAGCGGGGCGCCTGCGCCAACCTCGATCTCTCCATCGAAGGATTCAACCACGCGCCCGCTGCTGTCACAAACAGAAACGTCCACGACAACAGCATCGCCCGCCGCATTCCCCGCCGATCGGCGCACGGCGAGGGCAAGGCGGCAAGGCTCCTCGAAAGGCTCAAGCAGTGCAACGGCGGTCGGCACGCCGCCCTTGAGTCCGGTCGCCGTCAGCACTGCCCGACAGTAAGGCAGGTTTTGTACGAAACATGCCGACCCGTTCGCGTCCGCGATCTCCCTGCCCTCCACGGAGAAAAGCACCTTATCACAATTGGTAATCACATGCACCTTTCTGTCCGCTGGCGGACCGGCTGCTCCCCAATCCCCGAACACCTTGAGAAATGGTTGTTCCATATTCAGCGCCTGAAGAAGCGCAAACGACATTTTAGGAATGCGCCATGCGTCCACGATGCCGCAGTGCCGCTTGTACCGTTTTTTACGCATCGTGGCATAATCATCATAGCTCCACAGCGTATATCCGGCAACAGAAGCCCGCGACTCGATATCCGGGACATCGTTTAGAATCAGCTCCACCTGCCGTGCCTCCTCCATACGGCTGCCTCGCAAGGCGTGCGGATAGTTGCTGCATTCCGTAACCAGCACGGCGCCGAGGCGGCTCGCGCTCAGCCCCTCGTCGAGAGTATCCAGCTCGTAATTGCACCCCCAGACATCCGGGATGCCGATCACCCGGTTGCGGCGCGCGCGGTAAAGATGGTTTTCGGCATATGCCACGGGGCGGGACGGATCCAGCCCGTGCGCAAGCTCGCGCAACCGGAGATAAGCCTTGCGACAGCTGGACTCATTCCCCATGCCCCAGAGAATAACGCTGGGATGGTTACGGTCGCGCCGGATCATATCATTCATCTGGCGACAAGCCGACTCCAGCCAGCGCCCGGCGCGGGCGCTTTTCCAGGTGGCTATTTCCGCATATGCCAGTATGCCGAGCTCGTCACAGGCATCTAGGAAAGCAGGATTCTGAGGATAGTGCGACAGGCGGACGAAGTTAAGTCCTGCCTGCTTAATCAGCTCAGCATCCAGGCGATGCAGGTTCACGGGCAGCGCATTGCCGAATCCCGGCATGCTCTCATGCCGGTTGCAGCCGCGCAGCCTAACGTGGCGGCCGTTCAGGAAAAAGCCATGGTTGCGCGCAAACAGAGCCGACCGGATGCCGAACCGCTTAATAATCCTGTCCGAGACGCGGTTGCCATCGCCGAGAAGGCCCTCAGCGTGATAAAGCGCAGGGTTTTCAATTGACCAAAGGCGGGGGTGTTTCAACATGACAACGGCAGCGAAGTCTCTCATCCCATCCGGCCCCGGGGGCCCGGGTCCAGACGCATTCAGATCGGCAACCAGGTCACCCTCGGGATCATATATCCGCCAGCGCACCATGCCGGGGCGCCCATGCAAGCCGCACCCGGCAACAAGACATGAAATATCAACCTGCGCGCTTGCCGGCAACACATTGCGGCAGATCACTTGGATACCGGCATCGTCAAAATGCAAATGGGGGACGCGCTCGATGCACAACCTGCCCGAGAGCCCGCCATAGAGCAGGAAATCCGGATCGACAATTCCGGGCAGGACATGCCGCGCGCAGCGATTTGTGAGCCGAATCCCGAAAATATTACTCTCATTCCACCGCAGCAGCGGCGTCACATCAAGCCGGAAGCCAAGGTACTGACCATCCACGAAAGCAACTCTGGCCCCGTTGATCCACACATCTGCGGTGCCGTAAAAACCTTCCGCCACCAGGAACCAACTCGAATCATAGGCATCAGCAGGCAGAGCTGGCAGGACAAAGTTCAGCCGGTAGCTCCCCGGGCCCCGGTAGTATTTGATGCCTGCGCGAAAAGAATCCATCTCGTTCCAGCAATGCGGAAGATCGACCTTCTCCGCCTTGTCCGGCCCTGCTCCGCGAAGCCAGCGTCGTCCCATATTCCGCTTAACGAACGACCAGCCGGAACAAAGATCAAGCCTTTGCCGGACACCATTCACTTGTTCATTGCCGTGTTCCATTGAAGGACTGATGTTTCCTGAAATTAACTACCCCAAAGTGTGTAAAACCGGGGGAGGTATGTCAATACGAATCCGACCAATGCTCTTTGAGAGAAAAAAGGGGGATTCAAAGGACTCGTTTCACCATGAAGGTCAAGAAGAGCATGAAGGGGAATCTCCTGCTTCATGTCCTCCATGTTCTTCATGGTGAACATCTTCGTTTTCTTCTGTTCGAAACTCTTCTCAAGCAACGAAGGGGGGGCAATGATTCTGGACAAGCGCGAAATGATCGGATATTCTTCAGATCAGCTCTTTCAATCCGAAAAGAGCAGATGGGAGCAGTCATGCCGCGCTTCATAATCCACGGTAACCGGAGGCTGGCCGGCGTGTTCCGGCCGGCGGGCAACAAGAACGCCGCCCTACCTATGCTCGCGGCGTGCCTGCTGACTGACGAACCTGTGACCCTCCGCAACATACCGCTCATCGCCGATGTTTCAACCATGCTCGAAATGCTCTCGGACATCGGGGTTGCGGTCGAGCTGCGCGGACACACGGCGGTCCTGTGCGCGAGGGGCGCCAGGAAACGCAGGCTGAACCGTGAGCTCTGCCGGGGCGCGCGCTCATCCATTCTCTTCGCCGGCCCGCTCATGGCCAGGAACAGGCAGGCCACGATCTATCCGCCAGGTGGCGACGTCATCGGCCGCCGGCGGCTGAGCTCCCATTTCCTCGGACTGCGCGCGCTCGGCGTGTCAATATCCGGATCGGACCACTACAGCCTTCGCAGGAGCAGACTATGCGGCGCGAACATTCTTCTCGACGAAGCCAGCGTCACTGCCACGGAGAACATCATTATGGCCGCGACTCTGGCGGAAGGCGCCACCACCATTTTCAATGCCGCGTGTGAGCCGCATGTCAGCGACCTTGGCCGGATGCTCAGGAAGATGGGCGCGCGCATTTCCGGCCTTGGGACCAATCTCATCAGGATTGAGGGAACGGCATCGTTGCACGGCGCATCGCACACCGTAGCGCCCGATCACATTGAAATCGGGAGCTTCATCGCCGCCGCAGCGGCCACGGGCGGGGAATTGATCATCAGGGATGTGCCGCCTGAAATCATGGCGCCCATCCTGCGCCCATTCCGAACCCTGGGCATCTGCATCGAGACAGAGGACGGATGCATGAAACTCCCGGCAAAACGAAGCCTGAAGATCAGATTGGAAGCCGGAGTTAAGATCCCCACCATTGACGATGGGCCGTGGCCGAATTTCCCGTCCGACCTGATGAGCGTGGCGATAGTGGCAGGAACGCAGGCGAGCGGAACGGTGTTGTTCTTCGAGAAGATGTTTGAAAGCCGGATGTATTTCGTGGACCGGCTCATTGACATGGGCGCCGCGATTGTCCAGTGCGACCCGCACCGGGTTCTGGTTACCGGTCCGGCCCACCTGCACGGCAGCCAGGTTTCAAGTCCTGACATAAGGGCCGGCATGGCCATGCTGATCGCCGCGCTCTGCGCCAGAGGGGAAAGCGTGATCAACAACGCGCAGGTGATAGATCGCGGCTACGAGCGAATCGAGGAGCGCCTCCGTGCGCTCGGCGCGGATATTGCGCGGGAGAAATGATCATTCGCCGCTTTCTCCGGAGGACTGTTTCTTTCCGCGGAAGGACTCACGCTCCTGCTGGAACCGATCCCTGCCTTTTTCCATCCGTTTCTCGCGGCGCTGTTTCATCTCGTGCCTCAACTCCCTCATGCGGACTCTCTGCTCTTCGGTGAGGCTTTTCTGCAATTCCATGCGCGACTGAACGCGGGCCCGGGTCATCTCGTTCATGCACCGGTTCATGGTGTCAACCGCCTTCCACACGGCGGCCTCGTCTATAGAATCAGCATCCAGGAGGCTTTCCAGCGCGGCCTGGGCCGAATCGTGTTCCTGCTTGAACTCGCCCATCCGCTTGTGCATGGACTGCATGTGCTCGCGCAGCGCTGCGCCCTTGCTCTCCGAAAGCCCAAGTTCTTCCACGAGCCCCTTTTCCCGTTGTCCCCCGCCGGTCGCTCCCCGTCTCCCGCCGGCCGCATCCTCGCCTTCGCCCATGGCTGCCCCGGCAAGGAGAATCATCCCGTATACCAGAATAACTTTTACTTGCATTTTCAACTCTCCGTAATTTTTACTTATGGCATAAATCCAAACGACACGTTCCTACACATTATAGAACGATATAGATCAATTCTTATTGCATTATATTGTTACGGCAGGATAGCGGCAATGAAGAGCGGATCAGAGAACTGACCTGAACGCCGCGCGCCAGCAGAGCATCACAGCCGAGATGCATATCAGCTCCAGGACGCGCTGCGCCCATTCTGGCAGGCCCCGCGCGCCGTGGAGGCCGAACGGAACAGCCAGAACGGCGCCGACGGCGAACCCTAATCCATGCGCGAGGAGGTCAGACCCCTCGCCGGTGCCCGTCATGCCGAGCAGCGCCAGTCCGGCGCAGGCCGGCAGCCACGTCCGGCTCCATATGCTGCGCCAGTCGCCGGAGGCCCGCAGGCGGCGCATAGTCTGATATACGGAAAGGATGCCAAGCGCCCCGAAGCAGGCCGTCGAGGCTCCGACGCTCACGTGCTGGGGGCGGGACAGGAAAGCTGTCGCGACGTTCCCCACTGCCCCGCTCGCCAGGATGAGAAGCCAGCCCAGCCCTCCGCCGAGGATCCGGCATACCGCGTGCCCGATAACGAGCAGCGCCGCCGCGTTTCCGGCGAGGTGCACGAGTCCGGCATGAAGGGTTAAGGCTGTTATGGCGCGCCACAATTCGCCTCCCGCGATGCGTGCGGCATCCGCTCCGCCTGCGGCTGTCGCCGCGCTGCCGGCGTCATAAGGTCCAAGCCACACGTAGAACCACGCGAGAAAGAGCGCCACCCACGCCGCCGACCAGGTATCGTGAGAACGGGCGCTCGATGGCCGCTCGGCGGCGGGTGGCCACCCGGCATTGATCTCATCGCATATTTGGATTTCGCGCTCGGCGCCCTGCCAGTGATCGCCGGGAATGCGCAGAACCCAAGCGGCGCCACGGCGGGCGGGCAGGTACGGTATTCCGGCGGCGGAAAGCGCCGCCATCCACTCAATCAGCTTGCGCTCGTCGGGCGGATGCAGTTCATGTTCTTTCTGGTAGATGTCTTTGATTCCTTCTGTTCTAAACTCTTTTCCGATTCGATTTCGGATTGAGCGTAAACTGATATGTGCCCCGCAAAACCTCTTTCTGTTTTGACTCTTGACAGGACAGTCATCAAAGAACAAGATAAATCAAAAGGTTGAATTGCGGGAGAGCTCATGAATTGTATAATGTTGAAATCAAAGCTGCACATGGGATGCATCACAGAAGCAAGGGCGGACTATGAGGGAAGCATCACCATTGACCGCGATCTCATGGATGCGGTAAAAATCCTGCCCTACGAAAAGGTTCTGGTTTCCAACAGCGCCAACACCAATCGCTTCGAAACATACGTTATCGAGGGCGCGCCGGGTTCGGGAGTGGTCTGCCTCAACGGACCCGCATCGCGGCAGGGCGCCGTAGGCGACCGTGTCGTCATCCTCTCATTCTGCTCTGTGCCCGCCGAAGAAGCCAGGCGCCATCGTCCCCTTATACTGACGCTCGATGAAAAAAACAGGCCGACCGGCCCCCTCAAAGAAACGTGAGAAGGGGGCGCTCAGGCGCTTTTCAGAGCGGGTCCGCCACCGAAGCCGCCGCGGGACCTGATCAGCAAGCGGGTGATCTTGCATTCGCCCGATCCCTTGCGGAGCGGTGCGTTATACATTATATCCAGCATCACGCTTTCAAGGATCGTTCTGAGCCCGCGCGCTCCTGTCTTCTTTTTCACGGCCAGGCGGGCCAGCTCCTTCAGGGCTGTCTGCGTGAAGACTAGGTTAATATTCTCCATCGCCATCAGCTTCTGATACTGGCGGACCATGCTGTTTTTGGGCTCCGTGAGCACCCTGACGAGATCTTCTTCAGAAAGATGCTCGAGGGTGGCTGTCACGGGAAGTCGGCCTATGAACTCGGGGATTATGCCGTAGCGCACCAGGTCCTCTGGCTCGACGGACGCGAGGATGGAGCGGCTTCCCCCGTTTCTCTTTTCTCCCTGATCAGTGTCCGTGGAGCTGTCCCGGAAGCCAAGCGCCTTCGCGCCTATCCTCCGCTTCACGATTTCATCCAAACCAACGAACGCCCCTCCGCATATGAACAGGATGCCCTCGGTATTGATTTTTATGTACTGCTCCTGCGGGTGCTTGCGGCCGCCGTGCGAAGGAACGTTGGCGACGGTGCCCTCGATGATCTTCAGCAGAGCCTGCTGCACGCCTTCTCCGGAAACGTCCCTGGTGATTGAGACATTTTCCGCCTTCCGGCCTATCTTGTCAATCTCGTCAATATAGATAATACCAGTCTCGGCCTTCGCCACGTCCATATCCGATGCCTGTATAAGGCGAAGCAGAATATTCTCCACGTCCTCCCCCACGTACCCGGCCTCGGTGAGTGGTGTGGCGTCCGAGATGCTGAAAGGAACGCCGAGCCCCCTGGCGAGGGTCTGGGCGAGCAATGTTTTTCCACTGCCGGTGGGCCCTATCAGGAGTATATTGCTCTTCTGTATCTCGACTCCGGACAATGGGTGGTCCGCCGGGAAGTGCGACTCCTGCATCATCCGCTTGTAATGATTATGCACAGCGACGGACAGAACCTTCTTGGCATGCTCCTGACCAACCACGTACTGGTCGAGAAACTTATTGATCTCGTGCGGGGTCTGAATGACCGCCGGCACGGGCTTCTCCTTCCGCGCAGGAGCCGCCTCCTGCTTCATCATCTCGAGACACCTATCAACGCAGGCGTTACAGATATTCACGCCCGGCCCTATGACAAGCTGTCCCGCATGCTCCTGCGGCGTTCCGCAAAACGAACAATGCTGAACCTGTTTTTTCGCTGACATAGCATTCCTTCCATGAATTCCGCTATTTCGATCCCTTGCGGCTGACCAGCACCTCGTCCACCAGCCCGTATTCCTTAGCCTCTGCGGCAGTCATATAGCGGTCGCGATCGGAGTCGTTGGCGATCACGTCCATGGACTTGCCCGTGTGACTTGCCAGGATGTTGTTGAGCATATCCTTGATCCGGAGGATTTCCTTTGCGTGGATGCTGATATCGGAAGCCGGACCCTGCGCGCCGCCTAGCGGCTGATGGATCATGATTCTCGAATTAGTCAGGGCGAAGCGCTTACCCTTTGTTCCGCCCGCAAGGAGCAGCGCTCCCATGCTGGCGGCCTGACCCACGCAATACGTGGCGACGTCGCACTTCACGAACTGCATCGTGTCGTATATGGCCATGCCAGCCGTGACAGAGCCGCCGGGTGAGTTGATGTAGAAGCTGATCTCCTTGGACGCATCCTCCGCCTGGAGAAAGAGCATCTGCGCAACAACGAGGCTACTGACCTCGTCCGTGACCACGGTTCCCAGGACGATAATCCTGTCCTTCAGCAATCGGGAATAGATATCATAGGCGCGCTCACCCCGTCCTGTCTGCTCGACTACGATGGGCACCAGCATCTGGTTCGTCTCGGTCATCATGCTTTTCCTTTCACAAGCCTGCTAAAGAATCCTTCACTACCTTCCTCGCCCGCGTTCGCGAGCAGAAAATCAAGCGTCTTATCCGCCAGCACATCATGCCGCACGGCATCCATCTGCTTTTGCTCCTCCAACTCCTTGCGCACCGATTCAGGGTCGGATCGCCATTGGGCGGCCATGGCCGCGATAGCGGCATCCACCTCGGAATCCTCTACGACGATCTTCTCCTCCTCCGCTATGCGGTGAAGAATATAACCCAGTTTCACCCTGTCCTTAGCGGACTTGGAAGCGCTATCGAGAAGCTCGTCCTTTTTTTCCGTGAACTGCTCCTTGGACATTCCCTGCCTTGCGTGCTGTCTCACTAGGGTGGAGAACGCGTGCCGCGTCTCGTCCTGCACGATAGATTCGGGCAGATCGAGCGCGGTGATCTTCAGCAGCCTGGCCACTATATCTCCTTTCAAGCGTTCCGTTTCAGTCCGCAGCGTCTGGGCTTCCATTGATTCGCGAATCTTTTTGCGCAGATCATCCTCTGAAGCCACGTCCAGCTGCTTCAGGAAGGCCTCATCAACCTTCGGCAGCTGCTTCTCCCTGACGGCCTTCACGGTAACGCGGTAGACGGCGGTTTTGCCGGCGATGAACGCATGCCTGAAATCGGCGGGGAACTTGATCTCTATCTCCCTGCTCTCGCCTTCCTTCATGCCAAGTATACCGGCGGCCATGCCCGGCAGGAGAATATCCTTATCGGCGGAGATCCACGCATCCCTGGCCCTTCCGAAGCCTGCCGCCTTGTCCATTTCGGCAACCGGCTTACCGTCGCATGAGCCTTCGTAATCAACCTGCGCCAGATCTCCTTTTTGGACCGGGCGCCCCTCGACAGGCTTGTATTCGGCCATGCTCTCAAGGAGCGTCTCGAAGCGTTGCTGAACCTGTTCATCAGTTATCTCCGTCTCGGTGCGCTTGAGAGGGATATTCTTGTACTTGGGCAGCTTGAATTCCGGCGGAACATCGAGGACGACCTTGTATTTCATCGGTGCGTCTGCCGTCAGCGGTTCCTTCTGCAGATCGAGAACGGCTACGGGATTGAGGCTTTTCTCCTTCAGGGCCTTCCGGTAGGATTGGTACACGAGGTTATCGGACACTTCCTCCAGCAGAGCTTTCTGGTAGCGTTTTTCCACGAGGGCGCGGGGCGCTTTTCCCTTCCTATAGCCGGGCACCTGCGCGTGGGCCACGAACTCCCCGGCGATCTTCTCGTACTCCCCGGCCACCGATTCGACCGGCACCTCGATGTTCAACGTTTTACGGCACGGACCGGTATTCTCCAGCTTAACTTTCATTCCATTAATCCCCTTCCAGCTATTCATGCACCGCCATCAGGAATTCAGCGTTGCTCTTTGTTTTCTTAATACGATTAATCACCAGTTCCATTGCCTCCACGGGGGGCACGCCGTTCAAGGCCTTGCGGAGGAGCCATATTTTATTCAGCTCATCGGGATGAAGCAGCAGCTCCTCCTTGCGAGTCCCGGATTTCTCGATATTGATTGCCGGGAACACGCGCTTATCCACCAGGTGCCTATCGAGATTAAGCTCCATATTACCAGTTCCCTTGAACTCCTCGAATATCACCTCGTCCATTCTGCTGCCGGTGTCAACCAGCGCCGTGGCCATGATCGTCAAGCTGCCGCCGTTCTCTATGTTCCTGGCGGCCCCGAAAAAGCGTTTCGGCTTATGAAGCGCGTTCGCATCAACGCCACCCGAGAGGATCTTGCCGCTATGCGGCTCAAGAACGTTATAAGCTCTAGCAAGGCGAGTTATGCTGTCAAGCAAAATAACCACGTCGCGTCCGCACTCGCTCATGCGTTTGGCCATCTCGATGACCATTTCCGCCACCTGCACATGGCGCTCCGGCGGCTCGTCGAACGTTGAACTGAGAACCTGCGCCTTCGTATTGCGCTCCATATCGGTCACTTCCTCTGGACGCTCGTCAATCAAGAGCACGATCAGGTAGACATCCGGGTGGTTCGCCGAAACGCTGTTCGCGATTTTCTGGAGAAGCACCGTTTTGCCCGTCCTTGGCGGCGCCACGATCAATCCACGCTGCCCCATGCCTATTGGTGTGAAGATATCCATCACGCGCATGGAAATCTCTGCCGGATCCGTTTCAAGCATAATTCTCTGATCTGGAAACAGCGGGGTCAGGTTCTCGAACGGTATTTTGTTCCTGGATTTCTCAGGATCCTCGTTATTGACGGTTCCGACGCGCAGAAGCGCGAAGAACCGCTCTTTATCCTTTGGCGACCGAATTTCGCCTTCCACCGAGTCGCCGGTGCGCAGGGCAAATCTTCTGATCTGCGACGGGGACACGTAAATATCCTCGGGGCATGGCAGGTAGTTATAGTGGGGTGACCGAAGGAATCCGAAGCCGTCGGACAGGATTTCGAGAACGCCCTTGCTAACCAACGTTCCCATGGAACGCGCATTAACCTTCAGGATCTCGAAAATCAGTTCGTGCTTTCTGAGCGCGCCAAGGTCCTGCAAACCGAGGCTGTCGGCCAGTTCATTGAGTTCCGGCACTGTCTTCTCCTGCAGTTCCGCGAGGTTCAGCACGCCCTGCTTTTTCTCGCCGGAGGGGGGGAGCGACGCACCATCCTCGGCTGCCGCGCCTGCCGCCGCGGCCTGGGCTGCTCCGGATGGAGCGCCATTCCTGTTCCCGTTGCTGGAAGAAGACGGCGAATATATCTTTGATGCGTTTGAATTACTCCTACCCCTGTAGTTGCGTGGTCCCTGTCCCGAATGCTCCCGCCTCGACCTGCCGTCTTCCATCCTGCTCTTCTCTTCCATGTTATTTCTCCGTGTGTGAACAAACATCCCTCAACGTCTCTCGCGCCTGGATCCCGGCGCATTCCGGCGATCCCGAATTGAAGATCACGTAATCGGAGCGCCTGATTTTTTCTTCAACCGGAAGCTGCGCCCTTATCCAGGCAAAGGCCTCGCTTTCCGTCAACCCTCTTCGCATGAGCCGCTCCACCTGCATGACCTCCGGCGCCGCCACGCATACGATGCAGTCCCATCCCCCGCTCCAGTCAGCCTCGAAAACCAGCGGGACGATGGCCGCGACGCAGTCGGGTGTGCCGTCTCCGCGTCCGCCGGCCTTCAGGCGCCGTTCGGCCCCGGACATCCACTCCTCCAGCGCCAAGCGCGCCGCCGGGTGGACAAGGCTGTTGAGCCTTTCAAGCTTGACGCGGTCGCGTGAAACAATCCTGCCAAGTGCGCGCCTGTCAATCTCACCGTCAGCGCGGACAAATTCCGTTCCGAACTCCGCCGCTATGCGGTGGTTCAGCGGAGCGCCGGCCCTCATGAGGCCGTGGCAGACGTCATCCGCGTCCACCAATGCGACGCCCATTCCCTCAAGAACGCCGCCAACGAGGCTTTTCCCGCAGGCGATGCCGCCGGTAATGCAAATCCGCGCGCTCATGGCCTGTTTGCCCCCACGCCCTGGGCCCGCAATGATTCGATGCCCAGGAGCAATTGCATTGCGCGCCCGTTATTGGGATCGTAGGCCAGCGCAAGATCGGCCTTGTTTTCGGCGTCATCCAGCAAACCGCGCGAGAAATCGGCGGCTGAATCCGCGGCATAGCGCCCGGCTTCAAGCTCGTCGGAACGGCCGATTATCCTGAAAACACGATATTTCATATTGCTCCACAGGTGAACAAAATACCGCGCCTCCTCCGGCCGTTCGTCAAACAGGAGCGCTGCGGAATTCGGCGGCGGGTTCAGTGCATTTACGAAATAGCGCATCTGGAGATCCTCGCAATAGGGTGAAAATTCCCCCAGCGAAAAAACAAATACTTTGGCGCCATAGCGGTCAGCCCACTCCCTGAAGTCATCCTCGTCGGAAAGGAAGAGCTTTTCGCCGTAGACTTGAACACGGCTCCTTATTTCAACGGATTCGAATTTCGGATGCAGCACTATTGGAGTGCCCGCGTACGCGAGCAGGAAAGCGCTCAGTCCGAAATTAGCCAGCAACGGGGCTTCGGGCGCATTATCGCGCAGCCATCCGGCAAGTTCCTCCTGCTCGGCGACATAAGGAATATTTCTTCCCCAGCGTTCCGGCCTGTTCATCGTGTGCGCCGCCTCCGCTACGATCCCGAGAACCAGCAACACGCACACGATCCACCCGGCGACACGCCACCTGGCAGCAACAGCCGCTCTCCGCGACTCTCCCTCGCGGGGAAAAGCGCGAGCGCCCAGCCATCCGAGTATTGCCGCGCAGAATATCACGAGGAACACATGGAATCTCATGAAAAGAACAAAAGCCGGCAGAGAAACAATCGCGCAGAAAAGAACTCTTGTGAACTCCGGGTCAGAGCGCCATGGCGCATCGAGCAGAATGACCGGAACTGCCAATATGATGAGCGGCAATATAATGGGAAACAACATAACCGTCAAGCGCAAAGTTACAGAATTCAGCGCTGGCGTCCAGAGTATACGCTGTGAGAAGGTTAGCAGCGCCGGATCGGCGGGCTTCTGGTTCATGTATTTCAGTTTAGCACAAAGCAGTTCAAGAAAATGCCCGTATGTATCTCCATAGGACCTGAACGCGATAATCCCTATTGCAAGCGGGATCAGCGCCAGCGCCGCCATGCCAAAGCGCCGGCCTGATGCCGGCATGCCGTCCGCCTCGCCTTTCTTCCACGCGATCCAACGATCAGCGGCCAGCGCCAGCGCCGTTCCATAGGCCAGCAGCATGGCATAAGAGGCGGGGAAAGCGTGGGCGCGCAGGTAGGGGTTGACCGTTCCAACCAGGATAAGCGCGGCGAGGTGGATCAGCCAGGCAGCGGAGCGGCAATTGCGGCGGAAATAGGTGCCTCCGGCTAAGCGCGCAAACCCGAGCGCGGCCCAGAGCAGAAGATAGAACTGGATCATATCCCAGGTCGCCGCCGCGCAGCCGAGCAGGACGGCCGAAAGGACGGTTGCCGTCCAGAACAGCCTGCCGCGCGACCGGGATTCTGCCAGCGCGTTCATCGCGAAATGTCCAATCAGAAGGGGCAGCGCGAAATTTTCATGCGACAGCTCCTGGCCGGTCGAACGGATCACGGCGGAGAGCGCCACGGCATAGAAGGCACCCCCGATCAACGCGCCCCGCCATGATCCAAGCCACCACAGTAGCCACAAACTGAACAAGGGAATGCCCAGAGAGAACCATGCGGCCGAAACCAGGCGCAGTCTCCACTCGATCGGATATGACCGGGGCAGGATCCGCGAGAGAAGGGCATAGACGTATTCCGCCCCGACGGTGTAGGTTTCCGCCGTCAACACGCCATCGGGAATTTGGATTGCCATGTCCCGGACCGGCAGTTTTCCGTCTTCCAGAAGCATTCTCACCAGCCGGAACTGAAGCGCGCTTTCGAGCGTGAAGGGCGGAAGAGATTCGCCGCGAGGCGCCTGTGCGCGCATTACCGCGATACGGATCGCCAGGCCGCAGACAAAGAGTGCCGCCAGGGAACATGTGATGATAAGGATTCTGAATCTTTGCACTTCGGATTCTTTCATGTGTGCCGATGAGGCACTACAGTAGCCTCGGGGCGCGCAAGTCGGCGGCGAGCGAGTGGAACTCCTGGGCTTCATAGAATCTGAGCAGGCGCATTTCATCGGGGCCAGCGCACTTCATGTCAGCGATTGCGATTCCGCAGTCCAGCGCGAGGTTCAGCTTCATCATCAGGAGGTTCCTTTTGACGGTCTCCCTGGCCCCTGCAAGGGCGGCTCGCAACTTTTCAGGTCCCAGGCTGTCGAGATGCTCAAAAACAGAGTCCAGTGCGCCCCATTCGTTAAGCCATCGCGCGGCAGTCTTAGGGCCCACACCCGGCACGCCGGGAATGTTGTCCGAGCTGTCGCCGACAAGGGCCAGCCAATCAACAATCTGACCCGGCTGAACCCCTGTTTTATCTTTCACCTGTGCCGGATCGATGGCAACATCAGCCTTGCCTGGCGGCAGGATCGAAATGCGGTCGTCAACCACCTGCATCAGGTCCTTATCGCTTGTCATTATCAGCGTTCTTATCCCCGCCTTTTCCGCGCTGACAGCGACGGACGCCATAACGTCATCCGCCTCCTCGCCCTCCATGCGGGCGTGGTGGATGCGCGCGCAATCAAGGTATTCCGTTATCGCCGGAAGCTGTTCCTTCAAGGCCTGCGGCATGGGCGGTCTTTGCGCCTTGTATTCCTTAAGAAGTTCCAGGCGTGCGCGCGGCGCGCCGCCATCGAACACCACCAGGCAATGCGATGGGTTCCACGTTCGACGCACGTGGCCCATGCTCTTCACAAACCCATAGACCGCGTTCGTGGGGCGGCCCGCGGCGGTTGAGAGATCGGCTATGGCGTGGAAGGTCCGGTATGCCACGCTCATGGCATCAACGACGAGAAGCGTAGAAGTCATTGATAAACCTGGAAAGAGCAGTTGAACTGCTCCATATAGGATAAAAGGCAAACAACTCAGGTCATGCCTGATAAATACGGCGGGCCGAAGCTGTCAGCGCGAAGCAGAGCCTCCCGTGGCGGTCTGCACCTTGTTGCCGGCCGGGTCAACCAGCCGCGCCGTCACGAAAATGAGCAGATTGCGTTTCTCGCTCTGGCTGGTCTTCGTCTTGAAGAGGTATCCTATGAGCGGCAAATCGCCGAGGAACGGAACCTTATCTTCTGTGGTAATCTGGCCCTCGGTGATAAGTCCGCCCATCACGACCGTTTGGCCGTCCCATATCGAAATGCTGGTGGAGATCGTGCGGCTATGAAAGATCGGCTGCGGCATAGCGACAGTCTGCTCGGAGCCGTCCGCCTCGCGTCTTGTATAACCGTAGTTCATCCACTCGGCCAACTCAACCACCTGCGGCTGCATAGTGAGGTCGATCGTGTAGCCGTCCGGGCTCACAACCGGGGTCACGTTAAGCATAACGCCAACATCGCGCACTTCGAAGGAGCCGGGCACCGTGTAGGTGGGCGTGATGCCCGTGTAACCGGAAGTCACATCCGCCGTTTCGATATTGAATTCAGTGGGATAGATAAGTTCCTTGACCACCTTAATTTCCGCGTTCGCGCCGCTCTTGGTTGTGACCTTCGGAGCTGAAAGCAGGTTCACCCCGCTCTTCTGTTCAAGGGCGTGCAGAATGAAAGTCATCTCAGGATTGGTAAGAATGCTGGAAATCGAGAGAATACTCGAGAGATCTCCACCCTTCTGGGCTCCGGTTCCATCCGAAGCAAGAAACCTCATGCCCTTGCCGAGGTCATTTTTATTGACCTGAATACGCTCTCTGGAGCTGAGTGGAACGGGCGCGCCGGCTCCTACTTCCTGGGCAATCTGCCAATTATCCGTCAACTGCCACTCAACGCCCAGTTCCATAAGGTCCTTTTGCCCGATTTCGACAAAGCGAGCCTCTATCTCCACCTGCGTGGGAATCACGTCCAGCATGGCGAGGATATGCTCAACGCGCTCCAGATTCTCCTCCGTGTTTGACACAATGAGAAGATTGATGTTCTGCTTATACATGATCGAGGTGCCGGCCGGGAAGGCAACGCCTGCCTCTACGAAGAAGCTTTTCACATCCGCCCGCTCTGTTGTTGAAGCGGCGCCTAGATCGAGGAACCCGGCGCCCTCGCCGCTGGGCGCGCTGCTCATAAAGACATCCTGAATCGTGGGCTGAACCTTGTACGTCCTGGTGATAACCGTGCCGACCACGACATCGGCGGGCGTGATCACCACGACATCATCCTCGATCCGATACTTAAGACCGGTGACCTCTGTAATGTACTTGATGGCGTCAACAAGAAGGATGTTGCGCAGACTGAGCGTGACGGAAGGGACGCCCAGTGCGAGGGGCGCCGAAGGGGCGGCCTCTTCCGCGAACGGATCAGCATTCGCACTTCGGGCTGGTGCGGCTTCAAATGTCTCGCTTTCGCCCGGCCTCTTGAGATTCAGGATAAGGTTGACGCCGCGCTCTGTAAGCGCCGACTTCGAGTCGCCGGCTATGCTCTGCTGGACCAGGTACTGCACCACGTCAACTATATTAGCCTGCCTGAAATCAAGCTGCGGAATGACGATACTGTTAAGCTTATCCATCAGCCTGCGGCGCCTGGGTGGAATAATGGTGGTTCCCTCGGGTTCCAGCTGGGGCGGCGCTATTTCCTGGCGGAGGGGTGGGGTCCAGGCGGCACGAACCTGGGTTATCATATCCTTCTCGGTGGCCTCCCACATCTTCGTTTCGACGTCATACTCCCACTCTGAAATCTTCTTGAGGTTGGCAATGGCATCCTCGTTGAAGGAATCCTCCGCCAGCACGGAGCGGAACTCATACTTGGCCTTCTCGTATTCCTTAACTTCCATGTATTGCCTGCCGCGTTTTATCGCGGCCTTGATTCTGGCATGCTTGCCAACAAATTCGTCTGTCTTGCCGACGTGTTTAGGCGGCACCACCCCTGGATCCTGTTTTGCCTCCTCACGGGCAATGCGTTCGCCCAGTTTTGATGCGCGCCTGTCGGCGGGATAATACTCGTTTGCGCGATTGATGGAATCCTTAGCCTCGACGACAAGCCCTTCCTTATAGTAGTTCAAGGCCATGCGGTATGCGCAATCCGCCTGTTTCTTCCTTGCGTTTTCGCGAATCGTCAATGTTTGCGGGCGCACGGGCATAACGCTCATGCCCATATTAAGATGAGTCAAAGCAACGGAATAATCGTCGCGTTCCATCGCCTGATCGGCCTGCTTGAAGCTTCGCATGGCCTGTATTTCGGCCGCCTGCCTGCGGACCTCTTCCTGCATGGCCATTATCTGCTGAGGGCTCGGTTCAGCTTCTGCGGCATCAACAACTTCAGCATCCTCGGGCTGCTCTTCGGCAGCCGCATCCGTGACAACAGCTTCCGGCTCTTCCTGC
Source organism: uncultured Verrucomicrobiota bacterium (assembly GCA_964458525.1). Lineage (GTDB taxonomy): Bacteria > Verrucomicrobiota > Kiritimatiellia > JAAZAB01 > JAAZAB01 > CAYWJE01. The sequence goes on from CAYWJE010000020.1 coordinate 17,998, forward strand.
GCGGGTTTGTCGGCTTTGCTTCCGAACAGGCGGCCCCAGAAGGAGCGTTTGGGTTCGGCGGTCTGTTCATTCTCGCGCACAGGCGGCGCCTCGCGGTCGATATCGAAAACATTTTGCGAGTCGGCATTTTCTTCGGCTGGAGGTTCAATAACGGAATCAGAAGAATCAATGGGCAGGGTTTCAGAAACGCCATCGGATTCAGAAAAATCAGCGGCATCCGACTGCGCGGGAGCGCGATCCACTTCAAACTCTTCGGGATCTGAGGAATCCTCATCCTCCGCAACAGCAGGAACAACGTCAGCAACGAAAGGGAGTGTCTCGACTGCTGCCGGCTCGGCGACTTCGTCCCTGGCTATCTCATCGCTTCCGCCGGTCACTTCGGCCGGTGTTGCCGGAACCTGTTCAGTAAAATAGCCCACCTCATCAACCGACGCTTCGGGAGCTAAGTCGGCGTTTTCCTGTGCAAGCAGAGCCGACAAGGGAAATACCGACATGAGAGCAACGGCGGCAATAATGCAATAGCGTGGCTTCATCAGCGACCACCTTATTTCTTCGACCTATTTTTCATGCGCGAGCGGCATTTCCACGGAAACTTCCAGACCAGTTTTAACATCGTTGACAATAACAGCATTCTGACCGATGTCAACAACCTTGTACACATTTTTTCTCAATTTAATTTCATCGCCGGCTGTGACCATATACTCGGAGCCGTCTATCAGAAAAACCAGCTGAGCAGCCGGCTCGCCGCGATGATCGGTGCGATAAATTGTCAGCTCGGTATCCTTTCCGTTCCTGCGCAGCTTAAGGACCGACACGTCCACCGGAACCAGCTCCGCGAAACCCTGTTTCTTGACTTTCTGTTCCTTCTGTTCATAGCCAACCACCTCGTAACCGTCTACCTCCTGGCCCATTCTCAAGTGATAATCCTGGCGTCTGGTGTTATGTTTGAGAGTGAAAATAAGTTCGCCGTCGGATGACTTGGAAACGCCCTGGAAGCTGAGTGGCATAGGGCGCCTTCCCACCTTGAGCAACCTGAGCTTAGCCACGGGGGGAGGCGAGTTTTCCGGGTCCATCGGATCGCTTCCGAACAGGAATTCCTCAAGATTGCTGAAGCCGTCCTTGTCCGCGTCCTGGTGGGCGTCATCCGGGTTGAAGGGATTCAGGCCGTATTTTTTCTCCCACCAGTCGGGCATGCCGTCGAGATCGCTGTCCTTTTTTTCCTCGTCCGGACTGCCCGGCTGAGGAGCGAGGCAGTTTCTGAACGGGCATTTGTCAGAATCGTAAGGAATCGGCCGGCCGCATGCCACGCACGTAACGCGGATCTCGGGCACCATCAGCCTGTTAGTCCATTCGGTCGTCTGCAAGGGCTGTCCCAGATCTTCCATGCTCTCCCGCAGCTTTTTAGTATCGAGCGACACCGCATCGCAAGTGGGTCCCTGCGGCCCTTGGGCGCGCGCGGCCGCGAGACTTGTCTTCTCCCGATCCACGAGCACATTGAGCAGAAGAAAAGAAGCCAGCAGACTAAGCAGCGCCACGAAAAGGATGAACTTATCGTAGACCGCCAGCAACCACTTGCCTGTTTCTTTTATGTCCATCATGATTTCCTGTTCGATCAAAATCCCCGAAAACTCAGCGAAAAGCCATCACCGTCGGGAAGTGATAGACCTCCACTTCCAGTGTGACCTCCAAATCCTCTTTTCTCAGGATAACCCGTTGATCTCGCGGGAGGTCCTCCAAAGAAACGGCCGGCGCTCCCGGTTCCTGTCGCACGACGGGCCTTGAAACCATTTGCGCCTTGATATCCTGACCCTTGCTGGCAATAGAGGCCGAGGTAACCGCCATGAACATGGGGCTGGAAGCAAGGCGGTTCAACACGCTGAAAAATGCGTGTTCACGAGTTTTGAAAACCAGCTTGAACAACTGGGTCGAATAAGGCATTTCCGGGGCCCCGTCCGCGCTCGTTATCACGGTCGGCGCTTCCGTTGCCCCCCTGCGGCCCGCCCTGCCGGTCTTTGGCGTCGCATCCGTGGTCTCGAATACCTCGCGGGTGATCATGCTTAAATCCGCTATGCCGGAATCGGCCAGCACACCGCAGAGCAATTCTATAATTCTAAGCTGCTGGACAAGTCTGGGAATATCGTCCGACACGGGGAGCTGTCCGCCGGCATAGAGGTCGAAACCGAAAGCAAAGTTCGCCGGAACACTTATCCTGGCACCATCGAGTTTAGCGCGCATGCTGCGGAGGGTCTTTTCGAGCAGCGGCATAAAGTCCGGCGCCTCCATGACCTCCTCGTCAACCTGGTCCCTTCTCAACAAATCGGTCAACGACGAGTAGACCTGGAGAAGATCGTCCACGTTTTCGGACTCTTTCCGGACATTTTCAGCGGATGGATATGGGTTGCGACTGTGGAGCTGCTGCAGCCTGGCTATCGCGCCTTGAAGCTCCCGTTTCTCACCTTTAAAGGTTTTTGCGGAGGATGCCAGCTTAAAGGCGGCTACGAGCATCAGCGCGATAACCATCGCGATGAAAATCGTGAAAAACAAGTATTTCTTCAAAAAGCTCAAATCAGAATCCCTCAAATCAGCGGCTTAGCAAGCGCAATTTCGATAATAAACTCCCTGGCGTAGTCATCCTGATGGAGAAGAGACAGCCATTGAATTTCCGTATCATCGGTGAACCATTCAGCCTCGCGCAATTTATCCCTGAACTCGCTGATGGACTTATCGGTGGCCTTATCGGCGAAAATCAGGCCTTTAATGACGATCCGGGTGTAAGGAACATGTCCCTGGGCGATGCGCTGCTGTATGCGCCTCACCTCGATCGGGTCCAGAGTCTCGACCTGTTCCTGGTCCGGCATTGGACCCGCTACGGGGGTGATGGAAACCAGCCACATGCCGTCCATCAGCGCCGAATGAATGCTGTCGAAAACCGCGAGCCATTCCGTGCGGATCGGAACGAGTGCGGCAAGCTCCCTGGTTTTCATCTGCAATTCGGATTTCCTGGCCTCGATCGGCTGCAGGTTTCTCTCCACCGACTCGAGCTGAACTATGCTCGAAACGACATTTTCCTTGTGGTCGCCGATAAGCTGCGCCATTCGCGAAAAGTATGCGCCCCAGCACAAGAACACAAGGGCGAGGCAAAAGCCGGCAGCCACGAGAAACGGCTGTTTCCTGCGGAATTTTTTTTCGGCAATTATTCTCGGCGGCACGAGGTTGATTTCGAGTGGGCACGGCAGGAAGTGTCGCAACCCAACGCCCACTGTCTCGCCCATGAGGTGGGCGACCCCCGCGACCTCCTCCGCGGCGAGCGATTCATTGACGAAAACGTTCTTGAACGGGTTGAAATAATCAACATCCAGCCTCAATTTCTCCTTAAAAAACTCGTCCATTCTCGTGATGATCGAAGTGCCGCCGGCAAGCAGAATATTTCTGGGCGGCGCGCCGCCCTGCTGGGTCCGGTAGAAATTGATGGAACGTTCCACCTCGACGTGGAGCCTTGTCATGGCGCTTCGCACGGCCTTGGACACGCGGGAGACGACCATATCCGCATGGTCTTCATAGGCGCCGCCGAAGGCAACGCTTGCGTGGGCGCACTTAAGTTCGTCGGCATCCTTGAACGAAAGATCAAATTCCTTCATCAACTGTTGTGTAATTCCATTTCCGGTTCCCACCACGGGGAGGTTGCGGCTGAAGAAGCGCCCCTCCTCGATAAAAACGAGGTTGGTGGCGCGGGAACCAATATCAATCACGAGGGTACAGCCCTCGAGCTCGTCGTAGTTGTAGCGCACAGCGTTATAAAGCGACATGGGAGCGACATCAACCAGCTCGAGTTCCAGTCCGGCCGCCTCCACGGAATCCGTTATGCTCTGGACGATATCCGTTTTAATGGCGACCAGCATCACGTTCAGCTCGTCAGCCGAACTGCCCATCAACTGGTAATCCCACACCACCTCGTTGATCGGAAACGGGACATTCTGAAGCGCTTCGTATTCAACAGTTTTATGGATCTTGCCGGGCGGCACGGGAGGCAGCTTCACGAGCCGCATGAACGCCGACTGGCCGGTGACGGAAAGTACCACGGGCGCAGGGCGGATTTTTCTGGCCTTGAGAACAGTCTGAATGCCCTCCATTATTTCAAGGGAAGTATCAATATCGCTGCCGGGCTCGGCGACGAAGGAGTGAACGCCGAAATTTACGATTTCGACGCCGTTCTTGACCGCGGAGAACTCGGCCAGCTTAAGGCCGCTCGCCCCCACGTCAATTGCCAGAACTCTATTGGATTTAAACAAGCTCATTCTGATTTTTGATGGTTGTACCCGTTCACGGTTCACGGTTCACGGTTTTTCAGGCTTCTTGGATGCTTTTCTTTTCTTCTCGAATTCAAGCACTATGAACCGTGAACGGGTACTTTAATTGTAATTCCCTCTTCTCTGCAACTATGAACGGTGAACTGTGAACCGTGAACGGTTACAAACATCTCACTTCCCCTTAATCGTCTCGTAATTCTCGTAAGCCACGAATGCGAAAGGGCTCTCCGCCCTGTTCATGATCATGTTATCCATGACCTTCACCTTGCCGCTGACCACGGCCACCTGCCACCAGGGCTGTGTGCCGTCGTCGGAAGGATTGCTGGACATGGCAACTCTTTTCCCTGCCGCCCAGACCTCCACTGCGGCCCGCTCTATTTCGCCGTAGCGCAGCAGCGTATTGGGCCTGATAAAAACCGTGCTACAATGTTTGCCCTTGGCGATTTCGATATACGAAACAGTTTTTGTAAAAAGCAGATAAGCCTTTGTTGCGGGATCCGGCAACAACACGAAATAGCGAAACTCGAGCTCGTCGGTCCAGTCATCGGAGGTCTCGTATTCCACCGTTATGCAAGCCCAATTTTTTCCCCTGCTCTGTGATTCCGGGGAACTGGTCTTATAGTCCGGAGTTCTGAGCCGCTCGTTCGACTTGAGTCCCGAAATGCTTCGGATAACCACCTGCCCGGCGACGGCGGCAGACCGCGGGCCGGCGGCGGTTTTGTAATGTCGCAGAAACGCGTGACTAAAA